>NZ_QUMG01000001.1:0-413353 GCF_003482095.1 Blautia sp. OF09-25XD
ACCACCTATGGCGAGTTTAAGACCGTCAGAGACGATTTACACCGTCTTTGGAAGGTCAAGTCATGTGTAGATACTGCCGCCCGATTTAACGAGCGTACAGAGGAACAAAAGCTCCAAAATCGACCCCAAACACGACAGAAAAAGGAGGAACTATCCCGATGAATTATACCCAAGCGCAGATTGACCGGGCAAATGCCGTCAGTCTGGAAGATTTTCTCCGCACACAGGGAGAGACACTGATAAAAAGCGGACGAGAATACCGCTGGAAAGAACATGACAGTCTGACCGTCCGGGGAAACAAGTGGTTTCGCCACAGCCAGAGCAAGGGCGGCTATCCCATTGATTTTGTCATAGAGTTTTACGGCAAGTCCTTTCCCGAAAGCTGACAATTATCCAGGGTAATCCCGGCGAGGGCAAGACCTACTTTGCCATGCGCCTTGCGGCGGCTTGCACCAATCGAAAGCCTTTGCCCGGTATGGAGACACTTGAACCTTTCAATATCATCTATCAGACCGCCGAGGACGGTCTGGGCGATACGGTCAAGCCCCGATTGATGGAAGCAGACGTAGCCCTTGCGCTGTAATTCTTTTTCAAGTTTTCTGCGTTCTTTCTCAGAATCCTTAAGTTCGCGGTTAAGCCGGGAAGCTTCTTTAGCGATGCCACCATTGGCATTCATGCAGGCATCTTTCCAGGCTTTGATCTGCTCGATATAAAGACCTTTTTTACGGGCATACTCGGCAAGTTCCGTTTCATTCATACCTGCTGTTTCAACAACAACTAAAAATTTATCCTGTGTACTCCAGTCATCAGGAACAGCATCCGTACCAGGAGCAGCATAGCCTTCCTTTCGGGCTTTATCCCGCCAGTTACGAAGTGTCTGTTCAGAGATTCCTTCTTCTCTGGATATCTTGGTAATAGATTCATTGTTTGGTGGAAGCATCCTCCTGAGGAGTGCATCCTTTAATTCTGGACTATCCTTTCGACATTTGCCCTGTCTCTTTTTTTACCAATACCATAGACAGTTTTCTTTCATTTGCTGTTGTCTCCAATCTCCATACACTGATATGGATAAAGCCTGCCAAGTATCATGCTGATACAGCACCCGGCAGTGCTTTCTGAAAATATGGTTTCTCTGTACTTTTTCTTATCACCCCAGAGATGTAGGATTTCTCACAGGCGGCAGTGTGCTTCACTGCTCCATTGGAAGTTGTCACTCTGTCAGTCGATTCTCCTCGCCCCAGACACAGAGCTGATCCAGCACAGTCATCAGCGTTTTTCCTCGTTCCGAAAGCGTATATTCCACCTTCGGCGGAATCTGCGGATACTCGGTGCGGACGATCAGTTTATCCGCTTCCAGCTCCTTGACAGTCTACATCTGCATTTTTAAAAATATGCGTTTCAAGATTTTTTGAAAGTAAGCGCAAAATAATTCGACGGATTGTGTTGCCCTAAAAATCAATTCATAATAATCATTAGAGAATGCAAGCATTTCACTTCATTTTCTCTTGCTTGAAATGATAGATGCGAGCATTTTACTCTATTCAAGTTATCCCTGTGTGTTAGGATAGTTGTCAGTGAAAGATAATTACTTTTGTGGTAGTATGTAGCTATCACAGGAAGGGAGCTTTCGCTATGAACTATGACGAAGAAGGCGATGGATAAACTGATTACAAGGAAGGAAGCAGCCAGTATACTGGGAATCAGCGTAAAAACACTGGATGCTGTAAGAACAGACGGTTTGATCTCCTATGTTCAGTATGTGGAAAACGGCTGCTGATGCAGTCAGCACAGATTAGGATGACAACGCTGATCGACTATACATCAAAAGTGAAGAACTTGGCTTTGTTGGCAGTAGTCTACCAGAATTTTTCATTACAGTGTTTTGCTAAAGGAATCCGATGGAGCTATACCCTGGATTTTTCTGTATTCTCTGGGTGACATTTTGACTATAGACTGAAAAGCGCTTGAAAACTTTCCCTGGGTTTGGTAGCCTACCTGGGAAGCAATATCCGCGATAGTGTCATTTGTTTCCCGTAATAATTTCATAGCCTGACGCACTCGAAATTCCTTCATATAGGTGGCGATAGGCTGGCCGTAGACTGCCTTGAATATCTCCTTTAGAGTGGAGGTATTTATCAAATACTGTTTGGAAAGTTCTGCGATCGTAAATCGTTGATCCAAGTGCTCTGTCAACTGTTGATGAATTTCTTTTATCAATTCGGTTTGCTGGGAGAAGTATTGAGTCAATTCTTTATGCTCCGATTTCATGTTGCTCAAATAAATCAAAATTTCCAGCACCTTCAATTTCAAGAGGGAAATTCGAACGGATACAGGAGCAGAAAAGAGTGGGGCAAAAATGTGCTCTAAATCGGAACAGGACGGGATTGCGGATGGTTTTCCGGAGCAAAATCGATCCCGTAACTGGTCTGCCTCCACACCGGCATTCTTTAAAACTTCCGGGCAAATGGAAGAGAGCTGTTTCAGATCCACGGAAATGGAAATTCCCTCTGAATATCCTAGGGGAAACATCATGGCGGAATCCGCGCAGCAGGCCATACTGTGTGCTGTCACATCACCTGTACCTAAATAGACGGCAGTACCGTCTTGCATATTCCAACCCACGCGACCACTGCGACAATAGTAAATTTCTAAAACAGAATCCGAAGCATCATGCTGAAACTTGATCTCTGAAGCAAGAAAAACATTGAAGGATACCTCTATTCCAGGAAAAGTTTCATATGCCTCCATAACCCCTTTTCCAGCGGTAACCGCTCGAAACTGTTCTCCAAAGAGTGTGGTACCCGTTCCGCCAGCCCGGCAATGCTTCAAGGCGAGGGTGCCGTTTGGAATCTTTTGAAATTTTTGAGCGATAACTTTGGATTCTTCTTTTTTCATGGCGTTCCTTTTTGTTTTTCTACTTGCGACGGACAGGCGATTTTTACAAGCCACTCAATCATGTGATGGAAATTTCGGGCCTGCTCGGTATCGGCCGCTTTATAATAGACCTCTTTTCCGTCCCGGCGGCTAACGATCAGACCTGCTGATTTCAACTGCTTGAGATGGTGAGAAACTGCAGGACTGCTCATATTTACCATGGCTGAAAGATTGATAACACATTCCTCACAGTGGCAAAGCAACCAAAAAATGCGAATACGGCTGCCATCCCCCAGCTGCTTGAAAATATCAGCTACGGTTTGAAAGTTTTCTACGCTGGGCATATGTTCCAGTTCCTGCTCGATAGTTTGTCCGTGGTCGTGTGGTAAGGGGTTCTGAATCATTTAGCACTCCTCCTTAAAGTCTATCTTACCACAGGCTGAAGGAAAAAGAAACTTTACTTCTGAAATATTTCTGGTTCAGGACCAGCGTCATGGGTGTAATCCAAGATACGGACACCATCACCTATCTCTTTCTGCACCAGCTCCCGCATACGTTTGGCAAAAGGACAGGGGTAACCAATGGGAGTCATGTGATATTGTTCCAGCACATCTTTCAACGTGATTCCTTGCATTCTTTGTTCCGCTGTTTTTTGAATGTCCAAGTAAAAATCCCGCAGCACCAGTTGAATATTTACACCCACGCCACAGGCAGGATTGGTGTGGATGTCCTGATGGAGCAGGGGCTTGTTGCCCTCTACTGCCCGATAGGCATCCAGTAGAGTGATTTTCTCCGGCTCACGAGCCAGAGCAGGTCGGGGATGTCCCTTCACGCTGACCAGCAGTCCTCCCTTCCGCAGGGCGGACATGAGCTGGCGCACATAGGCAGGATTCGTCTGAATGCTCTCTGCCAGCTTGTTACTGGTCAGGTCGCAGTTTGGGTACAGAGCGATAAAAGCCAGAATATGAACAGCATCGCTAAGACGGGTAGAATATTTCATAGCCTGATCTCCTTTTTTGCTTTGATGTTATTTTTATTATAACAACATATTGACAGTGACGCAAGAGGATGCTAAAATAATTTGAAGTAAGAATAAAAATAACACCCACTTGAAAGGAATGGTGACAATGAACTTCTATGATGATCTGGTCATGCAGACCCAGATGAATTATTCCAGGCACTATCATATCTATGCTTCCGGCGGTACGCCTTATCAGCTGACTGACAAAAAGCCGCTGCCGTATAGCGAACAGATCCATCGTTTGGTACAGGAGGTAAAGGAAGCTGACTGTGTGGTAGTGGGCGGGGCCTCCGGCCTGTCCGCTGCCGGTGGTGGAGATTTTTACTACGAGGACAACGACTCTTACCGCAAATACTTCCGCCCTTTTGCCGAGAAGTACCACTTCAAAGGTGCTTTTGCAGGGATGATGCACCCCTGGAAGACAAGGGAAGAGTATTGGGGGTATCTCGCCACATTCCTTCACACCACCCAGACCGCACCTGTGCGTCATTCCTATTTGGATTTAGACGCTTTGCTGAAAGGCAAGGACTTCTTCATCCTCACCACGAACCAGGATACCCAGTTTGTCAAACTCTACCCGGAGGAGAAGGTGGCAGAGATTCAGGGGGATCACCGCTTCTTCCAGTGTGCCGCCTGTTGTACCGATGACACTTGGGATGCGGTAAAGCCGGTGGCTGATATGGTAGCCGCTATGGGGAGTGACACGAAGATTCCCACGGATCTCATTCCCCGATGCCCCCACTGCGGCGGCGAGGCATTCCCTTGGGTGCGAGGATATGGGAATTTTCTGCAAGGAAAGAAATACGAAGAACAGTACGAAAAAATTTCTCGCTATGTGCTGGAACACAAAGACAGCAAAATTTTGTTCCTGGAGCTGGGCGTGGGCCGAATGACTCCCATGTTTATCCAAGAACCTTTCTGGAACATGACCCTCAGCTTTCCCCATGCTCGATATATTGCTGTCAACAACAAGTATGACTTCCTGCCCAAGCAGTTGGAGGACAAGGGCATGACCATTGTGGCCGACATTGCTCAAGTGCTGCGGGATGCACGGGATACCATGGACAGCGGAGATAACGATCGATGAGGGTTGCAAACCAAGCGACGCTTCAGGAACTTGCCGAGCGTATTGATCAAGCAGATGCTGTTGTGATCGGAGGCGGCTCCGGCCTGTCAAGCGCGGCTGGATACGACCACTACCATTGGTCCCCGGCACTTTCGGAGGCATTGGCTCCCTTTCGCGAACAGTATGGCTTTACCTCTCCGCTGGCTGGATTCTACCATTGCTTTTCCAGCTATGGGGAACAGTGGGGGTATTACAGTCAATATATCCGCTTCATGTGGGAAGCCCCTACTGGGCAGCCCTATCTGGACCTGCAGGCGCTTGTTGCGGACAAACCTGCTTTTGTTCTGACCACCAATGTGGATCAGCAGTTTTTTCGAGTATTTCCCCAGAAACAAATTTGCGCCTTTCAGGGAGACTTTAGCTACTGCCAATGCAGTCAGCCCTGCCGGGATGATATTGGGGAAAACCGCGAACTGGTGAAGGAACTGACTGGTTGCCTGGCAGGTGTTCGCCTGCCGGAGGAGGCTGTTCCTCGTTGCCCGGATTGCGGGCGGGTGCTGGTGCCCTGGGTACGAGATGATACCTTTCTGGAGGGAACCTTCTGGCAGGATAGTCTGCATCGCTACCATAGATTCCTGCGACACTGGATAATGGATCAGTCCGACAAAAAAGTCCTGCTGTTGGAACTTGGCGTGGGTGAGATGACACCCAGTATCATCAAATTGCCCTTCTGGGAACTTACTGCCAAAAACGAAAACGTCTTTTATGCATGTCTTAATCGAGAGGCAGCTCATAGGCCAGAGCATCTGCGGGGACGCAGCCTGTATCTGCAAGGAGATTTGGCGGAAACTCTGGCTGCCCTCCGGCAGGAGCGATCCATCGCAGCAACCATAAAATAGAAAGGAGCGAACGAATATGATTGATTGGAACCCTATTGCGAAAAAATTCAGAGAAGCGGACGCTATCCTGATCGGAGCCAGTAACGGCCTGTCCATCACCGAAGGACTGCATTTGTTTGCGGACAATGCGACTTTTGAAAGACTGTTTGGGGATTTCAAACAAAAATACGGCTTACGTTGTATTTTGCAGGGCATGATGGCCGGATGGCCCAGCGAGGAGGAAAAATGGGCCTTCTGGGCCCGGCTCATCCATCGTTACTGTGGGCAGTACCAGCCTACGCCGGTGATGAACGATTTGAAGGCCATTGTAGGAGAAAAAGATTACTTTGTCGTCACATCAAACGGAGAAGGTCACTTTGAACTGTGTGGCTTCGATCCGACGAAAATCTATGAGATTGAGGGCAACTGGATTACTATGCAGTGTGCCCGCCCCTGCCACGATACCCTCTATTCAAGTTTAGAGGTGGCCGAAAAATTATCGGCTGCCGAACAGGGCGGCCATGTGCCTACAGAGTTGGTGCCGCGTTGTCCCAAGTGCGGAGGTCCCATGGACATCCACATGGGCGCGGGTCAGAGAATGATCCCGGATGCCGCTGCCCAGGCACGGTTCCAAAACTTTCTGAAAACCTACCACGGAAAGAAACTGGTGGTTCTGGAGCTGGGCATTGGCTGGCGCAATCAGCTGATCAAGGCCCCGATGATGCGCCTGGTGGCCGGCGAGCCAAACGCCACTTATGTGACCATCAATCTGGGGGAGATCTACATTGCGGACAATATCAAAGAGAAGTCCTCGGACTGGACGGGCGGCTGGATGAGCTGCTGCCTGCTCTCTGGGAGGCGTGTGAGGTATGACGATTTCGGAGCAGGTTCAAAATGACTATACAAATGCATAAACTCTCATGAACCAGGTTGCTTCCTGAATCCTTTGCAGCAGTAGAGAATGCATAAAAAGCCGGGAAGTTGACTCAAATTGTCAATGCCTCCCGGCTATTATCAGGCAGATATTAATATAGTTAGAATCATGGTATATATTTCATTCCCCATTGGGAAATGGTGTAAAAGACCGGCAGCAGGTCCCGCCCTTTTTCGGTGAGGGAGTACTCCACTCGCAGAGGCATTTCATTATATTGGATACGCTGAACCAATTCGTCCGCTTCCAGCTCTTTCAGCGCGTTGGTCAGAGCTGTGTTGGTAATGGGTTTGAGAACTTTTTTCAGTTCCCCAAACCGCATAGGACACTTGATGCACAGTTCATAGAGAATTTGGAGTTTCCATTTGCCCTGCAGCATTTGAACCACCGGCGTGACCGGGCAGTTTCCCTCGCCGGTTAGAATGACACTGCCAACCTTTTCTTTGAATTCTTCATAAGTCATAATTGGATCGTTCCTCGTCTTTTGCAGTATATTTTTTGATACCAGGTATAAATAATTTGCGTACTTGAACAAAAATTACTATCAGATATAATAAATATATCACTGGTTGGCCATACAGTCAACGACTGAAATCTCTTAGAAAGGTCTGAATTTTATGAAAGAACTGAACATTATGGAGGCTACTGTTCTGACCTCCCCCAATCCGCTGACACTGATCTGCTCTAAAAAGGAGGATGGTTCTACGAACCTGGCTCCCATTTGCTTTGTGTCTTACCTCTCCTTCAATCCGCCTATGGTGGCTTCGCCACTGGCAAACAGTCCCACACCGGCAAGCGTGTGCGTGAGACCGGCAAAGTCATTGTCACTGTTCCCGGTGAGAGTCTGGCAGGCGCAGTAATGGCCTGCGGAGCATCTACCGGTGCCGAGACCGACAAGGTGGCCGCCAACAACATCGAGATGATGGCTGTGGAGGGTAGCGATATCCAGATTCCGGCGGACACCCGGCTGGCGATGGTGGCTATCTTGCAGCAGTCGGTGGAGGTGGGCGACCATATCCTGCACATCTGTCAGGTGGACAAGTTCCTGGGCGATGAGGACAAGAAGGGCCTGTATGCCTGGAACGGCTTCGGGAAAGTTGCACCTGCGGCAGAAGGCTAAATCTAAAACGGTAAGGAGGCATCAGCGGTGGCTGTTTGTATTAAATTGAGTGGATCGTCATTGGGACTGAGACCGGACATAGGAAGGGCAAAGCCGTATCGAAACCGGAATGGGTGTGGAACATGACACATCAGGCCCATTCGCTTGGCATCCCTGTATTTATGAAGGAAGATCTGCTTCCTATCATGGGCGAGGCACAGATGGTACAAGAATTTCCCCTGGCTTTTTACCGGGTATTGGAGGAACAGAAGACATGACAGAAGTAAAAGAGAGCAGCATTCTGATTCAGGATGTAGAAACCAAAAATATTATGACAAAATCCGCCCTGCCGGTGGGAGGCTATTCCGTCAATCCTTATGTGGGCTGTACCCATGGCTGCAAATACTGCTACGCCTCGTTTATGAAGCGATTTACCGGGCACACCGAACCGTGGGGGACATTCCTGGATGTGAAACATTGGCCAGCAATCAAAAATCCGCAAAAATACAAAGGGCAGCGCGTAGTCATCGGTTCAGTGACCGATGGATATCTGCCCCAGGAGGCTCAGTTTCAGAACACCCGAAAGCTTCTTGAACAGCTCCGGGGCAGTGAGGCAGAAATTCTCATCTGTACCAAGTCAGACTTGGTAATCCGTGACATCGACCTTCTGAAAAAATTGGGAAAGGTCACGGTCTCTTGGTCGATCAATACATTGGACGAAGGCTTTAAAAATGATATGGACAATGCCGTCAGCATCAAGCGACGGCTGGATGCCATGAAGCAGATCTATGATGCGGGCATTCGCACCGTCTGCTTTATTGCCCCTGTCTTTCCGGGTATCACGGATTTTGAGGCTATCTTCCATCAGGTCAGAAATCAATGCGACCTGATATGGTTAGAAAATCTAAACCTGCGAGGCGGATTCAAAAAAGACATCCTTGACTATATACGTAAAAAAACATCCTGACTTGGTTCCGCTGTACGACGCTATCTACAACAAGAGAGACAGAAGCTACTTCCGTGGTTTGGAGGATCAAGCGGAACGGCTGGCGAAAGAAAACAGCTGTCCCTTCGTGGACAACGAGCTGCCCTACGGCCGGGCAGAGCCTGGGCACCCGGTCATTGTGGATTACTTTTACCATGAGGAAGTGCGTGGCTCGGAAAACAGCGGACGACGCAACCCCAAAAAATAATTTGTGAAATAAATGGGTTCTGACATGGAGCTGTGCTTCAATGTCAGAACCTTTTTTAGCACTGTTTACCCATTCAGAAGTTTTCTTATCCCTCTTGGAAGGACTTGTACTCCGTCCATTGTTTTTCGATTTTCCCCGCTCTACAATGTAGACAGAACGATTAAATGATAGGTGTTTATCAAGTTTTACATAAAATTATATTACCGGTAAGCATACGATGAGCAGATGTTTTTTATTGCCTTTCGAGTATAGATACGTTAAAATATACTTATTAAGCATGATGAATTTGGGAGGTATTTTTCGTGGAAATTAGAGTTCTTCGATATTTTCTGACTGTAGTAAGGGAAGAAAGTATCACAAAAGCCTCAGAAGTTTTACATATCACGCAGCCGACACTTTCACGTCAGCTTGCACAGATGGAGGAAGATATTGGTGTAAAGCTGTTTGATAGAGGGACACGGAAAATCAAATTGACAAATGAAGGAATACTTCTTCGCCGTCGTGCGGAAGAAATTTTGCAGCTTGTAGATAAGACAGAAAAAGAATTAGTGGAGCAAGAGGAACAGGTGGAAGGTAAAATTTCCATTGGGTGTGGAGAAATTGCTGCTGTACAACTTCTTCCTAAAATAATTGAGTCCTTTCGTCGGAAATATCCCCGTGTTACTTTTGACATTTTTACAGCCACAGCAGATTTGGTAAAGGAACAAATGGAGAAGGGACTACTGGATATTGGTTTGCTTCTTGAGCCGGTTGATATGGAAAAATATGAATTTATTCGCTTGAATATAAGGGAAAAATGGGTGGTTCTGATGAAATCGGATGATCCACTCTCCAAGAAAGAAACGGTAAGCGCAAAAGATTTGTCTGTACTGCCTTTGATTCTTCCTAGGCGTATGAATGTGCAGAGTGAGTTGGCAAGTTGGTTTGGCAACTACTATGAGAAACTGGATATTGTTTTTACCAGCAATTTAAGTACGAACAGCGCAATTATGGTGAATGGAGGCTTGGCATATTCATTGGTGATTGAAGGGGCTGTACCGTTCTGGAATCAATCAAAGGTTACATTCAGACCGCTTGATCCGCCACTTACAGCAACAAGTGTATTAGCATGGAAACGTGGTCAGCCGTTTAGCTTAGCAACCACAAAATTCATCAAACATATTCAATGCTTTTTAGGCATGGACAAACCATAAAAACTAAGTATTTGATATAATTCAATTAGAAAATTATAATATAGGTGTAGAGATAAAGCAAACAGCTTTAATTTCTGCACCTATATTTTTTATTGAGGAGGGAGTGCCATTTCATGAAACCGGATTATGATTCCCGTATAAACGCCGGATTAAGCAAAGAAGAAATCGCAAAAATTTCAGGATGCGAAGATCAAGAAATGCAGATAAGGATGTTGCGAAAATATCGGTACAAATTGCTTGATGAGGTACATGAAAAGCAGCAGTCACTTGATGCAATCGATTATATGATCTGTAAAACAAAAAAATAACAATAAGAGGAGGAAAAGGCGTGAATCAGCAAACAACTCTGTTTTCAAACGAGAAGTTGATGGCTATGATTATTCCCCTGTTTTTAGAGCAGCTGCTGATAATGCTTGTAGGGATGGCGGACACACTGGTGGTCAGCTACGCAGGAGAAGCGGCAGTATCCGGTGTTTCACTGGTAAATCAGTTCAATACTATTTTTATTTATCTGTTTACAGCATTGGCATCTGGAGGGGCGGTTGTGATCAGCCAGTATATTGGTAGAAAGAAAAATGATGACGCTGGAGAATCCGCCAGTCAGCTTCTTTCATTTTCTGCGATTTTTTCCATACTGATCGTAGTGATGGTTCTAATTGGAAATGAAGGGATGCTTCGTCTGATGTTCGGTAAAGTGGAAGATTCTGTGATGCACTCTTGTATTACATACCTTAGGATTTCTGCATATTCCTATCCGGCATTGGCGGTTTACAATGCTGGCGCTGCCCTTTTTCGCAGTATTGGAAAAACCAGTGTGACCATGTATTTGTCGGTAATTTCCAATATCATCAATGTTATTGGAAATTTCATTGGTGTACTTGTTTTGCGTGCAGGTGTTGCAGGTGTTGCATACCCTTCACTGATCGCTCGGACATTTTCAGCCGTGATGATTACAGTACTTTGTTTTCAGAGAAAAAATGAAGTGTTCTATCGCTGCAAGTGGATTTTCCGGTGGAATGTGGATTTCATGAAACAAATTCTAAAAATCGCTATTCCAAATGGGATGGAAAACGGTATATTCCAGTTAGTCAAAGTAGCATTAAGCGGTATCGTTGCACTTTTTGGAACATATCAGATTGCTGCAAATGGTGTTGCACAAAGTATCTGGTCATTGGCTGCGCTGGCGGGAGTCGCTATGGGTCCCGTATTTATAACGGTCATTGGACAGTGTATGGGAAATGGGGATGCAGATGCTGCGGAGCATTATTTTAAGAGATTGACAAGAATCACATTGCTGATTTCATCGGCATGGAATCTTTTGATTTTTCTTCTGACTCCATTCTTTATGAAATTTTATGCTTTGCAGCCGGAGACCAAACGGCTTGTAATCTGGCTGGTTTTAATCCATAACGTGTTTAATGCAGCAGCATATCCCTTTTCCGGTGCGCTTAGTAATGGGCTGCGGGCAGCGGGTGATGTGAAATTTACCATGTATGTTTCGGTTATCTCCACGATAGCGGTGCGTCTGCTTTTATCATGGCTCTTGGGAATTGTTTTGAAAATGGGCGTGATCGGGATTGCTATTGCAATGGTTTGTGACTGGAGCATTCGGGCGGTCATTTTCTTCTGGAGGCAGAAGTCCGGAAAATGGAAAACATTTCAGGTGATATAGATTCATTTATAATAAGTTCAATATCGGTATATTATGCCTTATGGTCTTAGCAAGTTTTGCCGTTTTGCTGTGAATGTGTGGGAGGTCAATCCTGCTGGAAAAGCTGATGAACAGGTTGCCAGAGAAGGGCTTTCCTGTATGGAAGTTTGGATGAAAGAACTGGGACTTACAATGAATCTCCATGAGTTGGGGGCAACAGAAGAAATGTTGCATGGTATTGCAAATGGAACCATCATCATGGAAGGTGGATATAAGGTGTTGAATCATGATGAGGTATTGGAGATTTTGAAGAACAGTTTGTAAGCATTCAAGTAGGAGCTTTTATAACGATAATATAATAGAAAAAGGCAAGTGCTGTGAAAGAAATTTTTCTTTGATGTTGCTTGTCTTTTTTTAATTCATCACTTGACATTGTGGCAAAGAAATCCTGAAAGGGGACGAGTAGAAAAAAGAGCAGCTGCATGAGCAGGAAGAAGAAAATAGACAGAGCAGTTGATGATGTGGAATGTCCGGTGCAGTGTGGGTGTAATGCTCATGCTACATCGGACTTTTTTCGAAAATGATTTTTAATAATGTTGATTTTCAACTACTTTTAACTCAAATATTGCATCTTAACTTAAAAAGAGTTAAGATTGCAAGTAATGACATGGAATATCTCGATAAAGTTCCTGGAGTCAAGAATCAAAGTGTTTTTAAAGAAGCTTATGTTATGGGATATTCTATTTACTAATGTTGATTTTCAACTGCTGGACGAATGGGAGGTATGCTTCATGCCGTTGCAGCTTATCAGAAACGATATTACAAAAATGAGTGTTGATGCGATTGTCAATGCGGCCAACACGTCCCTTTTGGGTGGCGGCGGTGTGGACGGCTGCATTCATCGTGCGGCCGGACCGGAACTGCTTGCAGAATGCCGTACGCTGCATGGCTGCGAAACCGGCAGTGCAAAAATTACAAAGGGATACCGTCTGCCCTGCAAATATGTGATCCATGCAGTCGGTCCGCGCTGGAGGGATGGCAGGCATCGGGAGCAGGAGCTTCTGGAATCCTGTTATCGGACATCTTTGAATCTGGCGAAAGAAAATGGCTGTCAGTCTGTAGCCTTTCCGCTGATTTCCTCCGGTGTTTACGGCTATCCAAAAGACCAGGCTCTGAAGGTTGCAGTCGATACCATCAGCGAATTTCTGCTGGAAAACGAGATGATGGTCTATATCGTTATTTTTGACCGAAAGACATATCAGATTAGCGGAAAGCTGTTTGATGACATCGCAGTGTACATAGATGACCGGTATGTGGAAGAACATACCGACAGGCGGGCAGAACAGAGTCGGTGTTCCGAAGCATGGCAAGAGGAATCCTGCTTTGAAGCTGCATCTGTCCCGCTGCCGCCCGAAGCAATCTGTAAATCCTGCAGCAGTCAGTCTCTGGAAGAGGCGCTGGGACAGATGGATGAGAGCTTTTCAGAAATGCTGCTTCGAAAGATTGAGGAAAGCGGTATGACGGATGCACAGTGCTACAAGAAAGCAAATATTGACAGAAAGCTCTTCTCAAAAATCCGTTCGGATAGATTCTATAAGCCATCCAAACCTACGGTGCTGGCATTTGCCCTCGCTTTGGAGCTGCCGCTTGCCCAGATGCAGGAGATGCTCGGCAAGGCAGGATTCACATTGTCCCATTCAAGTAAATTTGACATCATTGTAGAATATTTTGTCGAACGGGGAAACTATAATGTGTATGAAATTAACGAGGCACTGTTTGCCTTTGACCAGAGTCTGATCGGAGCATAAGAACAAAGAAATGTCGCTTTCCATGCGACCACTCCACAAAAGAAAATCGCTATACTATGACTGTAAGGTACAAAACCGAGCAGCCATATGCGCGTGTAATGAGCCAAAGTTCGAGCTTGCTCGAAACCTTGGCGAATACCGCGACAGCGAGCCCGCAAGGGCGAGATCTTTTTGGAGGAGGACAAGCATATGAGAAAGAATTTAACAGAGATCGTTTTTATCTTAGACCGCAGCGGTTCTATGAACGGACTGGAACGGGATACCATCGGCGGATTCAATTCTATGATTGAGCAGCAGAAAAAAACAGAGGGCGAAGCACTGATTTCAACGGTACTGTTTGACAATGTGAGTGAAGTCCTGCACGACCGTGTAGATGTAAAGAAAATCCGACCGATGACCGACCGGGATTATACAGTTCGCGGATGCACAGCGCTCTTAGATGCCATCGGCGGTGCGATTCATCACATTGGAAATGTTCATAAGTATGCAAGACCGGAGGATGTACCGGAACACACCATGTTCGTAATCACTACGGACGGAATGGAAAATGCCAGCCGCAGGTACAACAGCGAAAAAGTGAGGCAGATGATCGAGCGGCAGAAAGCGAAATACGGTTGGGAGTTTTTGTTCCTCGGTGCTAATATTGACGCGGTAGAGACCGCAAGCCAGTTCGGAATCGGTGCAGACCGTGCAGTCAACTATCAGTGCGACAGCGAAAGAACTGCGTTGAATTATGAGGTGGTCAGCGAAGCAATCAGCTCTGTCCGGTGCAGTGCCCCGTTGAACGCAGACTGGAAAAAACGTATAGATGAGGATTATAAAAAACGTGGAGGAAAATAGAAATATGCAGGCGTATACCTACGTTTCAAAAGGAAAATTCGAATTAAGAGAGAAGCCAAAACCGACCCTGATGCAGGAGCGGGATGCTATTGTCAAAGTGACACTCGCCAGCATTTGCTCCAGCGATCTGCATATCAAGCATGGCAGCGTTCCGCGGGCAGTACCCGGGATCACGGTTGGCCATGAGATGGTGGGGATTGTGGAAGAGGTTGGAAAGGCAGTTACCAAGGTAAAACCAGGAGACCGGGTGACAGTAAACGTGGAGACCTTCTGCGGTGAATGCTTTTTCTGCAAGAAGGGTATGTGAATAACTGTACAGATGAAAATGGCGGTTGGGCGCTGGGCTGCCGGATTGATGGCGGCCAGGCGGAATATGTGCGTGTGCCCTTTGCAGATCAGGGACTGAATAAGATTCCGGATGGCGTTACGGATCGACAGGCATTGCTGGTGGGCGATGTTCTGGCTACCGGTTACTGGGCAGCGCGTATTTCAGAGATCTCAGAGCAGGACACGGTGCTGATCATCGGAGCCGGCCCCACCGGTATCTGTACCCTGCTTTCGGTAATGCTGAAAAAACCAAGACGGATTATTGTGTGTGAAAAGGATAAAAATCGTCTGCAGTTTATCCGACAGCATTATCCGGAGATTTTGTTGGTTTCTCCGGAGAAGTGTGAAGCGTTTGTACGGGCAAACAGCGATCATGGGGGAGCTGACGTTGTGCTGGAGGTTGCGGGGGCGGAAGCTACCTTCCGTCTGGCCTGGGAATGCGCGAGACCCAATGGTCTGGTGACGGTGGTTGCTCTTTATGATCAGGCACAGATCCTGCCGCTTCCGGATATGTATGGAAAAAATCTTACCTTTAAAACCGGAGGGGTGGATGGTTGTGACTGTGAAGAAACATTACGGTTGATTGCAGAGGGAAAACTGAACACAGAGCCGCTTATCACCCATACCTATCCCTTAGAAAGGATAGAGGAAGCCTATGAACTCTTTGAAGGTAAGCGGGACGGTGTAATTAAGGTAGCAGTAGAATGCTAAAAGAAGATATAGATAATTCCAATCATTAATGTACTATATATGGTATGATAATGATTGGAATTTTGTTATAACAGGGGGGATTTCCAACCATTAGTATATACGATTCATGAAAAATCAGGTAAAATTATGTATAGGTAATTAAGGGATCGGTTTTATGAATCCGCTGGGTCCGGATGTGGCGACAATCCGTACTTCTGGCTGTATCGTCTTTTCGCATGGAGCAATGGCTGCCGGAGGATTTGCCGGAGAATATGAACGATGGATGGATATGGCAGATCTGCCGACCGAAGAGGAAGAGAAGGAATTAATTGCCACGCTGTTTTCTCTGAGCTGAATGATCTGACGGCTGAAGCGAGGAATAAATTTACGGAAGAGGAAAACGGTTAATGCAGTGCTTTTGAGGGACAAACTTTCGTGCATTCATAGCAGAGAATACACTCTGTTCCGTTTTTCCGCTTGCGGGTTTCCTTATTAACCTCCACGTTCATGGGGCAGACCTGCAGACACTTCCTGCAATGGACACACTTATCCTCATCACAGTGGACGCGCAGAAGAGAAAAATAGCTCATAGGTTTGAGAAAAACCGTAATGGGACACAGGTACTTGCAGAATGCCCGGTTATCTTGAAACAGGAAGGCGAACACAATACCGACAAGGTAATAAAGCGCATTTCCGGCCAGGAAAAGCCAGAACATGATTTGCTCCAGATGTGCCACCTGCATCAGAAACAGCCCAGACACCAACGCCAGAGACAGAAGAAACATCACATAGCGAAGGAAGCCCAGCTTTTCTTTTCGTGGCTTCTGCGGCTGATTGTAGGGCAGAAAGTCCAGCACCATAGCTGTCCAGCAGGCGTAACCGCACCAGCCACGCCCAAAAAGCAACGGTCCGAAAATTTTTGCAATCGCGTAGTGGATAGTTGCTGCTTCGAAAACGCCGAGAAACAGGTAGTACCAGAACCTTCGATCTGCATATTTTCACGGGAAATCACGCCAAGGTACAGCAACATATAGCTGCCCACCGCCAACTGGACGAAATGCCGGGCATACCGTTTCCCGGCGGTAAATAGTGCTGTTCCAAGCCCAAGGCAGGCTCCGATGTAGCTGAAATTCAGCAGATAGAAAAAATTGTCCTTTGTGAGCCACAGCGTAACTGCCACTGCTTCAAACAGCAGAAACAGCAGCATAGATGGCACGTATTTGTGAAGTCTGTTTGGGATTTTCGTCATCTCTTTGATCCTCTGCTTTCTTATTTTTTCTCAATGCACGGACTGCCAGGCCGGTGCAAGAGCGTGTCTGGTATCTTAGCATAAGTATAGCAGAGAAATAAAAAAATAGTAATCAGATTCTTATAAAACATCTGCAAAAAAAGTGAAACGATTACAGGCGCAGACGGTTATGACCGCCTGCGCCTGTAATCGTTTGGAGTCATGCCAGACTGTTTTTAAAAGCTGTCTGGAAATGGCCTGGACTGGAAAAGTTTGATGTATTCCTATGCATAGGGTATAATGTCTTTAGGAAAAAAGATATGATTACGAAAACAAAATATTCCGCAAACATGATAGAGAAAGCAGGTATGCTATGAAAAGAAAAATTATGATTGCTGCAGTGGCAGCTGCTGTGATTTTTGCGGTGATTGCGATTCTTTCCGTTTTGGCGCAGACACCGGCATTAATCTGAGAAATCGAAATGATCTGCTGTGAAATTTCCGGCGGATCATGGAAGGATTGGAAAACTGGCGTTTCGCAAATGATTTTGCCTACTTTCATACAAAAAATACTTTGAATATCAAGAAATCTATGCTACACTGATACTGCATGACAAAATAAAAGAAAGTGGGGATTGTAGTATGAGTGGTCTGTTTCGGGCTCTTCATCGGACAAAAGTGTTTCGAAATCTGACGGAGCAGGAGTTTGCATGGGTTTTATATGATGTGGGAAATTCGGCATTTATTATGCTTGCCTGTTCGCTGATTCCGATCTGGTTTAAGAGTCTGGCAATCGGTACAGGGCCGGGAAAAATCAGTTCGGATCAGGCGACGGCGTATTATTCGATTGCCATTTCCATTGTTACGGTGGTGGTGGCACTGATCGGTCCTGTCTGCGGTGTGCTGGCGGATCGTAAGGATAAGAAAAAGATCTTTTTTACCACAACGGCAGGTCTTGGCATCACAGGATGTGTGCTGAATGGCGTTGCAACGAGCTGGGTGCTGTTTCTGGTCATTTATATTGTGACAAGAGTCTGCTATAATGCATCGCTGACGATTTACGATTCCATGCTGAATGACGTGACAACGGAGGAACGTATGGATGAGGTATCCTCCTATGGCTATGCGTGGGGATACCTGGGATCCTGCATTCCGTTTCTTGTAGCACTGATTGCTTATGTGTTGGGGCCGGATATGGTCGGGGTGCTGCCGGATTTTGTCTCTAAGATGATTGGCTTTGGCGTGACGGCTCTCTGGTGGCTGGTGGTGACGCTGCCGTTGCTGAAGGAGTATCGGCAGAAGAATTACGTGGAAATGAGAACGGTTACCGTCGGTCAGACATTTGGAAAAATATTCAGAACCCTGAAAAAAATCGCAGTTTCGGACCGGAAAGTATTTTTCTTTCTGATTGGATTCTTTCTCTATATTGATGGGGTTGGAACTATCATTGACAACTGCATCAACATCGGAACCGATCTGAACCTGAATACGGTCGGACAGGTTGTTTTCCTGCTTGCCACGCAGGTTGTCGCTTTTGGAGGATCTCTGTTTTTTGCAAAACTGTCGCGGAAAAAAGATACGGTATCCCTGATTCTGATCTGCATCGCAGGCTATTTTGTCATCTGCCTCTATGCGCTGACACTGCGGACGCTGGTGCACTTTGCGATTCTGGCATTTGGAGTGGGATGCTTTCAGGGATCAATTCAGTCGTTGTCGCGGTCGTATTATTCCAAAATTATTCCGGCGGAGAATTCGGGAGAATATTTTGGCATCTATGATATTTTTGCCAAGGGCGCTTCCTTCCTTGGATCTGTAGTCATTGCAGTTGTAAAGCTGGCGGGAGGAACGATCAACGTAGCAGTTGCATGTCTGGCGGTTTTCTTTGCACTTGGATTTGTTTTTCTGAAAATTGCAGACCATCAGCCGATGACGGGTGAAAAATAAAAGATACACAGTATAAAAAATCTCAAAACCAGGAGAACAAGAGCAACTGGTTTTGAGATTTTTTGCTTTTGACTCCGGGGTTTCACAAAGAGAGGTTACGTGTTACGATAATCAGTGAGTCGGGCTGCCGGGAATGTGGCTGCCTGAAAAAAGCACAGACAGGCCAGATCCGGAAAGCCGGAAGAGTCGATCACAGGGATGCGTCTCTGGACACCGAGGAGCTGCACATTGATACCAGACCCCATTACACTTCTATCTGCGGACCCCGATTGCACAGATTCATGATTACAGCATGGCGCAGTTTGAGCATTGGACGAAAGAAACATTCTCTGCCAATTTTCGCAAAATGCTGACGCTGGAACAATACTGCGATCCAAAACTTGTGCAGCTTCATCATGATTATCTGGCGGGCGGACCATTGAAATATATGGCGGTGATTTTTCGTAAGCTGGCGGATTCTGATGAAACGGCCATGCAGCTGGCGTTGGAGTTTTAGCTGTGAGAAGAACCCGGAAGCTTTTGAAAAATTTGAAGCCGTATTCCCCAAAAAGGAAAAGCTGAAACTGCTGGGGCAGCTGTTCTGATTCGAGCGATAAAGTTTGGCAGCAGAACGATGCTGAGGGGTAAGCAGGTGTGTGATAAAAGGAGAACAGGACAATGGGGGAATCCCGTGTCCTGTTTTTTGCCCCTGAAAAGTGGAAATTTCCTATCCCCTCTGCATACAATACAGGTAGAGTATCTTTTCAAATCCGTTCAGAAAGGATGATCATTATGACGAAAGGCATTGTAAAAATAAAGAAAAACCGTGCATTTGTAGAGCAGCAGAACGGCGAGGTGGAAGTGGCTTCCGGGCAGTATGTGTATCTGAAAGTGGAAAATTGCTGGATTCCGGTGGTGGTGCGGTATTCGGCGCGGAGGAAGAAGTGGTATTTTAAGTATCTCGAGGAAATCCCGGTCTGCGGGCAGAAGGTGCTGCTGAAGGCGTAGCCGGTAAAGGGCGTTTCACGTATGTTTAACATGTGTTTAATCTTTCTGAGTCAGAAATTCATTATGCAGCTCATGGATTCTGCGCTGTTCGGCAGCTTTCTGTTTTTCACGCTCCGATCAATACGAAGATCCTGCAAGCAGAGCGCAGATCAGCGTCAGACCGAAAACAAGAAGAAAAGAATAAAGATATGGATGACCGGGATGATTTTCATGATTCATAGGAAGCCTGGCTTTCTGAATGTAAAATTCGTAGATAAGGATTTTCTGTGTCTAAAATTCAGTATAGCAAACGGAATTTTTCGCGTCAATGGAAAGGATTGGTTTCTCGATTTCCAAATTCATCATTTACGCCGTCCCCAAAGTCTGCTAAGATAAAGAAAACTTGTTACCAAACGAGAAAACAGGAGTGATTTACATTGAAAAAGATCTTATTTATCGCAACCGGTGGCACAATCGCTTCGAAGAAGACGGAAAATGGTTTGACTCCGCAGATTACGCCGGAGGAGTTATTGTCTTATATTCCGGAGGTGGAAGGCCTCTGTGAGATTACGGCGGTGAATCCGTTTAATCTGGACAGCTCGAATGTGGTTCCGGAGAACTGGAGCACGCTGGTGAAAGTGGCGAAGGAGCATTACGAGGATTACGACGGTTTCGTCATCGCGCACGGAACTGATACGATGGCGTACACCGCGGCGGCGCTTTCCTATATGATTCAGAATTCGGAAAAGCCGATCGTCATCACCGGAGCACAGCGGCCGATCAATTTGGATATCACGGATGCAAAGACAAACCTGTCCGATAGCTTTTATTACGCCTGTGATGATGCATCCCAGGGTGTACAGATTGTGTTCGACGGAAAAGTCATCGCGGGAACGCGCGCGAAGAAGGTGCGGACGAAGAGCTACAATGCCTTTTCCAGCATCGATTTCCCGTACCTTGCGGTAATACAGGACCGCCGGATTCTGCGGTATCTGCCGATGCTGCCGTATGAAAAGCCGGTTCGTTTTTATGAAAACTTAAGCGATAACGTTTTTCTCTTGAAACTGATCCCGGGAATCAGCCCGGTATTGCTTCCGGCGATTTTTGAGCACTACGATGCGATCATTGTGGAGAGCTTCGGTGTCGGCGGTATTCCGGCGAGCATCAAGGAGCCGTTTTACGAGCTCTGCCAGAAGTACCCGGAAAAACTCATCATCATGTGTACCCAGGTTTCTCACGAGGGAAGCGATATGACCGTCTATGAAGTCGGCCATGAGATGAAAACCCTGTGCAACATTCTCGAGTCATACGATATGACCCCGGAGGCAGTCGCAACTAAAACCATGTGGCTTCTCGGCAACCGTCCGGATGATCATGAGAGCCGGGAAAAAGCATTCTATAAACCGATCAACTACGATACGGTCTGGAAATAAGAAAAAGAAAGACGGCAAAAAGGCTGTCACGGTCCGCAGGAAAGAAATGTTTCTGCTGGCTGTGAACGCCTCTTTTTCTTTTTGAGGAAAAAGAAATTTTCCACAAAATTTTCAGATAGTACGGACGCAAAATTGATTTTTATTGGAAGAATTGTGCAAATTTCATAGAAAAATCAGAAACAGGTTGATATCTTTTGAACATTTTAGTAGAATTGAATTCATGATGCAGTGCGGAAAACGGCGGATTTTGGATGACGAATCCAACCGCTGGTTACAGTTACAACATATGTCGATATCGAGGAGACACCGACCGGCATCCGCTTAAAGAAGTATATGGAGAAATATTTCGATCCACGGATTTATATCGCAGGAGAGCTTGGCATCGGACTGAATTCGTGCTCGAACTGCCTCGGCAACTGCTACATTGAGGATGAATCCGCGTATGGAACTTTCCACGTAGGGCTTGGACGCAATATCGCGCTCGGCGGCGTGCAGAATGCGAAAGGCCACTTCGACCTGGTCTGCCGGGAACCCGATATTTTTACCGATAACCGTCAGATTATGGACCGGGGAAAGATTATTGCACCCGAGCCTGTGTTATACTAAAGGACAGAACCAGGAGACAAAAATTAAGAGACAAAAGGAGAAAAGACGATGAAAGTTTTATTAACAGGATTTGACCCATTTGGAGGAGAGAGCGTGAACCCGGCATTCGAGGCCATCAAACTTCTGCCGGATACCATCGCCGGAGCAGAGATCGTAAAAGTTGAGATCCCGACCGAGTTTACCAGAAGTATTTCCTGCGTGGAAGCAGCCATCAAAGAGCACAATCCGGACGTTGTCATCGATGTCGGACAGGCAGGCGGACGCGCATGCGTAACCGTAGAGAAAGTCGGCATCAACCTTGCAGACGCAAGAATCCCGGACAACGCCGGAGAGCAGCCGTCCGATGAACCGCTGCAGGCAGACGGCCCGACCGCATACTTTGCAACGATTCCGGTCAAAGCAATGGTTCAGAACGTCCGCGAACACGGCCTTCCGTGCCACGTATCCTTCACCGCAGGCACCTACGTATGCAACTGCGTCATGTACAATGTGCTTCACCTGTGCGCAACGAAATATCCGAACATCCGCGCAGGCTTCATCCACGTACCGTTCGCATGCGAGCAGGTAGTCGGAAAAGCAAGCACCATGCAAGCATGCCGCTGGAAACGATTGCAAAATCTCTGGAATACTGCATCGAGGCAGTCGTAACCAACAAAGAAGAAGTAGAAGAAGCAATGGGAACTACCCACTAAAACAGACTTTCAGACCGTCGTACCGGAATTTTGGTGCGGCGGTCTGCTTTTTTTGCTATTTTCTCTTTTGCAAACTATATCTTTTGTGATACAATAAGATTCGTCAGAATTTTTATGCGAAAGGAACGAAAGAAAGAAAATGGAACAGGGTAAAATTTTTAAATTTCATAATGACCTTGATACAGACCAGATCATCGCATCCCAGTATCTGCTTCTGCCGAATCTGGATGAGATGAAAGGTCATGCGTTTGAATCGTTAGATCCGGACTTTGCAAAAAAAGTAAAACCGGGAGATTTTGTCGTAGGAGGAGAAAACTTTGGCTGTGGTTCCTCAAGAGAGCAGGCACCGGGCGTTTTAAAGGCACTTGGTGTACAGGCTGTTATCGCAAAATCCTTTGCCAGAATCTTTTTCCGCAACGCCATCAACATCGGTCTGCCGGCGATTGTCTGTAAAGACCTGCCGGATGCCGTAGAAGACGGGGACACCATGGTCCTCCATATGTCCGAGGGAACCGCAGAGGTGAACGGCAAAACGTACACCTGCACCAAACTGCCGGAATATATGCAGAACATACTGAATCAGGGAGGCTTGATTGCCTCTTTGAACCGCGAGGAGGAGTAAGAACCATGGGAATGACAATTGCAGAGAAAATTATCGCCGCTGCAGCCGGCGTTCCGGAAGTAAAACCGGGAGATATCCACACCGTAACACTGGATCGTCTGATGAGCAACGACGGAACAACTCATCTGACGGTTGATATGTACCGCAACAAATTAAACCACCCGCACATTGCGGATCCGAAAAAGCTCGTTTTCATCGTCGACCACAACGTGCCGTCCGACAGCCCGAAAACAGCAGCATCCCAGAAAAAGATGCGTGATTTTGCAAGAGAGAACAACATTGACTTCTGGGAAGGAAAAGGCGTATGCCATCAGGTGATGATCGAGAACTATGTCCGCCCGGGCGAGCTGATCTTCGGCGCTGACAGCCATACCTGCTCTTACGGAGCACTCGGCGCATTCGGCACCGGTGTCGGCTGTACCGATTTCCTGTACGGCATGGTAACGGGAACTTCCTGGGTACTCGTACCGGAAAGCGTAAAATTCAATCTTGTAGGAAAACTGCCGGAGGGCGTTTATGCGAGAGACCTGATCCTCACCATCATCGGCGAGGTCGGCGCAAACGGATGCAACTACCAGGTGATGGAGTTTACCGGTGAGGGTGCAAAAACGCTGAGCATCAGTGACCGTATGGCACTTTGTAATATGGCAGTCGAAGCCGGCGCCAAGACCGGTATCTTTGAGGCAGATGAGAAAGCCATGGAATACCTGAAAGAGCACGGAAGAGAGCCAAAAGAAGTCTTCCACAGCGACCCGGATGCAAAATACGTCCGAGAGTATACCTTTGACCTCTCCAAAGTCCGCCCGGTTGTTGCAAAGCCAGACTTTGTGGACCGCGTTGTTCCGGCAGAGGAAACGTGCGGAACGCCAATCAATGAGGCATTCCTTGGTTCCTGCAACAACGGAAGAATCGAAGACCTCCGTGTCGGCGCAGAGATCATCCGCGGAAAGAAGGTCGCAGAGGGTGTCCGTTTCCTCGTTGTTCCGGCAAGCCAGACGATCTACCGTCAGGCATTAAAAGAAGGCATCATCGACACCTTCATGGAGGCCGGAGCCATCGTCATGAACCCGAACTGCAGCGTCTGCTGGGGAAGCTGCCAGGGTGTCATCGGCGAGAACGAAGTGCTGATCAGCACCGGAACCCGTAACTTCAAGGGCCGTGCCGGTCATCCAAGCTCCAAAGTATACCTGGGATCCGCTGCTACGGTAACCGCATCCGCGATTGCCGGAAAGATTGCGACGGCAGATCAGATCTGACCATTTTCTTTGAGGGATACATAATATTTTTGGGAGAATAAACATATGGAAGCATTTACAGGAAAAGTATGGGTGCTTGGAGACGATATTGATACCGATATCATTATCCCGACCGAGTATCTTGCTTTAAAGACAATTGACGATATGAAACAGTACGGCTTTTCCCCGCTCCGCCCGGAACTGGCCGGACAGATCGAAAAGGGCGACATCATCGTGGCAGGAAAGAACTTCGGCTGCGGCTCCTCGAGAGAGCAGGCACCGGAGATCATCAAGGCGCTCGGCATTTCCTGCGTTATCGCGAAATCCTTTGCTCGGATCTTTTTCCGCAACTCCATCAATAACGGCCTTCTTCTGATCGAGCAGCCGGATCTGCACGATGATATCAAAGAGGGCGACACCATCACCGTCAAGATGAATGAGCATGTTGATTACAACGGAAAAACATACCCGATCGCAGCTCTGCCGGAGAACCTGATGGATATCATTCAGGCAGGCGGCCTGGTAAAGGCAATGCGCAAGCGCAACGGATTGGATTAAGAGCGGGAGGAAGAAACGATGGGCAATACAGTAATTGAAAAAATCATCCGCCACAACACCGGAAAAGACGTAAAACCGGGCGACATTGTGACGGTCAACGTGGACAGAGTCATGATTCATGATATCTTCATCCCGTTTGTCGGCGATAAATTCGAGGAGATGGGCTTTACCAAACTGTGGGACCCGGATAAAGTCGTTCTGATCTACGACCACCTCGTTCCGACAAGCCAGGTGGACGATACGAGACATTTCCACAAAGGCGATGAATTTGCAAAGAAATATGGCATGAAAAACGTACACAGAAGCGACGGAATCTGCCATCAGTTAATGACAGAGGCAGGTTACGTAAAACCGGGCGACGTTGTTTTCGGAACCGACAGCCACACGACGACATACGGCTGTGTCGGTGCATTCTCTTCCGGAATCGGCTACACAGAGATGGCGAGCATCCTTGGAACGGGTACGATGTGGATCAAAGTGCCGGAGACGATCAAAGTTGTCATCGAAGGCGAGCTGCCGAAAAATGTGATGTCAAAAGACATTATCCTGCGTCTGATCGGTGACCTCGGTGCAGACGGCGCAACGTACCGCGCACTGGAGTTCTCAGGAAGCACCGTAGAAAATATGACCGTGGCAAGCCGTATGACGATTGCCAACATGGCGATCGAGGCAGGTGCCAAATGTGCACTTTTTACCCCGGATGAGAAGACCGCAGAATACTGCGAGATCGAACTCAATGACTATCAGAAGAGCTTAAAAGGCGATGAGGATGCAAAATATCTGTGCACCATCACCTACCGCGCCGAGGATTTTGTGCCGGTTATGGCATGCCCGTCCCAGGTAGACAAGATCCGTGATACCAGCGTTCTCGAGGGAACCCCGATCGATCAGGTCTTCATCGGTTCCTGTACGAACGGCCGTCTCGAGGATCTGCAGGCGGCAGCCGAGGTTTTAAAAGGCAAAAAAGTAGCCGACTACGTAAAACTGATCGTAACACCGGCAAGCCGCAAGATTTATCTGCAGGCAAGCAAAATGGGCATTCTCGATACACTGGCAGAGGCAGGCGCCATGATTACACATCCGGGATGCGGCCTGTGCTGCGGAAGAGCGGGCGGAATCCTCTCTGACGGCGAGCGTGTTGTAGCAACGAACAACCGAAACTTTCTTGGAAGAATGGGTACTTCTAAAGTTGAAATTTATCTGGCATCTCCAAAGACAGCGGCAGCATGTGCAGTAGCTGGAAAAATTGTGACGCCGGAAGTGTAAACGAACTTAACAGCAGAAAGGGAAAACAGACGACATGAATGGTTCAATGTTTATCGGAACCTGGTGGGCACTCGTCCCGCCGCTGCTTGCAATTCTGCTTGCATTTGTCACAAAAGAAGTTTACAGTTCCCTGTTCATCGGATCGGCAGTCGGTGTCCTTTTGTACACCGGCTTCCATCCGTGGGATGCGTTCACAAGCTTCTTTGAAATTTTACGGAACAGCATGAACATCAACATTCTGATCTTCGATATCCTGCTTGGCATGGTTGTCGTGCTGATGGCGAAATCCGGCGGCTCGGCGGCGTATGGAAAATGGGCGGGGACGAAGATCAAAACGAAGCGGAGTGCGCTTCTGGCAACGATGGGGCTTGGTGTTCTGATTTTTGTGGATGACTATTTCAACTGTCTGACAGTCGGCTCTGTCATGCGCCCGGTCACGGACAGCCACAAGGTTTCCCGCGCGAAACTCGCATACATCATCGACTCCACCGCAGCGCCGATCTGTATTATCGCGCCGATCTCAAGCTGGGCGGCAGCCGTCAACTCGTATGTGCCGGCGGATGCGGGAATCAGTGGATTCCAGCTGTTTCTGCGGACAATTCCGTATAACCTGTATGCGATCCTTACAATTGCGATGGTCTTTTACATCTGCTACACCGGCTTTGATTTTGGTCAGATGAAGCTCCACGAGGATAATGCCGCCAAAGGTGATCTTTTCACGACCGGAGGCGAGGAGTTTGAGCAGGTTTCCGAGCAGGAGGTCAATCCGAACGGAAAAGTCATCGACCTCGTGCTCCCAGTTGCCGTGCTGATTGTATCAGCGATTGGAGCGATGGTTTACACTGGCTTCCTCGGCGGCGCGGACAATGTGATTTCCGCGTTCGCAGGATGTGATGCAGAGACGAGTCTGATTTTTGCCTCCGTCGTGACGATCCTGTTTATGATGGCGCTGTATCTGCCGCGGAAGGTCATCACCTTCAAGAGCTTTATGGACAGCCTGTCCGAGGGCTTCAAGCTGATGGTTCCGGCGGTTACGATTCTCGTCTTTGCGTGGACCTTAAAAGGCGTCGGTGATGCGATGGGCCTGGCCCAGTTTGTCGGAAGCGTCGTGGGAGACCATGCATCCGCAAGTATTTTTATCCCGGTGGTGCTGTTCGCCGTGGCGGTGTTCCTTTCCTTTTCGACGGGAACCTCCTGGGGAACGTTCGCGATTCTTGTGCCGATTGCAACGGGCATGTTCGCCGCCGGAACAAATCTGGAGATGATGATTATCTCGGTATCCGCCGTCCTGGCAGGGGCGGTCTGCGGTGACCATATTTCGCCGATCTCGGATACGACGGTTATGTCAAGTGCGGGTGCGCAGAGCAACCATCTGAACCACGTATCGACGCAGATGCAGTATGCGGCCGTTACGGCGTGTGTCTGCCTGGTGGGATATCTGATTGCAGCCGTGACCAGAACGTGGTGGATCACACTTGGCGTCAGCCTTTTTCTTCTTTTGGCTGTTTTACCGGAATGCGCAGATTTTGCGCAAAAAAAGCGGAAAACGGCAAAAAATAAAAAAGAAAACAGAAAAACGCGTGAAATGCTTGACGGGAGAGAAAAAGAACCGTATACTAAAAAATAGAACAAACATTCACAGGACAACGGTGTCCTGCAAAGAAGAAGCGGAACGCTTTTGGAGCAGGAATGTGAATTGGAACAGAAGGAATTGGATTTTTCAAAGTCCAGTTCCTTCTGTTTATCTCTGTTAAAATTGCATCGGAGCTGTGAAATGCAGGAGAAGAAAGGAGGCATTCCGGGGCGAAAACGCTTTGGAAAAGGGAAGGACTGTTATGGTCAGAAAGATCATAGCAGACAATGGCAAAAACAAAAAGAGGGAGAAAATATATGATATTTGGAAAGTACATTAACAAATACTACCTGAAGAATGCGCCCATTCTGATTCTCGGTCTTGCAGCGCTGATTCTCGTAGATTATTTCCAGCTTTTCATACCGGAGCTGTACCGCATGGTCATCAACGGCATGAACGGCGACCCTGTTCTGGTCAACGGCCAGGCGGCGGTGTTTGATATGGAATTTCTGCTGGATCAGGTCTGCCGGCCCATGATTATTACCATTATCGTCATGGTAGTCGGCCGTTTCCTGTGGCGAGTCTGCTTTTTCGGCTCCGCGATCCGCGTGGTGACCGATCTTCGTACCTGCATGTTCGCGCACAGCAAGGAGCTGTCCCAGGAGTATTATCAGGTCAACAAAGTCGGAAACCTGATGAGTCTTTACACGAACGATCTCGATACCGTGCAGGAGTGCTTCGGCGACGGTATTCTGATGTTCTGCGATGCGCTGTTTTTAGGCCTGCTTGCCGTGATCAAAATGTGGCGCATGAACCACTTCCTGACCGGCCTTTCCATGATCCCGATGGCATTTCTGATGGCCGCCGGCACAACGCTCGGCAAATACCTGATGAAAAAGTGGGAAGAGCGCCAGGCGGCCTTTTCCGAGCTGTCCGATTTCGCGCAGGAAAACTATTCCGGTCTTGCTGTCATCAAAGCATTCGTCAAAGAGACGAAAGAGCTGATGATGTTCCGCAGACTGAACCGCGAGAACGAGGACATCAACGTAGAATATACCAAAATTTCCACACTGCTGAACATTATGGTAACGCTGTTCGTCGAGTCCGTCATCTGCGTAATCTTAGGCTACGGCGGCTATCTCGTTTACTGCGGAAGCTTCGACGCCGGCCAGCTTGTCGAGTATATCGGCTATTTCTCGGCCGTTGTATGGCCGATCATGGCGGTCTCCA
The DNA here is from genome assembly GCF_003482095.1 of Blautia sp. OF09-25XD. Lineage (NCBI taxonomy): Bacteria > Bacillati > Bacillota > Clostridia > Lachnospirales > Lachnospiraceae > Blautia > Blautia sp. OF09-25XD. The sequence continues at coordinate 28,924 of NZ_QUMG01000001.1, forward strand.
TGCTGATTGAGAAGACATCCCGTGGAAAAGCGTCCTTAAATCGTATTACGGAACTGCTTGACGCAAAAGTCGATGTGAAGGACCGCGGCGGTGTGCAGGATCTGCCGTTCATCCATGGAAAAATCGAGTTCCGCAATCTGACCTTCCGCTATCCGGACGGGGAGTACGATGTGCTGAAAAACGTATCGTTTACCATTGAGCCGGGCGAGAGTGTCGGCATCGTCGGAAAGACCGGTTCCGGAAAAACGACCATCGTCGATCTGCTGCTCCGCACCTACAACGTGCCGGACGGAATGCTGTTTATTGATGACCACGATGTCAACACCGTTTCCATTCACTCCGTGCGTGAGGGCTGTGCCTACGTGCCGCAGGACAACTTCCTGTTCTCCGACACGATTTCCGGCAATATTTCCTTCGCCTTTGATGACGAAAACCAGGAGGCCATTGAGGATGCGGCGATGATGTCCGATGTCCATGACAATATCGCAGAGTTCAAAGAGGGCTACCGCACCGTTCTTGGCGAGCGCGGTGTGACGGTTTCCGGCGGACAGAAGCAGCGAATCTCGATTGCGCGTGCGCTGATGAAACACGCACCGATTCTGATTCTCGACGATTCCGTCTCTGCGGTCGATACCAAAACAGAGCGCACGATTCTCGACAATCTCAAAAAACGTGAGGGACTGACGACAATTCTGATCGCACACCGGATTTCAACGGTGGAGCAGATGGACAAGATCGTGTTCGTCGAGGACGGAGAAGTCCATGCAGTCGGAAAACACGAGGATCTGTACCGGACCTGCACGGCGTACCGCAAGATGGTCGATCTGCAGAAACTTGAAGAGGAAGCGGGGGAGGAGTAGAAATGCACAATTATTATCCGATTCTCTGGGTCGGCGCGATCATCGGCGTGATTTCCACCCTGCTGATTGTGGCCGCGTTTGTAGTGAAAGATGGAGAAAAAGAAACCGGCTTTGAGCGGAACATGAAAGACAGTGAAATCATGCAGCGTCTGATGGATTACGCAAAGCCGTTTTACCGCCAGTTTATCGTTGTTGGTTTTCTGATGCTGTTTTCGATCGCGTACGATATCATTTCGCCGCTGATCGTCGGCAAAATTGAGGAGCTCGTCGTTGGAAAATTCGCGCTGAATGCCCTGTTTCTGTGGGTAGCGGGCTATGCGGCAATCCTTCTTGTCTCGATGGCGTGCACGTATTTCCAGGCCGTGATTCTGCAGAAGACGGGTCAGAAAATTATTTCCAATATGAGGGAGGATCTGTTCGTCCACATCGAGCGCCTTTCCCACGAGCAGTTAAATGAGATTCCGGTCGGAAAGCTTGTCACGAGAACGACAAACGATACGAACGCGATTTCGCTGATGTTCACCAACCTTCTGGTCAATCTTCTGAAGAACTTCTTCGTGATCATCGGTATTCTGATTGCGATGCTGTTTCTGAACTATGAGCTGACGCTGATGGTGCTCTGCTTCGTGCCGTTTATCATGCTGTTCTCGATTATTTTCCGCAAATTCTCGCGAAGAGCACACCGGAAAGTAAAAGACTGTACTACGGACATCAACACGTATCTGTCGGAGAACCTTTCCGGTATGAAAATCACACAGATCTTCAATCGCGAGGATGCCAAGATGCGCGAGTTTACCGACAAGAGCAACGCACTCGGCCGCGCACAGCAGGAGCAGATTTTCGTGTTTGGTATTTTCCGTCCGCTCGTCTACATGCTGTATATCAGCTCCGTGCTCTGCCTTTTGTATTTAGGCGGCAAGGGCTATCTGGAGGGAACGTCGTTCCTCGGCCAGACGCTTACCAGCGGTATGATCGTCAGCTTTTACATGTATATTTCAAAATTCTTCAACCCGATCCAGAACCTGGCGGAGCAGTTCAACTGGCTGCAGTCCGCATTTGCATCCGCCGAGAAAGTATTCTCGATTCTGGATCTCGAGCCAAAAATGCAGGATGCGCCGGATGCGATCGAGCTTACCGACATCAGGGGCGAAATTGAGTTCCGCGACGTATGGTTTTCCTATATCCCGGGCGAGTGGGTGTTAAAAGGCGTTTCATTCCACGTCAACCCGAAAGAGACAATCGCATTTGTGGGTTCCACCGGTTCCGGAAAATCGACGATTCTTTCCCTGATCTGCCGGAACTACGAGTTCCAGAAGGGTGAGATTCTGATCGACGGCATCGACATCCGAAAGATCAAGATCGATTCCCTGCGGAAAAAATTCGGCCAGATGCTGCAGGATGTCTTCCTGTTCTCGGGAACGATCCGTAGCAACATTATTCTCCGCGAGGAGGGGATTTCCGATGAAGAGATCATGGACGTCTGCCATTACGTGAATGCTGACCAGTTTATCAACAAGCTGGATTACGGCCTCGACGAGCCGGTGCGGGAGAGAGGAAACAACTTCTCCGCCGGACAGCGCCAGCTTCTCTCGTTTGCGCGTACCATCATCCATAAGCCTTCGGTCATGATCCTTGACGAGGCGACGGCGAACATCGACACCGAAACCGAGCTTCTGATCCAGGATTCCATGGAAAAGATGAAGAACATCGGAACGATGCTGATCGTAGCGCACCGTCTTTCGACGATCCAGCATGCGGATGAGATTATCGTACTGTCCCACGGAAAAATCGTGGAGCATGGAACGCATCAGGAGCTTTTAACAGCGCAGGGAAGATATTACCAGCTCTACACGCTGCAGTACCACCGCGAGCAGAGTGAGAAACAGAGAGGAAGAAAGTAAGAAAATTTTAGAACAATAAAGACAATTTACAAAAAGGGAGAAATTTTGTTTGTGCAAAGTGACAAAATTTCTCCTTTTTTTACGGTGTATCATATTAAAATGATTTTAAATCAATATAGTCATATGAAAAATATATGAGCATAATACGATATCCGTTTTTCCATCTCAAAAAGCGGGCGGTTATAATAAGGGAAGCAAAACGGCAGGCACCAAAAAGCCGGGCCGTCTGTTGAAAGAAAGGGAAAATTTATGGAAAAGAAAGCAAGCCTTGTAGGACGCCTGCTCTCGGAAAATCAGATGTCGGAAGCATTTATCAACAGTATGTTTCTGGCGCTGTCCGGCGGTTTTCAGGATGCCTACACGTACAATTGCAGAGATGAAGTATTCTCAAATGCCCAGACGGGAAACGTTGTGCTGATGAGCCAGAACTTTCTGGAAGGAAACTTTACGGCAGGTCTTCGGTATCTCTTCCCGATCCTCTTTTTTGCGATGGGTGTATTTCTGGCAGAAAATTTCCAGGAGCATTACCGGTATGCAAAGAGGCTGCACTGGCGGCAGGTACTTCTCGCGGCGGAAATTGTGATCCTTGCGATCGTCGGATTTATTCCGTCTTCTTATAATATGCTCGCGGCGATGCTTGTATCGTTTGCGTGCGCGATTCAGGTACAGACCTTCCGCAAGGTCGGCGGTTATTCGTATGCAAGCACCATGTGCATCGGAAACCTGCGAAGCGGAACCGCAGCGCTGTCTATGTATATGCGGGATAAGAAAAAAGAACAGCTCCGTCAGGCCGGATACTATTTCGGCGTGATTCTGGCTTTCGCCATCGGCGCCGGAATCGGAGGCGTGTTCTCCATGCTGTATGGAATCCATGTAATCTGGATTTCCTGCGGACTTCTTCTGGTGAGCTTCCTTCTGATGTCACTGGAAAAGTACCGCTGAGAAATAAGAGAGAGTGAAGAAAGAAGGCTGAAAAAATGGAAGTATTTCTGGAGTGCTGTATGACACTATTCTTTTCAGCGGCCATGCTGCTGCTGATCGTCCGCCTGGCAAAGGGTGAGGAGAAAAACATGATGTTTGCGCGTGTGTTCTCCCTGGCGTCCAACGTCGGTTTCTGGATTGGAATTGTCCGCATCGCTGTGCTGAACCGGAGCGGATTTCTGATGTTCTTCTACATCACAGGCGCAATGCTTTCCTACACGGCGATGGTATTTGCCATGCCGCATAAAAAAGAGCAGATTGCCGGACAGCAGGCATAAATAAAAAAGAGACCCTGTATACGGGAAGGATGGAGCAGCGATGTTCCGTCCGCCGGTAGACAGGGTCTTTTTCTGTTTCAAACAAAAGTTCATAAAATCTTATACGCGTTCCAGAAGCTCCTCGATCAGCTCTTTTGCCGCCGCGTTCTGGTGCTGCCGCGGGTTGATGATAAGACAGATTTCACGTTTGGGGGCCTCCTCGATGAGCGGAATCCGACAGACGGTACGGCTCTTTAAGGCATCGCGTGCCAGCTCCTCCGGATAAAATCCGATGCCGAGGTTATACTCGACCATAGGAAGAATCTGATCCGTTGTCGCCGCCTCCATATCGGGGTGGAAGGCGAGGTTGTGATTCAGAAAGTACTCGGCGTACAGCTCCCGCGTGCCGGTGTCTTTGGCAAGCGAGATAAAAGGATATTCTGACAATTCGCCGAGATGATGCGGCTCTGCGGAAAGGGATGCATATTTCGATCCGCCGATCAGAATTTCCTGGAATGGGAAAATCGGGATCTTGTGCAGCGGTTTGCGGATTTCCACCGGGCTTGTGACGACTGCGAAGTCGACCAGACCGTTTTCGAGCGCCTGGATGGCCTGCGGCGTCGAGTGGTTGGAGATGCGCAGGCGGACGTGCGGATAGCGGGTGTGGAAGTGCTCCAGGCGGGAGAGCAGCATCAGACGAAGTGCCGTCTCGCTCGCACCGATTGTGATAAGGCCGCTCTCAAGAGACCGCTCAAGAGCCAGCTCCTCCTCAACCGTGCGGAGCTGTTCGTAGGCAACGGCCACACGCTCATACACCTTTTCGCCCTCCGCTGTCAGTGTGACACCCTGGTGGGAACGGATAAAAAGTTTGCAGCCAAGCTCACTTTCCAGATTGTTCATGCACCGTGTGATGTTGGGCTGGTTGTTTTTCAGAATTTCCGCGGCTTTTGTAAAGCTGTGATATTGTGCTACGAAGTAAAAAATGCGATAATAATCATATGTAATCATAAAAACCTCCGAAGGATGAAGAAGAAAAAATCATCCATGATTGCTTCAATATAAAATACATGCGCCGGGTTGTCAAGGGATTTCTGAGGATGGTCCGGCCGGATTGTGCGGGGGATGGCAGAAGAGAAGTGGAAATTTTTTGAAAAAACACTTGCAAAATACCCGGACAGGGTATATAGTGTAGAAGAAAACAAGATACCCCATTAGGGTATATGAAATAGAAAATCCAGAACTACAGAAAGGAAGACATACGATGGAACAGTACAATGTAACCGGCATGAGCTGCGCCGCCTGCCAGACCCGTGTCGAAAAAGCCGTGTCAAAGGTACCCGGTGTCACATCCTGCGCAGTCAGCCTTCTGACAAATTCCATGGGCGTGGAGGGAACGGCCTCCCCGGCAGAGATTATTGCCGCCGTGGAAAATGCAGGCTACGGTGCGTCGAAAAAAGGCGAGAAGGGAAGCACATCACAGTCGGCTTCCACAGCAGAATACGAAGAGATGCTGAAAGACAAGGAAACACCGGTCATGAAACGCCGTCTGTTGAGCTCCGTTCTTCTTTTGATTCCGCTCATGTATTTCTCCATGGGCCATATGATGTGGGGATGGCCGCTGCCGAAATTCTTTGAAGGAAATCACATCGCAATGGGACTGGTACAGCTCCTGCTTACCATTGCGGTCATGGTCATCAACCAGAAATTCTTTATCAGCGGTTTCAAGAGTCTCTGGCATAAAGCACCGAACATGGACACGCTGGTAGCGCTTGGTTCTACCGCATCGTTTGTATACAGCGTCTACGCCCTGTTTGCCATGACGGGAGCGCAGGTACAGGGGGACATGGATGCAGTCATGAGCTATATGCATGAATTTTACTTCGAGTCCGCAGCCATGATTCTGACCCTGATTACCGTCGGAAAAATGCTGGAGTCGATTTCCAAAGGAAAAACGACCGATGCGTTAAAGAGTCTGATGAAGCTGGCTCCGAAGACCGCCGTTCTCTTAAGAGACGGAAAAGAAGTGGAAGTCGGCATTGATCAGGTGAAAAAGGGCGATCATTTCATCGTCCGCCCGGGCGAAAATATTCCGGTGGACGGCGTTGTCCTGGAGGGAACGAGTGCCGTCAACGAATCCGCGCTGACTGGCGAGAGTATTCCGGTGGATAAAGAGGCCGGCGACCGCGTATCGGCGGCGACCTTAAACCAGTCCGGTTTCCTGACCTGTGAGGCGACGAGAGTCGGAGAAGACACAACACTCTCCCAGATCATTCAGATGGTCAGCGATGCGGCAGCGACAAAAGCGCCGATCGCCAAAGTGGCCGATAAAGTTTCCGGTATTTTTGTGCCGGCCGTTATCTGCATTGCACTTGCTACGATTGTGATCTGGCTGTTTGCAGGAGAGAGCGTCAGCTTTGCTCTTGCAAGAGGTATTTCCGTTCTCGTTATCAGCTGCCCGTGTGCGCTCGGCCTTGCAACACCGGTTGCGATCATGGTCGGAAACGGAATGGGAGCAAAACACGGAACGATGTTCAAAACCGCAGTTTCTCTCGAGGAGACAGGAAAAACACAGATCGTTGCACTCGATAAGACTGGAACCATCACAAGCGGAGAGCCGCAGGTAACCGATCTTGTCCCGGCGGACGGTGTAAGTGAGGAGGAGCTTTTAAAAGGTGCCTTTGCACTGGAGCAGAAAAGTGAGCATCCGCTGGCCCGTGCGATTCTTGCACTTGCAGAGGAAAAAGGCCTGGCCCGCGAAGAAGTCAGTGATTTCTCTGCGCTTCCTGGAAACGGCCTTGTGGCAAAACGGAACGGAAAAGAGCTCTGCGGAGGCAACCGCGCACTGATTACGAAAAAAGCGGTTCTCTCGAAACAGATGGAAGAGCAGGCAGCAAAACTTTCCGAAGAAGGAAAGACACCGCTGTTCTTCAGTGAAGACGGAAAGATGCTCGGTATGATCGCGGTTGCGGATGTCATCAAAGAGGACAGCCCGCGTGCGGTGAAAGAGCTGCAGAATATGGGAATCCGTGTCGTGATGCTGACCGGAGACAATGAGCGCACCGCGCGTGCCATCGGCGCTGAGGCAGGTGTGGACGAAGTCATCGCAGGCGTTCTGCCGGATGGAAAAGAAGCGGTCATCAGCCGCCTGAAAGAAAAAGGAAAAGTAGCGATGGTAGGAGACGGCATCAACGATGCACCGGCTCTGACCAGTGCGGATATCGGTATTGCCATCGGAGCAGGAACCGATATCGCGATCGATGCGGCAGACGTTGTCCTGATGAAGAGCCGCCTCTCCGATGTACCGGCAGCGATCCGCTTAAGCCGTGCGACCCTCAGGAACATTCACGAGAATTTGTTCTGGGCCTTCATTTACAATATCATCGGTATTCCGCTGGCTGCGGGCGTATGGATCCCGCTGTTCGGCTGGAAGCTGAACCCGATGTTCGGTGCGGCGGCGATGAGCCTTTCGAGCTTCTGCGTTGTGACAAACGCCCTGCGTCTGAATCTGTTTCGGATGCACGACGCGTCAAAAGATAAAAGAATCAAAAACGAAATTCTAAAGGAGGATCTGAACATGACAACAGAACAGGGAATGGTAAAAACCATGACAATCGAGGGCATGATGTGCGGCCACTGCGAGGCAAGAGTGAAGAAAACACTTGAGGCAATCGAGGGTGTTGCATCCGCAGAAGTAAGCCATGAAAAAGGAACAGCCGTTGTAACACTGACAGCTCCGGTATCAGACGATGTGCTGAAAACAGCCGTAGAGGCACAGGATTACACCGTAAAAGGAATCCAGTAAAACAGGAAACGTTGAGAAAAGGGAAACGCGCCTGGAATGAAAATTTCCGGGCGCGTTTCTTTTTTTTACCAGATATAGCAAAAATATTGCAATTTGTTCGGAATTTTCGTGACAAAAGGACAAAAATCCGTTAGGATAGAGAAAAAGAAGAGCAAAAACAAAAGGGTTTTTAGGATCAGGAGGTTTTTACATTATGACAGAGTACAGACTTGCAAAGCCGGAAGAGTGGGAGGACTGCATCGAACTTGCAAACTACGTGTTCAGCACGGCACACCGTCCGCACGACTTTGAGCAGTTAATTCCAAGGGTTTATCAGGCAGGACCGGAAATGGCACGGATCCACCGCGTCGCTGTTGCGGAAAACGGCAGACTCCGGGCCGAGATTGCGGTGCTTCCGCAGCAAATGGCAGCAGGGGGTAAGCTGCTCCGCGCAGGATATGTGGGAAGCGTTTCCGTGCATCCAAAGGCAAGGGGCGAAGGCCACATGAAGCGTCTTCTTGGCGACTGGATTACGGATCTGGAAGGAACGTGTGATCTTCTGGCACTGGACGGCCAGAGACAGCGGTATGCCTACTTTGGCTTTACGCCGGGAAGTGAAAAATACACGTTTTACCTGGATGTGGCAAATGTGCGCCATACCTGGAAAAACGGGGAACTCTCCGCTTACACCTTTGCGCCGCTGTTTCCGGAAAACGGCGAAGCGGACGAAGAGGCGGCAGCCTTTGCAAAGAAGCTGAATGAGGAAAAACCGCTTTACGTGGTAAGAGAGGATGTGAAAGCCTGCCTGAAAACGTTCGGCGAGCAGGCAATTGCAATCTGGAAAAACGGTGAGCGGATCGGATATCTGGCACTTTGCGGCGGAAACCAGGTTGTGGAAGCAGAAGTGTTGGAGGAACAGGATTTCGTTCCTGCACTTGCCGCTTATTTAAAAGAAAATGCGCTTGACTCTCTTTTCATTTCCATTCCGGTGTATGAGACCGGAAAAGCAGCAGCGTTATCGGAAGTCTGCGAAAGCTTCACAAAAGAGCGCTGCGGTTCCGCGATGTACCGTATTTTCCAATTTGCAGACGTCATCGAGGCAATGCTGACCATGAAAGCAGAGACGATGGGCATCAGCGATGGAACGTGGTCTGCCGTACTGGAGGGACAGCCGCTGACCGTGACGGTAAAAGATGGAACTGTGACCGTGACACGGGAAGCCCATCCGGGGGCAGATGTACTCAACCGGGAGCAGGCGCAGGAACTGCTTCTTTCACCGCTGGCAAGTAAGGGAAGCAAGGTTCCATCTGAAATCTGGAAGAACATTCCATCCGACTGGTTCCCGCTTCCGCTGTACTGTGCGACGGCAGACGAATTTTAGGCAATGACTGTTGGGAGGCAGAGAAATATGAACGAGACAGCGAAACGAGACAGAAGAGACGAAAAAGAAGAAATCCGGTACCATGTGATTTTCTACGGCCAGGTGCAGGGCGTGGGGTTCCGTTACCGGGCGTATTATGCTGCCTACCAGCTCGGGCTGACAGGCTGGGTGAGAAACTGCTGGGATGAGACGGTGGAGATGGAGGTGCAGGGTGATGAGGAGACGATCACGGAGATGATCAAAAGGATCCGCACCTCCAGCTACATCGAAATCACGGATGCAAAATGGACGAAGATTCCGCTGGAATCGGAATTCGGTTTTCATATCCGTTGATCAGGGCTGTTTTTTCTCTTTTTCCGGAATTTCGACGAGAATGATATCGTTGCCGATCTGGCAGATGCGGTCCCATGGGATCACAAAATCCTCGCCGTGGCAGAAAAAGCCGCAGAATTTCACAGGACCCGGAAGAACGAGTCCGGTAAGATGTCCCGTTTTTGGATTGAATTCCACATCAATCGGACAGCCGAGCGTTTTGCAGGTGCAGATATTGATAACTTCTTTCTGGCGGAGATCTACAACGCGCATGCGGTGCTCCTTTTTACTGATTCCTATGGAAAAACATATGCGAAAATGTTGCTGCAGTTGACTTGAATTTCACGGAAAAATGCGTATACTGTAAAAGTAGAAAACTTTCCGAAATACTTATTTAGAAACGAGGACGAAAGATATGAGATGTCCATTTTGTAATCAGGATAATACCCGGGTTGTGGATTCACGCCCGATTGAAGACAGCAATGCGATCCGCCGCCGCCGGATGTGCGATGTCTGCGGCAGACGCTTTACGACATACGAAAAAGTGGAGACGATCCCTTTGATCGTCATCAAAAAAGATATGAACCGCGAGCAGTATGACCGCTCGAAAATCGAGACCGGTATCCTGCGCGCCTGCCACAAACGGCCGGTGTCCGCCGAGAAGATCAACGAGATGGTCAACAAGGTGGAGACGGAGCTTTTCAACGGCGAGGAACGCGAGATTCCAAGCTCTGTGATCGGAGAGAAGGTCATGCATTACTTAAAAGACCTGGATCAGGTGGCGTACGTCCGCTTTGCGTCGATTTACCGTGAGTTCAAGGACGTCAACACGTTCATGGACGAGCTGAAAAAGATGCTCGACAAATAGCGGGAGGCAAAAAAATGGAAGTGTCGAACTATATTAAAATGCGTGATCAGATGCAGGAACGTTTTCTGACATACGATCAGAAGGAGATCGAAGGAAAGTATGGCTTTGCGTTTGATGGCGATTATTTCTATGTGCCGTATCTTTTTGAAGAATGGAGAGTGAACCGCCATACCGGCGTTGTAGAGGGATCAAAAGACCATTTTCTTCATGTACATCAGGGCAGTTTCAATGAGACGCTGACGATTTTCGACCTGCTCTGCTGCGGAAAGAAGGAGATTGTGCTCGCCGGCACGTATGCGCGTACCAATTCCTTAAAGGGAACGATCAAAGGCCGCACGATTGCGTCCGGCGTTCACGACAGCCGCGCCGCACGGTATGACGGGCATGTGGAACAGCTGAAAAAAGCATGCGTTTCCCTTGGCGGAAAACCATATTTCCCGGGAGACGCTGCTTTTGTTTTTCATGTCTTTCCGTTTCTGCCGCTCGTCTTCCAGTTCTGGGAGTCCGATGAGGAATTCCCGCCGGTGCTGAAGTTTATGTGGGATGAAAACGTCCTCGATTATCTGCGGTTTGAGACGCTGTATTACGTGATGGGAGATTTCCTGGACGCACTGGATCAAGCCTTCGATGCATGTAAAACAGAAGCCTGATACCTTTTGTGAGACAAAATCTTACGAAAATTTTTCGAATGTTTATAAAAATTTCAGTATACGAATCCCTTGGTTTAATGCTATAATGAGCGAAAGTGAGTAAAAAAAGAGAAGAGAAAGGGGAATGCATATGGCTTTTAGCATGAAAGTAACACCGGAAATAGAGGAACTGACAAACATCTGTCTGGATAACTCCAAAATGGATGTTTCGCTGTATGGGCAATACGATGTAAAACGCGGACTGCGCGATGTCAACGGCGTTGGCGTCCTTGCGGGACTGACACAGATTTCAAACGTTGTGTCTTCGGATATCATTGACGGCGTCAAAACACCGTGTGACGGACGTCTGTACTACCGCGGCATCAACGTGGAAAAACTGACCCAGGGATTTTTGAGTGAAAACCGTATGGGATTTGAAGAAGTCGCTTATCTGCTCCTGTTTGGAAATCTGCCGAATGAAGAGCAGCTTAAGCATTTTAAGACGATTTTAAAACAGCAGCAGTCCCTGCCGAAGAACTTTGTGCGTGACGTTGTTATGAAAGCGCCGACCAAGGACATGATGAACACTCTGTCCCGAAGCGTTCTGACCCTGTACGCGTACGACAACCACGCAGATGATACCTCCCTTCCGAATGTGCTTCGCCAGTGCATTAACCTGATTTCTGTTTTCCCGATGCTGTCCGTCTATGGCTATCAGGCGTACAACCATTATATCAAGGGAAAAAGTTTATATATCCACAATCCGTCGAAGAAGCTTTCCACCGCAGAAAACATTCTGCTGATGCTCCGCCCGGATCAGAAATACACCCCGCTGGAGGCGAAGATCCTCGATCTTGCCCTCGTCCTCCACATGGAGCACGGCGGCGGTAACAACTCAACCTTTACAACACATGTTGTTTCTTCTTCCGGAACCGATACGTACTCCGCAATTGCAGCGGCGCTCGGCTCCTTAAAGGGACCGAAGCACGGCGGTGCAAACATCAAGGTTGTGCGGATGTTCGACGATATGAAGTCACACGTCAAAGACTGGACGGATGAGGAAGAAGTATCGAATTACTTAAGAAAGCTGCTGCACAAAGAGGCGTTCGACCAGAAAGGTCTGATTTACGGTATGGGCCATGCGGTTTACTCCATTTCCGACCCGCGTGCGCGCATCTTCAAGACCTTCGTTGAGCAGCTGGCAAAAGAAAAACACAGAGAGAAAGATTACCGGCTGTACGCTATGGTCGAGGAACTGGCTCCGAAGATCATCGGCGAGGAGCGCCATATTTACAAAGGTGTATCCGCAAACGTCGACTTCTACAGCGGCTTCGTTTACAGCATGCTGGATCTTCCGCTGGAGCTCTACACCCCGATGTTCGCCTGCGCGCGTATCGTCGGCTGGAGTGCACACCGGATGGAGGAACTGATCAACACCGACAAGATCATCCGCCCGGCGTACAAGAGTGTCAAAGATGAAGTGGACTATGTTCCGCTGGAAAACAGATAAAACAGGCAGAAGGGCCGGAGCGTGTCGGGATTTTCCGATCTGCTCCGGCATTGCTCTGTGCAGGAAGTAATGTGTCATTGTGAAAAATAGGAGAGTGCAGGAGAATGAATGAGACAAAAAATTACAGCATAACAAAATCCGGAGCAGTCATATTGGAAGGAGGGGCCAATCGCGGCGTCTTTACAGCAGGAGCGCTGGACTTTCTGATGGAGCAGGAGTATTATATCCCTCATGTGATCGGCGTTTCCGCCGGAGCCTGCAATGCGCTGGACTATGTATCGCGCCAGATTGGCAGAACGAGGGACTGTATGATTGTCACGGATGAGAAAAACCGCTACGTCAATAAGAATATCAAGACAATCGTTGAGAAAAAAGCACTGCTCGACATGGATATGGTGTTCGAACGGTATCCGTATGAGATTTTTCCATTTGATTTTGATACGTATTTTGCATCGCCGCAGACGTGTGAGCTGGTTGTGACAAACTGTGAGACGGGACGCGCGGAATATCTGGATGACCGCGAAAATAAAGAACGTCTGCTTGCAATTGGCCGTGCATCATCGAGCATGCCGATCGCCTGCCCGATGGTGGAGATCGACGGAAACGAGTACGTCGACGGCGGTGTTGCCGATTCGATCCCGATTATCCGTTCCTTAAAGACGGGACACCGAAAAAATGTCATTATTCTGACACGGAATTTCGGTTACCGCAAAAAAGAGGGAACGAGAGGCTGGGAGCTGTATGTGGCGGCATTCCGCAAATACCCGAATCTCGTGCGTGCGCTTGTAAACCGCGCGAAACATTATAACCAGGTACTCGAATGCATCGAAAAATGGGAAGAAGAAGGCTCCGTCTTTGTGATCCGCCCGGAGATACCGGCGGTATCGCGTCTCGAAAAGGACGAGGAGAAGCTGCGGGAATTTTACCAGCACGGCTATGACCAGATGAAAGCAAATTTTGAGGCTCTGCAGGAGTTTCTGAAAGAAGAATAAAGTTACTGTATAAACGAAAAGAGGATTGGAGAAAGAAGATGAGTGGAAAAAACCAGAAGAACCGGGGAACTATACTGATGCGGATGTTTTACCCGGACCGGAGAGAAAAAAGTGCCTATACGATCGATTACGCGGATCTGTACCGGAAAGGATACCGGGGCGTGATTTTTGATATCGATAATACGCTTGTTCCGCACGGTGCGCCGGCGACGAAGGAGGCGGCTGCGTTCTTTGCGTCTCTTCGGGAGACTGGCTTTTCCACCTGTCTGCTTTCCAACAATCAGAAACCGCGTGTGGCTCCGTTTGCCGATGCGGTCGGTTCTATCTATATCGAAAATGCGCACAAGCCTTCGGTGAAAAACTACCAGGAGGCATGCCGGAGAATGGGGATCAAAGAGGAGCAGGCGGTCTTTGTCGGGGATCAGCTTTTCACCGATGTGTACGGTGCAAAACGGACCGGACTTTACAATATTCTGACCGAGCCGATCGATCCGAAAGAGGAAATTCAGATCGTTCTGAAACGGTATCTGGAGCACATTGTACTGTTCTTTTATGAGCGTGATCTGGCCCGCGGCAGGATTACGAAAAAAAACAGTTGAAAAATCGGGAAAAATATTATATTATAAGATAAGCCTATGGTGCGCATTTGGCGCATCGTACTATGTTAAGGAGGAAAAATCAGAATGATTTCAGCAGGAGATTTTAGAAACGGCGTTACCCTCGAGATCGATGGTCAGGTCGTTCAGATTCTTGAATTTCAGCATGTAAAACCTGGTAAAGGAGCTGCATTCGTAAGAACAAAATTAAAAAATGTCATCAACGGTGGTGTAGTAGAGCGTACCTTCCGTCCGACCGAGAAATTCCCGCAGGCTCGTATCGAGCGTGTAGACATGCAGTATCTGTACAGCGATGGCGATTTATTCTACTTCATGAACGTAGAAAACTATGAGCAGATCGCTCTGAACGAAGAGACCATCGGAGATGCTCTGAAATTTGTAAAAGAAAACGAAATGGTTAAAGTATGTTCCTACAACGGAAATGTATTCGCAATCGAGCCGCCTCTGTTTGTAGAGCTTGAGATCACCGAGACTGAGCCAGGCTTCAAGGGAGATACTGCACAGGGTGCTTCCAAACCGGCTACCGTTGAGACTGGTGCTACCGTAAGCGTTCCGCTGTTCGTAAACCAGGGAGACAAAATCAAAATTGATACCAGAACAGGTGAATATCTGTCCCGTGTATAAGTAAGAATGTTCCCGCCGTTGTCCGTCACAACTTTCTTTGTGGCGGACACGGTTTTCTAAATAAATAGAATATTCGTCTGAAAAATGGCTGATAAAGGCTGTCGGAAGCAGCCCGGGCCCGTTTTTCTCATCGTTCGAAGTTCCGCGAACCAACGAATCTCTGGCATATACAGATCTGTACAGAGGTTTTTAAGTTGTGTTTTCCGGAGCTTTTTTTGTTCCGTAAAGCAAAAATACAAAAGGCAATCAAACAGGAAAGGTGGGAAAAAATGGACTATCAGATGTTCAAAGAGCAGCTTGCCGCGCTGCTGAAAAGAAAAGCCGGCGATGATTTTGAGGTGAAGGTAGAATCGGTGCAGAAGCTGAACGGTATCGAAAAAGAGGCGTTTGTCATCAGCAGAAAGAAGGACTGGATTGCACCGACGATCTACGTGGAGCTTCTGTATGAATGCTGTCTGCAGGGCGTGCCGCTTTCTCAGATTGCAGAAAAGGTACTGGAGCAGTACCGGAAAGTGGAAGCGGAGGCGAGAAGACCGGAGAAAGCTGCCTTTTTTACCAACTGGAAAAATGCTGCGCCGCAGATCTACTGCGAGCTCATTCATGCGGAGAAAAACCGTACGCTGCTCTCCGAAGTTCCGCACAGAAAATTTCTCGATCTCGCGGTCGTGTACTATTACCAGATGCGGGGAAACCGCGTGCCGGATGCGACAATTCTGATCCACGAGACGCACCGGGAGCTGTGGGGAATTTCGGCGGAGGAGCTGGATGCCCGTGCCTGGGAGAACACCCTGCGGGATCTGCCGGTGCGCACAGACAGCCTTATGGTGTATTTGAAAGAGGAGTACGGAGTAACGTTTCCCCTGTTCGAGCTTGGTCCGCTGGCGGAACAGTTTTACCTGGTCAGCAACCGCAGAGGAAAGCTGGGTGCAATCTGCATGTGCTATCCCGGCGTGCTGGAGAGTCTTTCGCAGCGCTTTGAGGCAAGTCTTTATGTGATTCCGAGCAGTATCCACGAGTGTATGGTGATTCCAGATTATGATGTGTTCCCAGAGGAGTGTCTTTCCGACATGGTACGGGACGTGAATGAAAAGACGGTCAAGCCGCAGGAGATTCTGTCGGATCACGTTTATTATTACCACCGGGAAAGCGGGGAACTGACGCTGTGTGAGAAAGAAACGTAAGCTGCGTGGCAGAATAGTCTGCGAATAATTTAAGAAAAAAATGGGCGGCTGGGTGGGAAAAATACTTTACAATTGCAGGAGTCTGTGGTAAACTGTCATAGTGTGGTTGAGAAAACAGATCACATCAGCGTCTGTAGCTCAGGGGATAGAGCAACGGTTTCCGGTACCGTGTGTCGGGGGTTCGAATCCCTCCAGACGCGTTTTTGCTACATGGCATGCTGCGGCGGGCAGGACCGGCGCAGGACAAGGAAAGCCCCTGCTTCGGTGTGAAGTAGAGGTTTTTTTGCTTACTGAGCATATCAATAACTGATCCGGCGGATCAGTTTTGATGAAGGAGGAAAAATATGGCAAAACCAATGACAACAAAAGATAAAATCCGGGAATGGATTTCCGATAATCTGCGCTACATGCTTCTGATCGGAGCAATTCTCCTGATTGTGGCAGCGGTTCTTCTCATCGTTCATCTGGTATCACCAAAAAACGATGGAAAATCGAGCGGCGGAACCGTAACAAGCAGCAGCACCGGAAGCAATGTGCCGGATAAAAAGACACAGGTAAAAGCAGACAGCAAAGCAGATTCTGAGGACAGCACAGGCATTTCATCGGACGTTTCGGATTCCGCGAATGATTCCAGTGCAGATGCTTCCAGTACCGATACCGCCAGCGCGCCGGATGCAGAGGCTGAGCCGACAAGTGAGCCGGAAGCGGCAGACGATACCAGCAATACAGAGAATACCGATAATACGGCTGTCTCCTTTGCCGCGGACAATGTCCCGGAAGTAAGCACCGTGCTGGAGCAGTATTACACCGCGCTCGGTGCAAGGGATATCAACGGTCTTTTTGCAGTAACAGATAATCTGACCGCGGAGGAGCAGGCGCAGATTGAGGCAGAAAGCGACGTGGAGTCATACGGAGATGTAAAGGCCTACACGATCAGCGGTCCAAGCGACGGAACGTACATCGCGTTTGTCAGCAGCAGATGCAAATATCTGGGAATCAACCAGACCCTGCCGATGCTTTCGGAGTATTATCTCTACACGACAGAAGACGGCGGCCTGAAAATCATGGATGATACTGACAGCGATGCGGCCGTAACCGAGGCTATGAAAGCGGCGCTCGAAAACGAAGAAGTCAAAAATCTGATCGAACAGGTTCAGAACGATTATCGGAATGCACTCGATGCAGATGCTTCCCTGAGAGTATATGTAGAGAGCATTCAGTAGGAACAATAGAATAATACAAAACAAAAAAAGCAGTTTCTGGTTTTTATGAAACTGCTTTTTTGGAAGGATAAAACCATGCGCTTAAACAAATACTTAAGTGATGCGGGCGTCTGCTCGCGGCGGGAGGCGGACCGTCTGACAGAAGCGGGCGAGATTACGGTAAACGGAAAACGCGCGGAAACCGGCATGCAGGTGGAGTCTGGCGACGTTGTTGTCGTGAAAGGCAAAACCGTTGTCCCGGAGGAGAAAAAAGTCTATCTCGCCTTCAACAAACCGCGCGGCATCGTCTGTACTGCGGAAAAACGGGAGAAAAACAACGTCATCGATTATCTGTCCTACCCGGTGCGGATTTACCCGGTGGGAAGACTCGATAAAGATTCCGAGGCCTCCTTCTGATGACGAACGACGGTGCGATCGTAAACGGTATCATGCGTGCCAGAAACCGCCACGAAAAAGAATACCAGGTCGAGGTAAACAAAGAGATTACACCGGAATTTCTGAAAGAAATGGCATCCGGCGTGCCGATTCTCGATACCGTGACGCGCCCGTGCCGGATCCAGAAAACGGGAGAGCGCAGCTTTATGATTATTCTGACGCAAGGACTGAACCGTCAGATCCGGCGGATGTGCGAAGCATTAGGATATCGTGTCACAAAGCTGAAACGTGTGCGGATCATGAATATTCACTTGAAAGACCTGAAAACAGGGGAGTACCGCCCTTTAACGGAAAAAGAATTAGCAGAACTGAAAAAGCAGATCGGGGAGGAAAAGCGATGAACGAGACAGAACGGATGAAGGAACTGGTCAAAAAGCTGAACGAAGCGGCAAAAGCCTATTACCAGGAAGACCGGGAGATCATGAGCAACCTGGAGTACGACACGCTGTATGACGAACTGCAGGTATTAGAGGAAAAAACAGGCGTAACACTCGCCGGAAGCCCGACCACAAAAGTCGGCTACGAGGCGATGGACGAACTGCCGAAAGAAGCGCACGAGTCGCCGATGCTTTCCCTTGATAAAACGAAAGATGTGGAAGTGCTCCGCAGCTTCATCGGGGATCACAAAACGCTGCTATCCTGGAAGATGGACGGTCTGACCGTCGTTCTGACGTACCGCGGCGGTACCCTCGCAAAGGCCGTCACCCGTGGAAACGGCGTGATCGGAGAGGTTGTCACGAACAATGCAAAAGTGTTTGAAAATATTCCCTTAAAAATCCCGTACCAGGGAGAGCTGGTTCTGCGCGGCGAGGCGATCATCCGCTATTCCGATTTTGAGAAGATCAACGAGGAGATTGAGGATGTCGATGCGAAATACAAGAATCCGAGGAACCTCTGCAGCGGTTCTGTGCGCCAGCTGAACAATGAGATTACGGCAAAACGCCACGTTCATTTTATGGCATTTGCGCTTGTGAGCGCTCCGGAACAGGATTTCGAAAATTCCAGAATCCGTCAGATGGAGTGGCTGAAAGAGCAGGGCTTCGAGGTGGTGGAATACAAGGTTGTCACCAAAGATAACCTCGACGAGGCGATGCAATATTTCTCCACGAAAATCGAGACAAACGATTTCCCGTCCGATGGCCTTGTCGCGTTGTATGACGATATCGCCTACGGAGAATCACTCGGCACAACCGCGAAATTCCCGCGGAACGCTTTCGCCTTCAAATGGGCGGATGAACAGAAGGAGACCACTCTGCTTGAAATTGAGTGGAGCCCGTCGAGAACCGGTCTCATCAATCCGGTTGCGGTTTTTGAGCCGGTCGAGCTGGAAGGAACTTCGGTTTCCCGCGCAAGCGTCCACAACATCAGTATCATGCGTTCGCTGGATCTCGGTGTGGGTGATAAAATCCTTGTCTACAAAGCAAACATGATCATTCCACAGATCTCAGAGAATCTGACGAGAAGCGGTGTGCGCGATATTCCGGAAACGTGTCCTGCCTGCGGCGGTGCCACCCGGATTCAGATGATGAACAATGTCGAGACCCTCTACTGTACGAATCCGGAGTGCCCGGCAAAATTCATGAAGGCATTCACCCTGTTTGTAAGCCGCGACGCGATGAACATCGACGGCATGTCGGAGGCAACGCTCGAAAAATTCGTGGGCCACGGCTTCATCCGTGAGTTTGCCGATATTTTCCGTCTCGACCGCTACCGCGACGAGATTGTGGAGATGGACGGTTTCGGTGAAAAATCATACCAGAATCTGATCGACAGCATCGAGCGCGCGAAAAACACAACGCTGCCCCGTCTGATTTTCGGACTTGGCATCTTAAATATCGGTCTTGCAAACGCGAGAATGATCTGCAAAGCCTTCGATTTCGATCTCGACCGGATCCGGAATGCATCGGCGGAGGATTTCGCGCAGATCGACGGTGTCGGAGAAGTGATTGCAAAAAGCATCGTGGATTACTTTGCGGATGAGGAAAATAAAGAACGCCTTGAGCGCCTTCTGTCGTATCTGACGATTGAGAAGCCGCAGGCAAGCCAGGAAGAACAGAAATTAGCCGGTCTTACCTTCGTCATCACCGGAAGTGTGGAACATTTCCCGAACCGGAATGCATTAAAGGCAAGAATCGAGGAGCTCGGCGGAAAAGCCACCGGAAGTGTAACGGGAAAGACGAGCTATCTGATCAACAACGACACGACATCCAGTTCCTCCAAAAACCGGAAAGCGCGCGAACTCGGCGTGCCGGTGATCTCAGAAGAGGAATTTCTGAAGATGACAGAAGAATAACGAAATATCTGCAAAGGCGGTTTGCATCCCGCGCGGAATCTGCTATAATCGGAAGCAGACGGCAGAAATTCCTGCCGGAAAAAGCAAACCGCCTGTCTGCGCAGAGAAAAGCGCGGCAGATCAAGAAGAATAGAAACGAGGAAAAAGAATATGCCGGTTAAAGTTCAGGCAGATTTACCTGTAAAAGAAATACTCGAAAGCGAAAATATATTCGTCATGGACGAGACAAGAGCGGTTCATCAGACATCCGTCCGCTGAAGATTATGATCCTGAATCTGATGCCGCTCAAAGAAGATACCGAGCTGCAGCTTCTGCGCTCCCTTTCCAACACCTCCCTGCAGGTTGATGTCACCTTTCTGATGGTGGCAAGCCACGAGGCGAAAAATACATCGACCAGCCATCTGAACACGTTCTATGTGAAATTTGAGGATGTGCGGAAAAATTATTACGACGGTATGATCATCACGGTGCACCGGTCGAGCAGATGGAATTTGAAAAAGTTGATTACTGGGATGAACTGACAAAGATCATGGACTGGACGAACACACACGTTACCTCCACGATGTTCCTCTGCTGGGGAGCCCAGGCGAGTCTGTATCATTTCTACGGACTGAAGAAACGGATGCTTCCGGAGAAGAAATTCGGGCTGTTCTGGCACAAAGTCAACAACCGCAAGATCCCGCTTGTGCGAGGCTTCGATGACGAGTTTTTGGCACCGCATTCCCGCCACACAGAAGTACCGATCGACGATATCCGTGCCTGCAAAGATGTCACGATTCTCGCAGAGTCCGACGAAGCCGGATTCTATCTTGGCATGGCGGAAGAGGGAAGAAAGATTTTTGTGATGGGTCATCCGGAGTACGACCGTATGACGCTCGACGGCGAGTACCACCGCGATAAAGACAAAGGACTCCCGATTGAGATTCCGAAGAACTATTATAAAAACGACGATCCAAATACAAAACCAGTGCTTTTATGGCGGTCACATGCGAACAATCTGTACACGAACTGGCTGAACTACTATGTATACCAGGTGACCCCGTATAATCTTGACGGAACTCCGGATTTTTCGGGAAAATAAGAGAGAAAAAGCCCCCCGCACCGGGCGCACACCGGCTGCGGGGGGTTGCTGTAAAAATCTGCTATAAAAAACGGAAAGCTTTCCGGGCTTACCGTTTGAAATCAAATAATGTTTTCAGCGGAATTTCGAGTGATTCCGCAATATCCATCAGCTTGTTTAGAGACAGAGAGGTATGACTGTTTGGCGCTTCGATGTTGCTCATATGTGTACGGCTGATCTGGACAGCTTCGGCAAGCTCACTTTGCGTTAATCCGCGTGCTCTGCGATAAAAAGCGATGGTAAGACCGAGGAGGCGCATCTCCTCCGTATGACGTTCTCCCATTGCTGCGGCTCCTTTCTGAACAGAGTGATACAAAGACTTATATAATATTTATCTTAAACGATTAAATACCAAAAAGAAACAACTTTAAATTTTTATAATGCACATGTAAATTGTGCAAAATATAGAAATTATCCATCAGAATAATAGAAAAACAGGAAAAAGAGTTCTTTTGACAAATGAGAGGTTTTTGTGTATGCTGTAGAAAGCACCAACAAATAAAATCGGAGGTTTTTGCATATGAAAGAGTCGATCCATACCATTCCGCTGATGGATGCATTTAAGGCGGAAGATGAGTGCCCGTTCTGCTATCTGGAGCGGGAAGCAGAGCAGCATGCGATTTCGTTTGCGCTTGGTTCCGGCGCATCCTATATGGAGGATGATGTGCGTGCGGAAACAGACGCGATGGGATTCTGCCGCCACCACTATAAAATGATGTACGATTACGGAAACCGTCTCGGAAGCGGTCTGATTTTATCCACCCATCTGAAAAAACTGAACCAGGAGCTTGCCGCACAGATGGATCTGTTTGCACCGGGAAAATCCTCGGTGTTCAAGCGGATGCAGAAGACATCCCTCGACAAACAGGGCCGTGAGACTGCGATCGGCCAGTGGATTGATGAGAAGACGCATTCGTGCTACGTCTGCGATCACTTCAAGGCAAACTATAACCGCTATCTTGATACGTTCTTTGATCTCTACAAAAAAGATGAGGAGTTTGCAAGACTGTTCCGCGAGGGAAAAGGCTTCTGTCTGCCGCATTTTGCGGATCTGGTAGAAACGGCGGAGAAAAAGCTGAATGATAAACAGAAAGCGGAATTTTACCCGGTTCTGTTCAAAATCATGAAAGAAAATTACCAGCGGCTGCAGAAAGAGGTAACATGGTTTACTGACAAATTCGATTACCGCAACAAGGATAAGGACTGGGGAAATTCAAAAGATTCCATCCAGCGCTGTATGCAAAAATTAGGCGGCGGCTATCCGGCGGACGAGCCGTTTACGGAAGGATTATAATTCTTGTTTATAAAAGGAGCATAAAGTTTCGATGCAGAAGTTTTATCAGAGATTAAAAGAGAATCAAAAGGAGCGCGCCCGGTGCGCGTTTCTTGTTTTGTATTTCGGCGTGCTGGCGGTGCTGCTGTTTCTGGCGCGCCCGCTGCTGGATACGACGGCGGCAGACCGGGAGTGGAGTATTCACTTTCTGTTCCCATGCCTGCTGGCGTGCATCATACTGACGACAGTCGTCAGTTTCTGCCGGTTTGCTGCAAAGCCGGACCAGAAACCAAAACCGCGCTATGTGGGATGGAAACAGCCGATTCTGATGCTGGCAAACGCAGCCTATCTGTTTGCCACACTGGAATTTGTCACAAACAGCCAGTTCCGGGAGATGAAATGGTATTATGCGTTGTTGAATATCGGTGTCATTTTCGTACTTTCCATTCTCGTTTCCCTCTTTCTGAACTCCATCCGCCGCGCGATGATTTTCATGAACATCTTTTATTTCTGCATGAGTCTGGTATTCTACTATGTTTATCTGTTCCGCGGAGAAGCGTTCCAGCTCATCGACCTGTACAGCATTGCGACGGCGGCGGACGTAGTCGGCGGCTACAAATTCGAGATCACAGGTGAAATCGTGACTTCGTTTATCACGATGATGCTCGTTGTGCGCCTCTGGCTGCAGAGCCGGGAATACCGTTTTGCACGGAAAACGAGAAATAAAATTCTGCTCCGCGTGGCTGCTGCTGCGCTGACGCTCGGAACATACCTGGCGTACATGAATCTGAACTGGAACGCCGAGTTCGGTGTCATCAGTGACCTCTGGAATCCGGCGAAGACATACCGCCAGTACGGAACGACAGTCGGTTTTACCGCGGTCGCCAAATACATGCGCCTGACACCGCCGGACGGCTATTCGAAAGACGAAGTGACAGCGATTGCCGATACGAGCGAGAAAGAGACGAAAACAGAAGATCTTCGAAAAGATAATGCGGATAGCGTGACACCCGTCAACATCATCGCGATCATGAACGAGTCGTGGTTTGACTACCGTTCCGTCGGCGATCCGCAGACGAGCGAGAGCTACATGCCGTTCCTCGACTCGCTGACCGAAAATATCATCAAAGGGCACACGCTGACGTGTACCAAGGGCGGCGGAACAGCAAAAACGGAGTATGAGTTCCTGACCGGAAACTCCTGCAAGCGGTTCCCGGGCATGGTGCCGTACGTCAGCTACTTTACGCACAGCCAGTATTCCCTTGTCACGACGTTAAAAGACCAGGGTTATCAGGCAATTGCGATGCATCCGAACAAGGCGACAAACTGGAAGCGGAGCACGGCATACCGTTTCCTTGATTTTGATGATTTCATCTCGATTGATCAGTTCTCCGATACGGCCAAGCGGTACCGCGGCATGATCAGCGATCAGGCGAACTATGAGAAGATCGTGGAAACCTACGAGAACAAGGAGCCGGGCAGCCCGTTCTTCCTCTTTGATGTGACGATGCAGAACCACAGCGGCTACACGAACCGTTATTTCCAGGCGGATATCAACTGCAACGGCTACGACAGTGATGAGGCCGATCAGTATTTCTCCCTGTTAAAGCTTTCCGATGAGGCAATTTCCTATCTGATCCGGTATTTCCAGCAGGTGGACGAGCCGACGATGATCATTATGTTCGGCGATCATTCCCCGAAACTGCCGGATGCGTTTGAAACATGGATTGCCGGAGACGCCTATCAGAATCTTTCGGTCGAGGATCAGGAGAAGTTCTATGGAACCCCGTTCTTCATCTGGACCAACTACAGCATGAAATCCGAGAGCAATGTCTGGATCAGCACAAATTATCTCTCAAGCTATGCGTTAAGCCTTACCGGCCTGGAACTGACGCCGTACAACGAGTATCTGCTTGACCTGCGCGAGAAGATGCCGGCGCTCAATCACCTCGGCTTTTTAGCAAGTGACGGAACCTGGTACCGCTGGAACGACAGCGATGCGCCGGAGGAGGATCTCGAGTACGAACGGCAGTATGAATGCCTGCAGTACAATGAACTGATCGACAAAAAAGACCGGGATGACAGCTTTTTTACAATTTCCGGTGAAAAAGACGAAGAATAAGGGCTTTCCCTACTTGCCAGAAAACGGAAACCTATGGTAGACTATACTCCGTATGACCGGGAAACCCCGGCGGTAACTTCACGTTTACAATTAAGAATAAGAAAATGAGGTTTTAAAAAGTATGATTGCAGCAAATAATGTGACACTTCGTGTCGGAAAAAAAGCGTTGTTTGAAGATGTCAATATCAAATTCACCGAGGGAAACTGCTACGGCATGATCGGTGCCAACGGAGCGGGAAAATCAACCTTTCTGAAAATCTTGTCCGGCCAGCTTGAACCGACAAACGGAGACGTAACCATCACACCGGGCCAGCGTCTTTCCTTCCTCGAGCAGGACCACTTCAAATACGACAGCTATCCGGTACTCGACACCGTTATCATGGGAAATGCCCGTCTCTATGAGATCATGAAAGAGAAAGAGGCGCTGTACGCAAAAGAAGACTCACCGATGAGGACGGTATCAAAGCGAGCGAGCTCGAGGGTGAGTTTGCAGAGATGAACGGCTGGGAGGCAGAGACCGATGCAGAGCAGCTCTTAAACGGCCTTGGCATTGAGCCGGAACTGCACTACGCACAGATGGCAGACCTGACCGGCAGCCAGAAGGTCAAAGTTCTTCTTGCAAGAGCCCTGTTCGGAAACCCGGACATCCTTCTTCTCGACGAGCCGACCAACCACCTGGACCTCGATGCGATCGAGTGGCTTGAGGAGTTCCTGATCAACTTCGAGAATACCGTTATCGTCGTATCCCACGACCGTTACTTCCTGAATAAAGTCTGCACCCAGATCGCAGATATAGATTACGGAAAAATCCAGCTCTATGCCGGAAACTACGACTTCTGGTTTGAGTCCAGCCAGCTGCTGGTAAAACAGATGAAAGAGGCGAACAAGAAGAAAGAGGAGAAGATCAAAGAGTTACAGGACTTCATCTCTAGATTCAGCGCCAACGCATCGAAGAGTAAACAGGCTACTTCCCGTAAGAAAGCCCTGGAGAAAATCCAGCTCGACGATATCAAACCGTCCAGCCGGAAATATCCTTACATCGATTTCCGTCCGAACCGTGAGATCGGAAACGACGTTCTGCAGGTAGAGGGACTGACCAAAACCGTAGACGGCGTGAAAATCCTGGATAACTTAAGCTTCACCCTCGGAAGAGAAGATAAAGTTGCTTTCGTCGGAAGCAACGAGCAGGCGATCACCATGCTGTTCAAGATTCTGACCGGAGAAGAAGAGCCGGATTCCGGTTACTACAAATGGGGCGTAACCACTACACAGGCTTACTTCCCGAAGGACAACACCGCAGAATTCGACTGCGACCTGACGATCGCAGACTGGCTGACCCAGTATTCCGAGATCAAGGACGTAACGTATGTCCGCGGATTCCTCGGAAGAATGCTTTTTGCCGGTGAGGACGGCGTGAAACGTGTCAGAGTCCTTTCCGGAGGAGAGAAAGTGCGCTGCCTGCTCTCCAAGATGATGATTTCCGGTGCAAACGTTCTCGTTCTTGACGAGCCGACCAACCATCTGGATATGGAGTCCATCACTGCACTGAACAACGGTCTGATCAAATTTCCGGGCGTGCTCTTGTTCACCTGCCACGACCATCAGTTTGTACAGACTACAGCAAACCGTATCATGGAGATCCTTCCGAACGGCGCGCTGATCGATAAGATGACCACCTACGACGAGTATCTTGCAAGCGATGAGATGGCAAGAAAACGTCATGTCTATACAATGACAGAGGAAGATAATTAAAGATGAGCAAAAAGACGACAGTTTCCGGCATTCTGCTGGTGTTGCTTGTGCTGGCCACAACGCCGCTTCTTGGAACGGACAACGTTTCGTTCCTGAAGTGGTGGCTTATGACCCTGGTGCTCGGTATTGGATTTTATCCGGCTGCCGCAGCGCTGTTTCCGCGGTTTCATGACCGGGGATGGATGTTTTCTAAAGTGCTTGGCATCGTTGTTTCCGGTTTTGCTGTATTTGCTCTTGGAAGCTTCGGACTGGTTCCGTTTACCGCACCGGTCTGCCTGATCACAGTCGGTGTACTGATCCTGGCTTCTTGGATTTTCGGATGTTTTAAGGTACGCGTCCATGCGCCGGAAATCGACTTCCTGATGATGGAAGAAGTGTTGTTTTTCGCCTTTTTCCTTCTCTGGACCTATCTTGCGGGCTTTCACCCGGAGGCACACGGAACCGAAAAATTCATGGATTATGGTTTTATGAAGGCCATGATGCGCAGCACCGCCGTTCCGGCAGAGGATCTCTGGTACAGCGGAAGCGGTATTAACTACTATTACGGCGGCCAGTTCTATGCCGTATTTCTGACGAAGATTACCTTCACGGATGTAAAGCAGACGTACCATCTGATGCGTACGATGGTGGCATCGTTCGCGTTTGTTCTGCCGTTTTCGATCACCTACCATCTGGCAGAGTCGCGTGCGTGCCACCGCATCCGGAAAGAGGGCGGCAATAAAAGCCAGATTGCACCGGTGCTTGGCGGTCTTCTTTCGGGAGGCGCCGTTTCCCTTGCCGGAAATATGCACTATGTGATTTACGGCTGCATCCGCCAGTGGCTGGGACTGAACGAATCGGCTTACTGGTTCCCGAGTTCGACCCGCTATATCGGGTATGACCCGCTTGTGGAAAATGACCGCACGATTCATGAGTTTCCATCGTATTCCTTTGTGCTCGGCGACCTGCATGCCCATGTGGTGAATGTCATGTTCGTCCTGCTGGTGCTGGGCCTTTTATATTCCTACGTGAAAAATACCTGCCGTGATCCGGAAAAAGAGTGGAAATGGTCGTTAAAAGACGTTCTGCTTCAGCCGCAGATCATCGCGGCGGGCTTTCTGATCGGTGTGTTCCACTGGTCCAACTACTGGGATTTTGTTATCTATTTCGTCGTGATTGCAGGCTTCTCTCTGTACGGTGCGCTGTACCGGTATCATGCGCGGGCGAAAGAGACGATCGGAACGGTTCTCCTGCAGGCTGCAGAAGTTTTTGCAATTGGAACGATTGTTGCCCTTCCGTTTACAATGAAGTTTGAGACGATGGTTTCCGGTGTCGGCATTGCCAGGCACCATTCGATGCTGTATCAGCTGACGATTCTCTGGGGCCTTCCGACGGTGCTCGTTGTGCTGTTTATCGCAGCCGTTCTGCTAGCATGGCGGAAAAACTGTCATCTTCCGGGCATGGAGCGGCAGGGACAGATTGTACTTGCCGATGGAAAGACGCAGGAAGAGGTGGAAGAGCAGGCCGTTGCCCTGATTCTGGGAGAGAAAAAACCGGAGCCGGGCGAAAAAGAAACGGCGGAAAAGCCAAAAAAAGTTTCTGCCTTCTGTAATTTCTGGAGAGAGATTGCGGTGAGCGATATGGTGATCGGTATTTTAGGCCTCTGTGCCATCGGCCTTATCATCATTCCGGAGCTCGTCTATGTGCGCGATATCTACGAAGAATCGTATGCGCGCTCCAACACGATGTTCAAGCTGACGTATCAGGCATTTATCCTGTTTGGGATCTGCATGAGCTACATCATCACGCGGTTCCTGCTCTGGAAAAAAGAGCGGATTCTGCAGGTGTTCGGCGGAATCGGGCTGGTACTGCTTTTATGGACCTTCGGCTATTTTGGAACGAGCGTGTACTCCTGGTTCGGAAATATTTTCGATCTGTCCGAGTACCGCGGACTCGATGCGACAGCGTATCTGGAAAATGTCTTTTCCGAGGACGCAGGTGCCATCCGCTGGCTGGATGAAACAATAGAAGGACAGCCGGTTGTGCTTGAGGCGAACGGCGACAGCTACAGCGATTACGAGCGCGTTTCCGCAATGACCGGTCTTCCGACCGTGCTTGGATGGTATGTCCATGAATGGCTCTGGAGAGGGGATCCCGCAGACTTAAATGTCCGCGCCGAGGATGTGAAACAGATGTACACCTCGACCGATACGAATGAAGTGCTGCGCCTGCTGGAGCAGTATCATGTGACCTACATTTTTGTGGGAAGCAAAGAAAAGGAGAAATATGGCGATGCGCTGAATGAATCGCTGCTGCAGTCCATCGGAGATATCGTTTACCAGGATACTGCGTCCGG
This sequence comes from Blautia sp. OF09-25XD, assembly GCF_003482095.1. NCBI lineage: Bacteria > Bacillati > Bacillota > Clostridia > Lachnospirales > Lachnospiraceae > Blautia > Blautia sp. OF09-25XD. The sequence continues at coordinate 57,371 of NZ_QUMG01000001.1, forward strand.
TACGTATATTCTTCAGGTACAGGATACATAAAGAACAAAAACAGGAGAAAAGAACCGCCGGGTGCGGCATCTTTTCTCCTGTTTTTCATATAATACAGAGAATGCAGAAGAAAGTGCGAAGGGCAGACCATGCGGAGATTCCGAAAAGTGCGGCACGTTCCTCTGCCGCTTCTGGCTGTGATAATGGCGGCTATTCTGTTTGCAGAGCTGGCACGGTGTGAAAGAGAAGGCGCGAAAGAGACAGCGGCGGAAGTAGAAAAAAGTGTGCCCCGCCGTGCGGCGCTGACATTTGATGACGGGCCGAATGCGTGCTATACGCCGGAGGTGCTTGAAATTTTAAAAGAAAATGAAATTCCGGCAACGTTTTTTCTGCAGGGGCAGTGTCTTGCCGGAAACGAAGAAATCGTCCGCCGGATGCATGCGGAAGGCCATCTGATCGGAAATCATACGTTTCATCATGTTCAGCTTACGAAAGTATCAGAAGAGGAAGCGAGGGAGGAGGTCGTGAAAACAAGCAATGCAATCTACGAGATCACAGGGGAATATCCCGTCTATATCCGTCCGCCGTTCGGGGAATGGAGAGAGGGGCTGGACCTTGCAGTGACGATGATCCCGGTACTCTGGGATGTGGATTCCCGCGACTGGGAGAGCCAGAACACCGCGTCGATCTGCAGCGCGGTGCTTCCGAATGTGAAGGATGGCAGCATTATTCTCATGCATGACGGCTACCGCGCGACGGTGGAAGCGCTGCGGCGGATCTTAAAAGAATTAAAAGAAGAGGGATACACGTTTGTGACGGTGCGTGAGCTGATTGAAGAATAGCTTCCGCGGATTCCATCGAACATAGTTGCGGAGAATCCGAGATTAAGGGGTTGAGGATACCCGCCAAAATGTGATAAGATAAAAGGCAGGAAGAAAAATGGGGTGAAAAATACATGGATTTGTTTGATTATATGAAAGAAACCACAATGGAAAAAGAGTCCCCCCTCGCATCGCGCATGCGCCCGACAACGCTGGACGAGGTGGTTGGACAGGAGCACATCATCGGCCCTGGAAAGCTGTTGTACCGTGCGATCAAGGCGGATAAACTCGGCTCCGTCATTTTCTACGGCCCTCCGGGAACGGGAAAAACGACGCTTGCCCGCGTCATCGCCAACACGACAAGCGCAGAGTTTACCCAGCTGAATGCCACGACAGCCGGCAAAAAGGATATGGAAGAAGTCGTAAAAGAAGCGCAGCAGCGGATCGGCATGTACGGCAAAAAGACGATTCTTTTTGTCGACGAGATCCACCGCTTCAACAAGGGACAACAGGATTATCTGCTTCCGTTTGTGGAGGACGGCACACTCGTTCTGATTGGCGCGACGACGGAAAACCCGTATTTCGAGGTCAACGGGGCGCTGATTTCGCGTTCCATTATCTTTGAATTAAAGCCGCTCGAAAAAGAGGACATCGAAAAACTGCTGGAGCGCGCGGTGACGGACCCGGTAAAGGGGCTCGGGACGTACAACGTTGTGCTCGATGCGGATGCAAAAGAGTTCCTCGCCGACATCGCAGGCGGTGACGCGAGAGCGGCCTTAAATGCAATCGAGCTGGGCGTCCTCTCGACGGAACGTCAGGCGGACGGAAAAATCCATATCGATCTCGAAACGGCATCGGAGTGCATCCAGAAGCGCGTCGTGCGGTACGACAAGACGGGCGATCAGCATTACGATACGATCTCTGCATTTATCAAGAGCATGCGTGGTTCTGACCCGGATGCGGCGGTCTTTTATCTGGCCAAAATGCTGTATGCCGGGGAGGATATCAAGTTTATCGCCCGCCGCATCATGATCTGCGCGGCGGAGGATGTCGGCCTTGCCGATCCGAATGCCTTAAATGTAGCAGTTTCCGCGTCCCTTGCCGTGGAACGCGTCGGCATGCCGGAGGCGCAGATTATTCTGGCGGAGGCAGCCACGTATGTTGCCTGTGCACCGAAGAGTAATTCTTCGTGCGAGGCAGTCTTTGCGGCGATGAAGACGGTCGGAAGTGTGCGGACGTCGGTTCCGCCGCATCTGCAGGACGCCCATTACAAAGGTTCTGCCAAACTCGGCCACGGTCAAGGCTATCAGTATGCACATGATTACCCGAATCACTACGTCGAGCAGCAGTATCTGCCGGACGAGATCTTAGGAAGCCGTTTCCTTCATCTTGGAACGAACGGCTATGAGCAGAAGATCCGGGAAAACTTCAAAAAAATTGGAAAAGACATCGAATAAAAGGGGAAGAAATCATGACAGACTGGCTTGGAAAGCCGTATTATTCGCTGGACGCCTATCTGAAAAAGACGTTCGGGGAAAAAGTGTACAAGCTCTCGCTCGACGGCGGGATGACGTGTCCGAACCGGGACGGCACCTGCGGTGACCGGGGCTGCATTTTCTGCAGTGCGGGCGGCTCCGGTGATTTTGCCGGGGACAGAAACAAATCCATCCCGGAACAGATCCGGGAGCAGAAATCCCTCCTGCAGCAAAAGCGGCCGGTGCATAAGTTCATCGCCTATTTCCAGGCGTATACGAACACGTACGCGCCGGTGGAATATCTGGAAAAAATTTTCCGGGAGGCAATTTCGGACGAGGAGGTCGTGGTCCTTTCGATCGGAACGAGACCGGACTGCTTAGGGGAAGAGGTTCTTTCTCTGTTAGAAGAGCTGAACCGGATCAAACCGGTCTGGTTGGAGCTGGGACTGCAGACGATGCATGAAAAAACGGCACAGTATATCCGAAGGGGCTATCCGCTTTCCTGTTTTGAACAGGCAGTAAACGAGCTGCACAGGCGGGGGATTCCCGTGATTGTCCACACGATCCTCGGTCTGCCGGGGGAGGGACAGGAAGAAGTCTTTGCAACAATGGATTACCTGAATGGACTTTCCATTTCCGGCATCAAGCTTCAGCTGCTTCATGTGCTGAAAAACACGGATCTTGCGGCGGACTACGCGGCCGGAAAATTTGAGGTGCTGGAGCAGGAGGCGTATCTTACCCTTGTCATCGACTGTCTGCGGCGCCTCCGTCCCGATCTTGTGATCCACCGTGTGACGGGAGACGGCCCCGGGGATCTTCTGATTGCACCAACATGGAGCCAGGCAAAACGCGCCGTCTTAAATGAGCTGCATCATCGCATGAAAGAAGAACATGCGTATCAGGGACAGCTTCTGGACGAAGAAAAAGGAGGAAACACACCGTGATTGAATCATCCTTTACGTTATACAAACTGATTATTCTCTACATGCTGCAGAATGTGAATTTTCCGCTGTCAAATACACAGATTTCGGATTTTATCCTGGAAAAAGAGTACACGAACTACTTTCATCTCCAGGAGGCGTTAAGCGAGCTGCAGGATACAAAGCTGATCGAGATCGAGAAGGTGCGCAACACCTCGTACTACCACATGACTGAGGAGGGCAGCAAGACGCTTTCCTTCTTCGAAAACGAGATCTCTCCGGAAATCCGGGAGGAAATCGACCGCTATATGAAGGAGCACTCCTATGAACTGCGAAAAAAAGCGTCCGTTGTGGCCGATTACTACAAGACCGCGGGAGATGACTACGAGGTCCGCTGTCAGGCAAGAGAGCGGAAGACGACTATTTTTGAGATTGTCGTGACGGTTCCGTCCGAGGAGGCGGCCAAAAAGATCTGCAGCAACTGGGAAAACCGGAGTCAGAAGATTTATGCTTCGATTATGAATGAACTGTCAAGATAACGATTGACAGGAATGGTGGCATATAATAGAATAAATTAGTATGTCTAAAAAGCATAAACATGGAAAACATAGTAAATAAGATTTTATATTCCAAAGGAGATAAAACTGTGCCTGATTATACAAAAGAAATTGAAAGACGGCGTACCTTTGCCATCATTTCCCACCCGGATGCCGGTAAAACCACACTGACTGAGAAATTCCTGCTGTACGGAGGAGCGATCAATCTCGCCGGTTCCGTAAAAGGAAAAGCGACTGCGCGCCATGCCGTATCCGACTGGATGGAGATCGAGAAAGAGCGTGGTATTTCCGTTACCTCTTCCGTTCTGCAGTTCAATTACGACGGCTACTGCATCAACATTCTGGATACCCCGGGACACCAGGACTTCTCGGAGGATACGTACCGTACCCTGATGGCAGCCGATTCCGCCGTTATGGTGATCGATGCCTCAAAGGGTGTCGAGGCACAGACCAGAAAGCTGTTTAAAGTCTGTGTCATGCGCCACATCCCGATCTTTACCTTCATCAACAAGATGGACCGCGATGCGAACGATACCTTCGAGCTGCTCGACGAGATCGAAAAAGAGCTCGGCATTGCAACCTGCCCGATCAACTGGCCGATCGGTTCCGGAAAGAAATTCCGCGGTGTTTACGACCGTGACAAAAAGAAAGTCCTTACCTTCTCCGATACAATGAAGGGAACGAAGGAAGGTATCGAGGAAGAAATTGATATCGACGATCCGCATCTTCTCGATGTGGTCGATGAGGACCAGAAAGAACAGCTTATGGATGAGATCGAGCTGCTCGACGGCGCAAGTGCAGAGTTTGACCAGGAGCTTGTCAGCAAGGGAGAGCTCTCCCCGGTATTCTTCGGATCTGCGCTCACCAACTTTGGTGTGGAGACTTTTCTGCAGCACTTCCTCACGATGACGATGCCGCCGCTTCCGCGTACGGCAGACTGCGGCGTGATCGATCCGGTCAAAGAGGATTTCTCTGCGTTTGTCTTTAAAATCCAGGCAAACATGAACAAAGCACACCGTGACCGTATCGCATTCATGCGCATCTGCTCCGGCAAATTCGACGCCGGAATGGAAGTCTTCCATGTGCAGGGAGGAAAGAAAATGCGTCTTTCCCAGCCGCAGCAGATGATGGCGAGTGACCGTCATATTGTTGATGAAGCATACGCCGGCGATATCATCGGTGTATTTGACCCGGGCATCTTCTCTATCGGAGATACGATCTGTATGCCGGGCAAAAAATTCGCATACGAGGGAATTCCGACCTTCGCGCCGGAGCATTTTGCAAGAGTGCGCCAGCTCGATACGATGAAGAGAAAACAGTTCGTCAAGGGAATTTCCCAGATTGCACAGGAAGGTGCGATCCAGATTTTCCAGGAGTACAAAGGCGGCATGGAGGAGATCATCGTCGGCGTTGTCGGCGTCCTGCAGTTTGACGTTTTAAAATACCGTCTGGAGAACGAGTACAACGTGGATATCCGTCTGGAGAACCTGCCGTATGAGCACATCCGCTGGATCGCAAACAAAGAGGAGATCAACCTGGACCGTATTCAGGGTACATCCGATATGAAGAAGGTCATGGACCTCAAGGGAAATCCGCTGCTTCTCTTTGTCAATCCGTGGAGTGTCGGCATGGTACAGGATCGAAACAAAGACCTTGTGCTGACCGAATTCAGCAAAAACTAAGAACAAAAGAGCGGGATGCCGCTTAAAAAGGAGAAGGAATGAACTTATTCGATATTCTGGGCCCTGTGATGGTCGGTCCGTCGAGTTCGCACACAGCGGGGGCAGTGCGGATTGGATGGATGACGCAGAAACTTCTCGGGGAACAGCCGGTGGAAGCAAAAATACTGATGTACGGTTCCTTTGCCGCAACGGGAAAGGGTCATGGAACGGACCGCGGTCTCGTCGCGGGTCTTCTCGGCATGCGGCCGGATGACGAGCGGATTCCGGACAGCTTTGAAATTGCCCGGAAGATGGGTCTTTCCTATTCATTCGGCATCGCCAATCTGACGAGTGCCCATCCGAACAGCGTCGTTCTGGAAGTAAAGGGAAAGAGCGGCCGGACGCTCGAGGTGCAGGCGTGCTCCCTTGGCGGCGGCCGTATCATGATCAACCGCCTCGACGGGCTGGATGTCAACTGCAGCTGCGAGATTCCGACCCTGATCGTCCACAATCTGGACCAGCCGGGCCACGTAGCCGAGGTTACGTCGATGCTGGCACATAAGTCAGTCAACATTGCGAATATGTCCCTCTACCGCGACAAGAGAGGCGGATCGGCCGTCATGGTCGTGGAGATGGATCAGCCGCTTCTCAAAGAGTCGCTGGAATGGCTGGAGCATCGTGAGGGCATTGTAAAGGTAACATACATCAACGTAACGGAAGGAGAAGAGGACGATGTTTTATAATTCACTGGAAGAAATTGTCCGGGAGTGCCAGGAAAAAGACCTGCCGTTTGATGAAGTTATCCTTCTGGACGATATGAATGAGAGAAATGTAAGCCGCGAAGAGTCCATTGAGACGATGCGCGGCATGTGGGAAGCCATGAAAGGCGCTGAACGGAATTACGACGGTTCGCTGCAGTCGAGAAGCGGTCTTGTGGGCGGCGCCGGAAAGACGATGCGTGCGTATGTCGAGAGCGGGAACACGCTCTGCGGACCGTTTGTCGGAAAAGTTATGGCATCTGCACTTGCGATGGGTGAGTCAAACGCCTGCATGAAGCGGATCGTTGCAGCACCGACCGCAGGAGCGTGCGGTGTGCTTCCGGCTGTGCTCGTGAATTACCAGAAAGAGAAGGGGACAGCGGATGAGCAGATCGTGCGTGCGCTCTACACGGCAGCCGGTATCGGCCAGGTCGTTGCGGCGCGGGCCTACATTGCGGGCGCTTCCGGCGGCTGCCAGGCCGAAATCGGAACAGCAAGCGCGATGGCGGCAGGCGCACTGACCGCACTTGGCGGCGGCACTCCGTCCCAGATCACGCATGCGGCAGCGATGGCATTAAAGAACCTGCTCGGTCTCGTGTGTGACCCGGTCGGCGGTCTTGTCGAGGTCCCGTGCGTCAAGCGGAATGTGATCGGTTCCGTGAATGCACTTTCTGCGGCGGACATGGCACTTGCGGGAATCATAAGCCGCATTCCGCCGGATCAGGTGATCGATGCGATGCGGGAAGTCGGCGACCAGATGCATCCGAGTCTGCGCGAAACCGGCCAGGGCGGCCTTGCCAACACGCCGGCAGCACGCGAGTGGTGCGCGGCACAGGAAGAAGAATAAAAAAAACTTTTATTTTCGGAAAACTTTTGGTATAATAAAGGAAAGTCAGCCAAGGAGGAGGTTCTTTAAGATGGCAGAGGCAAAAATTCAGAAAAGAAACACTTATACGATATATGATGACGAAGGAATCGGAACCGTGCAGATTGCAGACGAGGTGGTAGCTATTATCGCAGGACTTGCGGCAACGGAAGTGGACGGGGTAGCCTCCATGGCCGGAAATATTACCAACGAATTAGTCAGCAAGCTTGGCATGAAAAATCTTTCCAAGGGTGTCAAAGTTGATGTACTCGACGGCGTTGTCTGCGTGGATCTTGCCCTCAATCTCAAATATGGATACGAGATTCCGGCAACCTGCAAAAACGTACAGGAAAAAGTAAAAACAGCGATCGAGAATATGACAGGCCTGGAAGTTTCCGATGTCAATGTAGCCATTGCAGGCGTGAATATGGAACAGACGAAATAAAAAACAACGAACCGCGAGGGAATAAGGCGACCCCTTACAACCCCGCGGTTCTTGTTAACTATTCAGAGCCAGATGAAATGGAAGAAAAATAGTTAATTAACTATACAGGAAGGAATTAAAACAGACAATGAACAGAAGCAAACTTCGCGAAAATATTTTTAAACTTCTCTATACCGCAGAGTTCCAGGAGAAAGAGGAGATGCCGCAGCAGATGTCTCTTTACTTTACGTACTCTGACGACAACGACGAGGATGAAGAAGTAACCGTAAGCGAAAAAGATCAGACCTATATGGAAGAGAAATACCATCATGTGACCGAGCACATCCCGGAAATCGACGAGATGCTGAACCGTACTTCCGAGGGCTGGAAAACGACCCGTATGGGAAAAGTAGACCTGGCGATCCTACGTCTTGCCGTTTACGAGATGAAATTCGACGAGGACGTTCCGGTCGGTGTAGCCATCAACGAGGCCGTTGAGCTGGCAAAACGCTTCGGCAGAGACCAGTCTCCGTCCTTTATCAACGGTATTCTTGGAAAACTGGCAAGAGAAGAAGATGAGAAATAAAAATCAGAATGTTTACACCGTAGGCCAGGTCAATTCATACATCAAAAACATCTTTGACCAGGACTATATGCTCCGCCGGATTTACGTCAGCGGAGAAGTAAGCAACTGTAAATACCATCCGTCCGGCCACATCTATTTTTCCTTAAAAGATGCGGAAGGAACCATTTCCTGTGTCATGTTCGCCGGTTCGCGGCGCGGCCTTGCCTTCCCGATGCGGGACGGCGATAATGTGATTGTCGGCGGCAGCATCAGCGTCTATGAGCGGGACGGAAAGTATCAGATCTATGCAAAAGAGATCACAAAAGAGGGCGCCGGCCTTTTATACGAAAAGTATCTGGCCCTAAAAGCAGAACTGGAAGAGATGGGCATGTTTGCCCCGGAGTACAAACAGCCGATTCCTGCGTATGTAAAGAAAATCGGTGTTGTCACAGCACCGACGGGAGCTGCTGTGCAGGATATCAAAAACATTGCACTCCGCCGGAATCCCTTTGTCCAGATCATCCTCTACCCGGCCCTGGTGCAGGGAGAGGGAGCGGCGGACAGCATCGTGGAGGGCATCCGCCGTCTGGACGCACTGAATCTGGATGTGCTGATCGTGGGCCGCGGAGGTGGTTCGATCGAGGATCTTTGGGCGTTCAATGAGGAAAAAGTAGCGCGTGCCGTTTTTTCCTGCCATACCCCGGTGATCTCCGCCGTCGGCCATGAGACCGACACAACGATCATCGATTTCGTGGCAGATCTGCGCGCCCCGACCCCGTCCGCAGCGGCGGAGCTGGCGGTCGCTGATGTCCGCGCGGTACTCAACACACTGGAAAATTATAAAAGCCGCATGAACCATGCGATGGCAAACCAGACGCAGAGAGCGAGAAGCCGCCTTCTGCAGTACGAGACAAAGTGGAAGTATCTCGGACCGGAAAATAAGATCCGTGACCAGAGAGCACGCCACGCCGAGCTGGAGCGTCGGTATACAGATGCGATGGAAGAAAAGCTCAAAGAAGCGCGCCACCGCCTTGCCCTTTACATTCAGGCGATGAAGGGTCTGTCCCCGCTGGACAAGCTGAACCAGGGCTATTCCTACGTGGAAAAAGAAGGAAAAGCCATCACTTCGGTGCAGGATGTCAAAGAAGGTGATCTGCTCGAAATCTGTGTATCAGACGGAAAGATCACAGCGCGCGCAGAGAAGACATCGGCCGTATCCTGGATGGAACAATCGTGAAAAAGCAGAGAATCGAGAAAACATGGGAAATATGGAAGCAGAAGAGAGAAAAGAAGAAGGAACCCCTTCCGGTGAGACACTGGAAGCAGCATTTGGAAAACTGGATCAGATGCTCGAAACGCTGGAGAGCAGCGATGTCAGCCTGGAAGACTCCTTTCGTTTATACAAGGAGGGAATGGAGCTTTTGAACGAATGCAGTCAGAAAATTGACCGCGTCGAGAAAAAAATGCTCCAGATGAATGAGGATGGAACATTCAGAGAATTTTAAAGCGGTACTCGAAGAAAAAACGCGGGAAGCGGAAAGTATCATTGCCGCTTACCTGCCGAAAGAGGAAGGCTTTGCAAAGGAACTGGCAAAAGCCATGAATTACAGTATGACAGCGGGCGGAAAGAGGCTTCGTCCGCTGCTTTTGCAGGAGAGTTTCCGTCTGTTCGGCGGAACCGGGGAGGCTGTAAAACCATTTATGGCAGCCATGGAGATGATTCACACCCATTCCCTGATCCACGATGATCTCCCTGCGATCGACAACGATGATTACCGCCGCGGCAGAAAAACGACCCATGTCGTCTTCGGGGAGGCCGTCGGCGTGCTGGCAGGAGACGCCCTTTTAAACTATGCATACGAGACAGCCTGGAAAGCCTTTCCACTGGAGGAGCACACCGACCGCGTAGTACGGGCTTTTGGTATTCTCTGTCAGAAAACCGGAATTTCCGGCATGTTGGGCGGTCAGAGTGTTGACGTGATGAATGAAAAAGCCGGCCATTTCGCCATCGACCGTGAGATGCTGGACTACATTTACGAGAACAAGACTTCGGCGCTTTTAGAGGCTGCCATGATGGCAGGTGCGGCACTTGCAGGAGCAAACGACGATGATCTTGACGCGCTCTGCCGGATTGCCTCCAAAGTCGGAATCGCGTTCCAGATCCGGGACGACATCCTGGATGTCACATCCACGATGGAGGAGCTTGGAAAGCCGGTTTTCAGTGATGAAAAGAATGAAAAAACAACGTATGTGACGATGTTTGGCACAGACGGGGCGGAGCAGGAGGTAAAACGGCTTACGAAAGAGGCCGTAGACGAACTGAAAAATCTGTCCTGTCCGGGAGATAAAATATTTCTGGAAGAGCTGTTTGAATCTCTGACTTCCAGAAAAAAGTAAGGGATGATTTCATGTTAGAAAAAATACAGAAACCAAACGATATTAAGAAGATTCCGGCGGACCAGCTTCCGGCGCTTGCAGAGGAAATCCGGGAATTTATTATCGAGTCTTTGAGTAAAACCGGCGGCCATCTGGCGTCCAATCTTGGTGTCGTGGAACTGACGATTGCGATGCACCGCGTCTTCGATCTTCCAAAAGACAAGCTGATCTGGGATGTGGGACACCAGTCCTACACGCACAAGATTCTGACCGGGCGGAAAGACGGGTTTGAAACGCTGCGCCGGGAAGGCGGCATCAGCGGATTCCCGAAGCGGAGCGAGAGTGACTGCGATGTATTCGACACCGGCCACAGCTCGACCTCGATTTCCGCAGGCGTCGGCTATGTGCGTGCACGGGAACTGAAAAAAGAAAATTATTCCGTTGTTTCGATCATCGGAGATGGTGCGCTGACCGGCGGCATGGCGTACGAGGCGCTGAACAATGCGGCCAGCCTGAAATCGAATTTTATTATCGTTTTAAATGACAACGAAATGTCGATCACCGAGAATGTCGGCGGTATGTCATCGTACCTGTCCGGCCTTCGGACGGCATCGGCGTACACGGATTTCAAGATGGACGTCACAAAGGCATTGAACCGCATTCCGGGCATCGGACCTGGCATGGTGGATGCGATGCGGAAGACGAAAAGCAGCATCAAACAGATCATCATTCCGGGCATGCTGTTTGAGGATATGGGACTTACGTATTTAGGTCCTGTGGACGGCCACAACATTCCGCAGCTGATCAAGACCTTCCAGGAAGCAAAACGGTTTGAAGGACCGATTCTGGTGCATGTCCTGACACAGAAGGGCCGCGGCTATGAGCCGGCGATGCGCCACCCGGCAAGATTCCACGGTGCGGGTCCGTTCGATGTGAAAACAGGATTGCCGGTTGGAAAATCCAATCCGACGTACACGGATGTCTTTTCCACAGTCATGCGGAAAATGGGAGATCGAAGAAAGGATGTTGCGGCAGTCACGGCGGCGATGATGACCGGTGTCGGACTGAAACGCTTCTACAACATGTTCCCGGACCGCTGTTTCGATGTGGGAATCGCAGAAGAGCACGCGGTGACATTTGCAGCGGCACTGTCACTCGGCGGCATTACGCCTGTCGTTGCGATTTATTCTTCATTCCTGCAGCGGGCGTACGATCAGATCATGCATGACGTCTGTATGCAGAATCTCCATGTCGTCTTTGCGATTGACCGCGCCGGTCTTGTGGGCTACGACGGGGAGACACACCACGGCATTTTCGACCTTTCCTATCTGGGTTCGATGCCGAATATGACAATTCTTGCACCGAAGAACCTCTGGGAGCTTTCGGATATGATCAAATTTGCGGTCGATTACGACGGCCCGATCGCGGTGCGCTACCCGAGAGGGGAAGCGTATACGGGATTAAAAGAGTTCCGTGCGCCCATCTGCCTCGGAAAATCAGAAGTGATCCATGAGGGAAGCCGTGTTGCACTTCTTGCCGTCGGCAGTATGGTAAAAATGGCAGAAGAAGTGCAGAAACAGTTAAAAGAGCGGATGGATATGGATGCGGCGCTTGTGAATGCGCGGTTCGTCAAACCAATCGATGAAGAACTTCTTCGAAGCTTTGCCGATACGTATGAGCTTGTCGTAACACTCGAGGAAAATGTAAAAGACGGCGGCTTTGGAGAGCGCGTCCTTGCTTTTGCCGAGGAAGAAGACCTTCCGTTCGGCGTGGAGATCATTGCACTGCCGGACCGCTTTATTCCGCACGGAAGTGTATCATACCAGATGAAACAGGTCGGCTTTACGCCGGAAGATATCTGCGGCAGAATTGAGGAATACTACAGAAAACAGGGGCAGGAAGAAAGATGAAAAAACGATTAGATGTATTACTGGTAGAACGGGGCCTTGCCACATCGCGGGAAAAAGCGAAAGCCATGATTATGGCAGGAGAAGTTCTGGTGGACAATGAGCGGGAGGATAAAGCCGGTTCCATGTTCCCGGAAGAAGTGGAGATTGTCTTAAAAGGAAAACCACTGCCGTATGTGAGCCGCGGCGGCTTAAAATTAGAGAAAGCAATGAAAAACTTTAACCTTACCCTGGATGGAAAGGTCTGCATGGATGTCGGAGCATCCACCGGCGGCTTTACCGACTGTATGCTGCAGAACGGCGCCGTCAAGGTATATTCCGTGGATGTCGGCCACGGCCAGCTCGACTGGAAGCTGCGGAACGATCCGCGCGTTGTCTGCATGGAGCGCACGAACATCCGTTACGTCGTGACGGAGGATATCGAGGAGAGACCGTCCTTCGTATCGATCGACGTATCGTTTATCTCCCTGACCAAGGTGCTGCTTCCGGTTCGAAATCTGATGGAAGAGAACGGCGAAATTGCAGCTCTGATCAAGCCGCAGTTTGAGGCAGGACGCGAAAAAGTCGGCAAAAAAGGTGTTGTCCGTGATCCGGCTGTACACAAAGAAGTCATTGAGATGGTCATTTCCTATGCGAAAAGCATTTCCTTCGGCGTGCGCCATCTGGAATTTTCTCCGATCAAAGGACCGGAGGGAAATATCGAGTATCTCGTTCACCTTGTCCGGCTGCCGGACGGCGTGACAGAGGAAGAGACCAATGTCGATGTAGACGCCGTTGTAAAGAGCGCACACGATACACTGGATAAATAAAAGGGTTAAGGAGCATGATATGGAGCGATTTTACCTGATCACAAACAGAGCAAAAGACCCGGACCTTACCGTGACAGACCAGATCAGGCAATATCTGGAGGAGCGCGGAAAAACGTGTCTTCTCTGCGATAACAGCGAAAAAGGGGAAAAATACCATTATACGGATCCGGCGAAGGTTCCGTCAGATATCGACGGCATTCTGGTGCTCGGTGGTGACGGCACGCTTCTGCAGGCAGCAGGCGACGTGGTGGATTTACAGATTCCACTGCTCGGCATCAATCTGGGAACGCTCGGCTATCTTGCGGAAATCGACCGTGACACGCTTTATCTGGCGCTGGATCATTTGATGGCGGATGAGTATACGATTGAGCACCGCATGATGCTCTGCGGATCGATTTACCGAGACGGAAAGCTGATTGCGGAGGACGCGGCACTCAACGACATTACGATCACCCGTGAGGGAAACCTGCGTGTCGTCCGGTTCGACAATTACGTCAACGGGGAGTTTTTAAATTCCTACAGCGCCGATGGCATCATCATCGCAACGCCGACCGGTTCGACCGGCTACAGCCTCTCCGCGGGCGGCCCGATCATCTCACCGTCAGCCAGCCTGATGCTGATGACACCGCTTGCCCCGCACACCCTGAATACGAGAAGCATTGTCTTTCCGGCAGAGGATGTGATCGAGGTGGAGCTCGGGCCTTCGAGAGACGGCGGCATTGAACAGGGCATGGCATATTTTGACGGCGACACCCGCGTTCCGATGAAAACCGGCGACCGGATCGTGATCAAAAAGGCCAGACGGGATACTCTGATTGTGAAAATCAGCAACATCAGTTTTCTGGAGACATTAAGAAAGAAAATGGCAAACATTTAAGATATAGTTACTGGGGAAGGATGCTTGAAATGAAAATCGCGAGACATGCACAGATTATCAAATTAATTAACCAATATGATATTGAAACACAGGAGGAGCTGGCAAAGAAGCTGGAGGAGAGCGGCTTTGCCGTAACGCAGGCGACGATTTCGAGGGATATCCGCCAGCTGAAGCTCACAAAAGTACCAAAAGAGAACGGCGGAAGCCGCTATGCGGTTCTGCAGAACGCACCGTCCGAGGTTGGGAGCCGCTATGCGCGCGTGTTAAAAGACGCGTTTATTTCTGTTGATCTTGCCAAAAATATTCTGGTCATCAAAACCGTGTCTGGAATGGCGATGGCGGCGGCAGCGGCTTTCGATGAGATGAACTGGAATGAAATTGTCGGCTGCATCGGCGGAGACGATACGATTCTCTGCGTGGCAAGAGACGATGATGCGGCGCTTGTGGCAGCAGAACGACTGAAAAAAATGGTGGACGGCATGGAGGAGACGGGCGAAGAGTTCTAAAGAACGCACGTCTCTGCAAAAAGAGACAAAAAGATGACAGCAGGTGTGACACCGGAGGAAAAGAATGCTCACAAACTTACACGTAAAAAATCTGGCCCTGATCGACGAAGCGGAAGTGGAGTTCGGTCCGGGCCTGAATATACTGACCGGAGAAACCGGAGCCGGAAAATCCATCCTGATCGGTTCGATCAACGCGGCGCTTGGAAAGAAGATATCCCGCGAGATGATCCGGACGGGAGAGACAAGCGCGCTGGTGGAACTGGTCTTTGAAACCGAAAATCCGCATGTGCTGGAGCTGTTAAAAGAGACGGATCTCGAGGCGGAGGAGGGACAGGTGATTATTTCCAGAAAGATCACCGGATCCCGCAGCGTCTGCCGCATCAATGGCGAGGCATGCAATATCTCGCAGGTAAAAGCTCTTGCGTCCCTGCTGCTCGACATCCACGGCCAGCATGAGCACCAGTCGCTGCTCTATCCGGACCGGCAGATCGCGATTCTTGACGCGTTTGCGGGAACCGAGGCGGCCACGGCAAAAGGAGAGGTCCGGGCGCTGTACCAGGAGTGGAAGAATGTCCGAAAGGAGCTCTCGGCGTACGAACTCGACGAGGAGGCAAGAAAGCGGGAGGCAGCATTTCTTACGTTTGAAATCAACGAGATTGATCAGGCAGAGCTAAAAGAGGGCGAGGACGAAGCGTTGGAAACTGCGTACCGGAAAATGGGCCATGCGAAAAAGATCGCGGAATCTCTGCAGACGGTATATGCGATCACCGGCTACGGTGCAGAGAACAGCGCCGGGGAGCAGGTCGGCCGCGCAATCCGGGAGCTGCAGCAGGCCGCGGTGTACGACGATGCACTTTCCGGTCCGTCGCAGACCCTTTCCGATATTGACGGACTGCTGAATGATTTCAACCGCGAAATTTCCGCATATCTTTCCGAACTGACCTTTTCTGAAGAAGAGTATTACGAGACGGAAAAGCGGCTCGATGAGATCAACCGCCTGAAAGCAAAGTATGGAAAGACGATGGAAGAGATCACCGCATACCGCGAAGAACAGCAGAAAAAACTGGAAAAACTGGAAAATTTTGAGAGCTGCCGTGCCGCACTGCAGGAGCAGTTACAGAAAACGGAGCAGAAACTGGATGCGGCCGCACATAATCTGTCCAAAATCCGCAGAAACTATGCAAAACGGCTCGAAACACAGATTATCGAAGGTCTGCGCGACCTGAATTTCCTGCATGTCGCATTTGAAATTTCATTTGAAAAGACAAAAAGCTACACCGAAAACGGAACCGATGCTGTGGAGTTCTTAATCTCCACAAACCCGGGCGAAGCGATCCGTCCGCTGGCGAAAGTTGTTTCCGGCGGTGAACTGTCGCGAATCATGCTTGCAATCAAGACGATTCTTGCCGACCGCGACGAGACAGAAACCCTGATTTTCGATGAAATCGACACCGGAATCAGCGGAAGGACGGCGCAGAAAGTTTCCGAAAAAATGGCACAGATCGGGCAGCGCCATCAGGTCATCTGCATCACCCATCTGCCGCAGATCGCAGCGATGGCAGATTCTCATTTTGAAATCGAAAAAAACGTCGAAGAAAACGAGACCGTCACATCGATCCATCCATTATCCGAGGAAGATTCTGTCAGAGAACTGGCAAGAATGCTCGGCGGCGCGAAAATTACGGATTCTGTTCTGGCAAATGCCAGCGAGATGAAGGAATTGGCACAGGTACAAAAATCTGCAAGACTCAAATAAAGAGAAGTCCGCATACTAAGAGGGAAATCACGAAACAAAGCGTGGTTTCCCTCTTTTTCGCGGGCGGCGAGTCAAAGTCCGTGCCTGCACGAGAACTTGACGACCGCCGCGAAAACAAAAGAAATGCCGCAGTTCTGCCCTGCGGCGGAAAGGATGGGAATGCAAATGACGAGAAAACAAAAATACCGAAGAGTCCTGCTTGCGCTGGCGGCGCTGTTTCTGATCCTCGCTGTTCTTCTTGGCTACGATGCCATGCGCGAATCCCTGCCGGATACGATGTATGTGGATGAGAACAGCGAAAGCCCGTTTCAGCCGCTCACGAAACATCCGCTTCTGACGATTTCGGAAGATACGAAGGAAGCAGAAAAAACCGAATTCGGAGAAACGGGAGAAACGGTTGTAGAATGTTCCGCCGCCGGGATCCCGCTGAAAAAGATCCGTGTGATCCAGGAAGAACGGCCGAAAGTTGCCGTCTGCGGCGCGCCGGTCGGTATCTATATGGAGACCGACGGTGTGATGGTGATCCGTACAGCCGAAATCCGTTCGTCCGACGGAACCGTCAGCCGTCCGTCAGAAAATATTCTGCGGGAAGGCGACTATATCACAAAAGTAAACGGACAGAGCATCCGCAGCAAGCAGGAGCTGATTGATGCAGTAAAAGTATCAAACGGTTCTCCGGTGTGTCTTTCCCTGCTTCGGGACGGGGAAACGATCGAGGTGCAGGTGACACCGCAGAAAAGCCAGGACGGCACCTGCCGCCTCGGGGCCTGGGTCCGCGACAATATGCAGGGAATCGGAACACTGACTTTCGTGGAACCGGACGGAACCTTTGCAGCGCTCGGCCATGGAATCAGTGATGTCGATACCGGAAAAATGCTCCAATTGAACGGCGGAGAACTGTATCTGACACAGATTCTGTCTGTGATCCCGGGAAAAGCGGGTGTACCGGGTGAACTGCAGGGCGTGATCCATTACGAAGAAAAGAACCGTATCGGGTTAGTGGCGGAGAATACCATCTACGGTATCCACGGCGTTCTGGACAGGGAAAAAAGCAGTGCACTGCCGCTTACCGTGACGGAAATTGCCTACCGGCAGGAGATCGAGACGGGCCCGGCCACCGTGCGGATGTGCGTGGACAATACGGTAGAAGAGTATGAGGCGGAGATTACGGAAATCGATCTTGGAAGCGAGAATACGAACAAAAATTTTGTGCTCGAAATTACCGATCAACGGCTGCTACAGAAAACCGGCGGCATCGTACAGGGAAATTCCGGCTCGCCGGTGCTCCAGAACGGAAGGCTGATCGGCGCCATTACCCATGTTTTCGTAAACCATCCAGAAAAAGGCTACGGTGTCTTTGCGGAAAACATGCTTGCACGGAACTGAAAAAATATGCGTTAATTTGGTTGAAATTGTTACAAACTTCCGAATTTTTACGGAAAATGTCGATCGAATTTTCAAAAATTTACGGGAAATATATTGAAAATGCGAAAAAATAAAATTATAATGTCTGTGTGATTGGAAAAAGTTCAGAAGAAAACGGATGCAGTGAAATTCCGGAAAGACTATGAGTTTTTGCAAAGGAGAGCTTTATGGAAAAGATCAACATTGCCATCGCGGATGATAACGAACGCATGCAGGAAATGCTTGGGAACGTCATAAAACAGGATGACACGCTTGAACTGATCGGGCAGACCGGAAACGGAAATGATATCTACAGTATCATCCGCGACAAAGAACCGGACGTCGTACTGCTTGACATTTTCATGCCGAAGATGGATGGTCTGACTGTAATGGAGAAAGTCAATGAGGATAAAAATCTGAAAAAAAGACCTGCCTTTATCGTTGTCTCCGCCGTAGGAGAGGAGAGGATCACCGAAGATGCGTTCCGGCTCGGCGCTTACTATTACGTCTTAAAACCGTTCGACAACGAAACTCTTCTGAACCGGATCAAAGCAACAAAAGGAATGACAGCAGTAAGAAGATACCATCCAAGAAATTTTACAAACCCCGGAAAAGAGCCGATCTGTCCGCCGGAAAACAGTCTGGAAATCGATGTGACAAATATGATCCACGAGATCGGCGTTCCTGCCCATATCAAAGGATACCAGTACCTGCGCGATGCGATTCTGCTTTCCGTAGAGGACACGGAAATGCTTAATTCCATTACCAAGATTCTCTATCCGACCATCGCGAAACGCCACCAGACAACGTCAAGTCGTGTCGAGCGTGCCATCCGCCATGCGATTGAAGTGGCCTGGAGCCGCGGCAAAATGGACACAATCGACGAGCTGTTTGGCTATACCGTGAACAACCGCAAGGGTAAACCGACAAATTCTGAATTTATTGCATTAATTGCAGATAAAATACGTCTTGAACTGAAAAATCAGTAAAAAGTAACAAAAAAATCCGAACAAACGGAGAAATTACAGAAGTTTAGACTTTTTTTTCTGGACAAAGTACGGTATAATACAGACAGGACGTTGATTATCCTTTCGCGTTTCATAGGATCGTGACAAAAAGGAAGGAATTACAGAAAAACAAAGATGCGATAATCAGCATGAAATTACAGGAGGATTCTTTTCATGAAAAATATTTTGTTCGTGGCTTCAGAGTGTGTACCGTTCATCAAAACAGGCGGTCTGGCGGATGTAGTAGGTTCTCTGCCGAAATACTTCCCGAAAGAGTATTTTGATGTGCGCGTGGTGATTCCAAAATACGCAGGAATCAAAGAACAGTTTAAAAATCAGATGCAGTATGTGACAAACTTCTACATGGATCTGAACTGGAGACAGCAGTATGTCGGCATTTTCGAGATGGAATATGAAGGCATCAAATTCTACTTTATCGACAACGAGGAGCATTTCGGAGGAAGCACTCCATATGCGGGCATGCCGTGGGATCTGGAAAAATTTGCTTACTTCAGTAAAGCAGCGCTTTCCATTTTACCGACCATCGGCTTCCGCCCGGATCTCATCCACTGCCACGACTGGCAGACCGGTCTCGTTCCGGTTTACCTGCACGAGCGTTTCCAGGCAGATGAATTCTATCGGGGAATCAAAACCGTCATGACGATCCACAACCTGAAATTCCAGGGCATCTGGGACCGCAAGACGATTCAGAGCATTACCGGCCTTTCCGACTACTACTTCACACCGGATAAGCTGGAGTTCAAACACGATGCCAGCTACTTGAAGGGCGGTCTGGTTTACGCAGATGCGATCACCACCGTCAGCAATACATACGCGCAGGAGATTCAGACCCCGTTCTATGGCGAAGGACTCGACGGTCTGATGTGTGCAAGAGCAAACGATCTGCGCGGTATTGTAAACGGACTCGACTACAATGAGTGGAACCCGGAGACAGACGCTCAGATTGCAAAGAATTTCAATGTAAAGAACTTCCGTAAAGAGAAAGTGAAAAATAAACTGGCACTGCAGGAGGAGTTAGGACTCGAGGTCAATCCGAAGACGATGATGATCGGTATCGTATCCCGTCTGACCGATCAGAAGGGCTTCGACCTCATCAGCTATATGATGGATGAGATGTGCCAGGATGCCGTACAGTTTGTGATCCTTGGAACCGGCGAGGAGCGCTACGAGAACATGTTCCGCCACTTCGCATGGAAATATGACAAGAAGGTTTCGGCAAACATCTACTATTCCGATGCAATGTCGCACAAGATCTATGCATCCTGCGATGCCTTCCTGATGCCGTCCCTGTTTGAGCCATGCGGACTCTCCCAGCTCATGAGCCTCCGCTACGGAACCCTTCCGATCGTCCGCGAGACCGGCGGCCTCAAAGACACCGTAGAGCCGTACAATGAGTACGAGGGAACAGGAACTGGATTCAGCTTCACAAACTACAATGCGCATGAGATGATGGGTACCGTGCGGTACGCAGAGCGCATCTATTACGACAAAAAACGCGAGTGGAACAAGATGATCGACCGCGCAATGGTACAGGATTTCTCCTGGGCGAATTCCGCAAAACAGTACGAGGAAATGTACAACTGGTTGATCGGATAAGCTGGTCTGCATTCTGAAAAATAAGAAAAAAATCCCGAAATGGCAGAAGAGGAAAGAAAAGCCGTTTCGGGATTTTTTTGCAGTATTTTTGGGTTGCAGCAAGAGAGTGGAATATGCTACACTTGTGCATAAGGATATATTCGAAGCAGCTCCGGTGCAGAGGATTTGGGAGCTGAAAAAAGACACAAGAAAAACAGTTGACAACAAAGCAGATTTGTAATAGTATGTATACAGAAGCGAACGGACGTTCGCGTGGTAAGGAGAATATTCAGTATGGGAAATAATAACGAAGATAAACTGCGTGCACTCGATGCCGCACTTGGACAGATTGAAAAACAGTACGGAAAAGGAGCTGTCATGAAGCTCGGAGATTCCGCAGCAAACATGAACGTGGAAACCATCCCGACCGGCTCTTTAAGCCTGGATATCGCACTCGGTCTTGGCGGTGTGCCGAAGGGAAGAATTATTGAGGTATATGGACCGGAGTCTTCCGGTAAAACAACCGTAGCGCTCCACATGGTAGCCGAAGTACAGAAACGCGGCGGAATCGCCGGCTTCATCGATGCAGAGCATGCGCTCGATCCGGCCTATGCCAAAAACATCGGTGTTGATATTGAAAACCTTTATATCTCACAGCCGGACAACGGCGAGCAGGCACTTGAGATCACCGAGACGATGGTCCGTTCCGGTGCGGTAGACATCATCATCGTGGACTCTGTTGCAGCCCTCGTTCCAAAAGCCGAGATCGACGGCGACATGGGAGATTCCCACGTCGGACTGCAGGCGCGTCTGATGTCTCAGGCACTCCGGAAACTGACTGCAGCGATCAGCAAATCCAATTGTATTGTTATCTTTATCAACCAGCTGCGTGAAAAAGTCGGTGTCATGTTCGGAAATCCGGAGACCACAACCGGCGGCCGTGCACTGAAATTCTATTCTTCCATCCGTCTCGATGTCAGAAGAATTGAAGCCTTAAAGCAGGGCGGAGAGATGGTCGGAAACCGTACCAGAATCAAAGTCGTGAAAAACAAAGTAGCTCCGCCGTTCCGCGAGGCAGAATTTGATATCATGTTCGGAAAAGGAATCTCCAAAGAAGGAGATGTTCTGGATCTGGCAGCTTCCGTCGGCATCGTACAGAAGAGCGGCGCATGGTTCGCATACGGCGGCGACAAGATCGGCCAGGGACGCGAAAATGCGAAAGCATACCTGCGCGAGCATCCGGAAATCATGGATGAGATCGAGCACAAAGTGCGCGTGGCTTACGGCCTGATCAAGGAAGAAGCGCCGGAAGGCACAGAAGAAACAGCAGCAGTTCCGGAAACCGAAGGAGACGACGAATAAATGTTTGTGACAGAGATTCGTCCTCTGAATAAAAAGAAATCACGGATCCTCTTCGATGACGGAGAGGATCTGGTTCTTTATAACGGGGAAATCCGCGCTTCCCGCATCAAAGAGCAGGAGGAGCTTCCCGATGAGGTTTACGAAAAGCTGGCAGGGGAAGTGCTGACTAAAAGGGCCAAACACCGCGCGATGTATCTGCTGCTCAGACAGATGCGGACGAAAAAAGAGCTGGAAGATAAGTTACGAAAAGACGGCTATCCCGAGAGAGCCATTGAAGAGGCTGTCTCGTACGTGGAGAGCTTTCACTATATCGACGACCGCGCATACGTGGAGCAGTATCTTGCGGGCAGCGGTGCGAAAAAAGGGAAAAAGGCAGTCCTCTATGCGCTGGCACAGAAAGGCGTGGACCGGGAACTGGTGGAATCCGTCCTGGAAGAGCAGGAGGATGCCCGCGATGAGTATGAACTTGCAAAAAGTGCCGCCTTCGCAAAGCTCGGCACGCCGCACCGGCTGGATGAAAAAGAGTACCGCCGTGCCGCCGGTTTTCTGACGCGGAAGGGATTCGGCAGTTCCGAAATCCGTCGGGCACTGGAAGAATACCAAGATTCCGCTGACGAAGAATCCTGAATATTCCCGGCGATTCCGCCACATGCCGCGAAATTATGTGCAATAAATTACATGAATATTTTTAAAACATTGACAAATTTGTGAAAACAGTATAAAATTGTAGTGTTGTAAATGTGCAATGAAAACTAAATAAGGAGGTGCTCCGGTAATGGGTACAGGTATTACAATTCTGCTGGTATTCATTGCTGTAGTAGTCACGCTGCTTATTGCGGTTCCTGTTACCAGGAAAATTGCTGTGGACAATAAAATCAAGCAGGATGCTGAAAAAATTGGCACAGCGGAAGAAAAGGCGAGAAACATCATAGATGAAGCACTGAAAACTGCCGAAACTAAGAAACGGGAAGCCCTGCTGGAGGCGAAGGAGGAGTCTCTTCGTACGAAGAATGAAGTAGAAAAAGAGACCCGAGAGCGCAGAGCGGAACTGCAGAAATATGAGAAGCGCGTTTTATCGAAAGAAGAATCTGTAGATAAAAAAGCGGACGTATTGGAGCGTCGTGAAAACGAAATTGCAGCAAAAGAGGCAAGCGTCAGAAGGAAAGAAAAGGAAGTAGACGGTCTACACGAAAAAGGAGTACAGGAACTGGAAAGAATTTCCGGTTTTACCTCCGAGGAAGCAAAAGAGTATCTGTTAAAATCTGTGGAAGACGAAGTAAAAATCGACACAGCAAAGCTCTACAAAGAGCTGGAGAGCAGAGCAAAAGAGGAAGCAGGCCGTAAGGCAAAAGAGTATGTGGTAACAGCTATTCAGAAATGTGCTGTCGATCACGTATCCGAGAGTACCATCTCCGTGGTACAGCTTCCGAGCGATGAAATGAAAGGCCGCATCATCGGTCGTGAAGGACGAAACATCCGTACACTCGAAACCATGACAGGCGTTGACCTGATCATCGACGATACACCGGAAGCAGTCGTTCTTTCCTCATTCGATCCGATTCGCCGTGAGGTGGCAAGAATTGCTCTGGAAAAACTGATCGTAGACGGAAGAATCCATCCGGCCCGCATCGAAGAGATGGTAGAAAAGGCCCGCAAAGAAGTAGAACAGAATATTCGCGAGGAAGGCGAGGCAGCCGCACTGGAAGTCGGTGTACACGGACTTCATCCGGAGCTGATCCGTCTCCTTGGAAGAATGAAATTCCGTTCCAGCTACGGACAGAATGCATTAAAGCATTCGATCGAGGTAGCACAGCTTTCCGGTCTCCTCGCAGGAGAGGTAGGATGCGATGTCCGCATGGCAAAACGTGCCGGACTGCTTCATGATATCGGTAAATCCATCGACCATGAGGTAGAAGGATCTCACATTCAGATCGGTGCAGATCTCTGCAAAAAGTACAAAGAATCTCAGATTGTGATCAACACAGTAGAATCACATCACGGGGATGTAGAGCCCCAGTCTTTGATTGCATGTATCGTTCAGGCAGCGGATGCAATTTCCGCAGCAAGACCGGGTGCAAGAAGAGAAACACTCGAAACATATACCAACAGATTAAAACAGTTGGAAGACATCACGAATTCGTTCAAGGGTGTCGAAAAATCTTTTGCTATTCAGGCTGGTAGAGAAGTCCGCATCATGGTTGTTCCTGAGCAGGTATCCGATTCTGAAATGGTACTGCTCGCAAGGGATATCTCGAAACAGATCGAAGCTGAACTGGAATACCCGGGACAGATCAAGGTCAATGTTATCCGCGAGAGCCGTGTAACGGATTACGCGAAATAAAAGACTTTCTACGAAACAATTTAATAACGAAATCAAAAAGAGGCTGTGGACATGAGCAATCATGTTCCACAGCCTTTTCAGTGTGTATAAGAACAGTAAATTTCAAAAGAATTTATACGTGCCGTATCCGATTCGAGCGCATTTTCTGAGGTGTAGAGCCATACAGCTTTTTGAAGGTCCGCATAAAAATTTTGTAATTCGACAGCCCGTTTTTCTCCATCAGTACCGTGATCGTTTCGTCGGAATTCTGTAAATCTTCGTACAGGTGCATCGTGCGCACATCGTTCAGATATTCGAGAAAGGTCTGTCCGGTATACTTTTTAAAGAGCCGGCAGAAATACTCCTTCGAGAGCGCCAGGGAATCCGCGGCTGTTTCGAGGCTTAACGGTTCCGGGTAATGCACTTTCACCCAGTTCATAACGTGTGTCACGCGCTGCAGATCGCGCTGTGAACCCGTGAGGGATGCCGAAGGGATCTGGTGGGAATACGACCGGCAGAGATGGTACAGAAATTCGTACAGTCGTGAGGTAAAGAGAAGCTGGTATGAATCGGAAGGATTCTGCCGGATCTCGTTCATCTCCGAGAGCAGTGCGCGGAGCGGAGCCGGCTGTTCCGAGTAGGGAATGATCGTGTCGAAACGCATCGTATCAAAGTCCGGCAGATATTGGCGCATCTGGCTTGCGGAAATCTGCAGCAGAAGATATGTACAGGTGTTGGAGCGCGTCATATGGAGGTCGCCGGAGTTGATGATAATCAGATCGCCCTCGTTTAACCGATACTCCGTTGCCTGGACAATCGCGGAAAACTGTCCCCTGATCAGATAGAGAATTTCCACATATTCGTGCCAGTGCGCCGGAAAAACAAAAGCGGGCGCATCCTGCAGCTCAAAACGGACGTGCAGCAGATCGGTTTCGTGTATTGTTTCGTAAAAGCAGGATTCCATAAGTACCTCCAGGATGTGATAGAAATATACGTCAATTATAATCAAAAAAGATAAGAATATTGTACCAGAAATTGGGCGAAATATCAATATCAACCAGAGAAAGGACAAGAAAGGAACTAGAAGTTACACGAAAAAGGGAAGATAATGGAGACATTAGTACGAAACAAAGTTTGGGAGGAACAAAGACATGAAAGCAAAGGTAAGAACCTTTAACGGAACTACATCTCCGGAAGTAACCCAGCGTGAAACAGATCACCGCAAACTTGCCCGCGAGGCAGCAGCAGAGGGATTCGTTCTTCTGGAAAACAAAGATCATTTCCTGCCGCTGGCAAAGGGCAGCAAGGTAGGTCTTTACGGAGCAGGTGCGATCCGCACCATCAAAGGAGGCACCGGTTCCGGCGATGTCAATGAGCGTGACAGCGTTAATATTTTCCAGGGCATGAAAAATGCAGGCTACGACGTAACAAGCAGTGAATGGCTGGAGGATTACGATAAACTCTACGTACAGGCAAGACTGGACTGGAAAAATGAGATTTTCACAAAATTGAACGGAGACGACACAAAATTCTTTGATGCTTACTCTGCAACCCCGTTCTTTATGCCATCCGGAAACCCAATCGATGAAGAGAAAGCAGCAGCCGACGGTGCAGACACCGCATTCTTCGTTCTGGCACGTATCGCAGGAGAGAACAAAGACCGTTTTGATACGGAGGGTGACTACTTCATCTCCAAAGAAGAGAAAGCTATTCTGGCACAGGTTTCCAGATGCTATAAAAACGTTGTTCTTGTTATCAACACCGGCGGCCTGATGGATCTGGCATTCGTAGAAGAATTTGACAATATCCGCTCTATTTTACAGTACGTACAGGCAGGCCAGGAAGGCGGAAATGCATTTGCTGATGTTGTAAGCGGCGATGTAACCCCATCCGGAAAAATGACAGATACCTGGGCAAAAGATTACTATGATTATCCGGGTGCAGAGGTTTACAGCTACAAGAGCGGCGACCTCATGAAAGAAAAATACGAAGAGGGTATCTTCGTTGGATACCGTTACTTCGATACCTTTGAAGTACCAGTCCGTTACTCCTTCGGTTACGGTATGTCCTACACCGATTTCGAGATCAGAACCGATGACATCAAAGTAAGCGGCCGCGGTATGATGAATCCGAAAGTAAGCGTGACTGTTACCGTCACCAACACCGGCGATACTTATGCAGGAAAAGAAGTTGTACAGATCTACGCTTCCTGCCCGCAGGGCAGACTGGTGAAAGAGTTCCGCCGTCTGGCAGGCTTTGGAAAAACAAAACTGCTGGCTCCTAAGGAATCCCAGACCATGACCATCACCTTCCCGCTGTATCAGCTGACTTCCTATGAGGAGGAAAGCGCATCCTGGATTCTGGAGCCGGGCATGTATGGTATCTGGATTGGAAATGATCTGAATACATCTGTTCTCTCCGGCGCGCTGGAGCTGGACGAGAAAGCAGTCATGACAGCGTGTGAAAATATCTGCCCGATGAAAGAGGAATTGAATGAGATTGTTCCTGATGCAGAAAAAGTTCAGGCAAGAGAGGCTGTATGGCAGAAGGAAGTAAAAGAAAAGAGAATGAGCGTGATCGAGCTCAAAGCATCTGAGATTCCAACTGAGAAAGTAGATTACCAGCGGTACCGGAAGAGCTTCCTGGAAAAGCAGGAAAGATTGTGGAATCCCTTTCTGTGGATCAGCTGGCACTCCTTGCAACCGGTGATCCGGGAAGAGCACAGGGCAACGCGCTTGGCTCCGCAGGAATTTCTGTTCCGGGAGCAGCAGCGGAGACATCCCCGTGTGCTTCGGAGGAGCCGTGGAATGTAACCACCATTGCTCTGGTGGACGGACCTGCAGGTCTTCGTCTGAAGAGAGAATACCAGGTAGACAACGGAGAGATCGTAGCGAGCGATTTCCTGGCGGCACTGGAAGGCGGATTCTTCAGCAAACCGCAGGAAAAACGCGGAACAACCTATTATCAGTTCTGTACCGCAATTCCGGTTGGAACACTTCTGGCACAGAGCTGGGATGTAGAACTGATCAAGAGAGTCGGCGAGATGATCGGCCATGAGATGGAGCTGTTCAACGTAACACTGTGGCTGGCACCTGGCATGAACATCCACAGAAATCCGCTCTGCGGAAGAAACTTTGAATATTATTCCGAGGATCCGCTGCTTGCCGGTATGATGGCGGCTGCTATGACGCTCGGTGTACAGAAGGTACCGGGCTGCGGAACCACGATCAAACACTTCGCATGCAACAATCAGGAGGATAACCGTATGGGCTCCGATTCCATCCTGTCCGAGCGTGCACTGCGTGAGATCTATCTGAAAGGCTTTGAAATCGCAGTCAAAGATGCACAGCCGATGTCCATTATGACATCTTACAACCTGATCAATGGTGTGCACGCTGCAAACTGCTACGATACCTGCACGAAAGCAGCGAGAGATGAGTGGGGATTTGCAGGAGCTATCATGACCGACTGGACAACCACCAACGTACAGATCCAGGGCGAGTGTACGGCAGCGGGCTGCATGAGAGCCGGAAATGACATGGTAATGCCGGGTCTGCCGGAGGATCACGAGAACATCAAAAAAGAACTTGCAGATGGAACTCTGACGATGGCAGAACTGAAACGCTGCATCTATAACACGGTAAATATCGTACTGCAGTCCAATATGTACGAGGGCGCAGTCAGCTACCTTGATCAGTTCGATGATCTGGATACCTATCTTACCGTGAAATAGGGAATTTGCAGATAGCTGTTTTTAAAGAAGAATGAGCGGATTACGAATGAGACGCAAACATTATCTTATGGGGATATACAAAAAAGCAGGGTTTGAAATTGACAGAATTTCCGGTGCGTGAAACATTTGGGGGACCCTGAAAAGAAAAAAGAAGTGCCATTTGCAGATGGGGGTCTGCAAAGTCGGCACTTCTTTTTTTTGCGTTGCTTTTGGAATCCTTCATGTATATCATCCAGAGATCCGGAATACATTGACAGTAAGGCAGAAAATAAGGAGGCGCAAAAAGCAAATGAGAGAACGGGATGAGAATGCATATATTCGTTTTTTTGCCCTCTGGTTTGCGGCCGGTATGACCCTCGGTGTACTGCTGCTGCTTGCGGCATCCCACACGGGAATGAAGGAGGGAAATAGCGTCCGCCTCTTTCAGGCGGAGGCGTTTTTTTGGAAGAAAAATTTCCGCAAAGGCCTGCTTTTCCTATCTTCTAAAGGTACGGTTAGCACCGGCATTTGCGGGACTTCTCTTTGGATTGACGGCAATCGGTGCGTATTTTGCCACTGCTGCCGTTTGGGCATATGGTTTTCTGTGTGGCGTCTTTCTCTCGGCTGCCTATCTGCAGAACGGAATGGCAGGTCTTTTATTCTTTTTTCTGGCTCTTTTTCCGCAGATTTTCCTCTACCTTGCCGCGTTATTTCTGATGGCTGCTGCGTGCAGCCGGATGGCAGAGACGAATCACCTTGCCGGCGGCATACAGAAAAAGGAATATTTTTGCTTCGGCGTGCGCTACTTCTTTGCACTGATCCTGCTTCTGTGGGGTATTCTGCTTGAGAGTTATGTCAATCCGTGGTTTCTTGCGAAAATCCTGTAAAAACGGTCTGAAAAGGGAATTGCATTTTTGAAAAAACGTGTATATAATTAAAAGCATTGTTACCCTTTATCGGGCAGTGAGAGGGAGAAAAAAGCAAAAAGGAAAAAAGCTATGCAGGAAACGATACAGTCATTTACGGACTATCTACAGACGGAAAAGAAAGCGTCAAAAAATACAGAAGTCTCCTATCAGCGCGATCTTCGAAAGCTGGCAGTTTTTTTGAAGGAGCACGGAATAGAAAAACCGGAGCAGATGAATGCAACGGTTTTAAATTCTTATTTATTATATCTGGAGCGGGAACACTTCTCCCCGGCAACGATCTCGCGCAGCATTGCGGCGATTCATATGTTTTGCCAATATGCATGTCAGGAGGGAAAAATGGTATCTGACCCGTCGAAAGCGTTGCAGCCACCGAGGGTTGAGCGGAAAATGCCGGAGATCCTTTCCATCGCAGAGGTCGATCTGCTGCTTTGCCAGCCCAAAACCGACACGCCAAAGGGTATCCGCGACAAAGCAATGCTGGAAATGCTGTATGCGACCGGTATCCGTGTCAGTGAGTTGATCCATTTGAAAACACAGGATGTCAATCTTATGATGGGCTATATCACCTGCCGCGATGAAAAGGAGCGGATCGTTCCGTTTGGCGGACCGGCAAAAAAGGCGTTGGAGCAGTATCTGGGCAGTGCGCGCGCAGCCCTGATGCATGGACGGGAGGATGATGTATTGTTTGTCAACTGCTCCGGAGGTCCGATGAGCCGTCAGGGATTCTGGAAAATCCTGAAATCCTATGCGAAATCCGCAGGCATTACGGCGGATATTACGCCGCATACCCTGCGCCATTCGTTTGCAACTCATCTGCTGCAAAATGGTGCGGACTTAAAGAGTGTCCAGGAGATGATGGGACACGCCGATATTTCGACGACGCAGATGTATCTCCACCTTGGTGTGAATAAGATCCGGGATGTGTACCGGAAGGCACATCCGAGAAAGTAGCAGATTGAACAAAAAAAGAAATGGAAAAAGCGTATTTGGCAAAACTTGAATGAAAAGATTTGCCAAATACGCTTAATTTTTTGAAATTATGCAGATTAGAATGTGCCAGGAAACAGCAGTTTTGATTCACAAGCTACAAAATCTGTGTTATACTGAAAAACAAGTTTTACATTTAAGTATGATATAAGCAAAGGGGTATCACAACATGAAACTGATTGTGGTAGAGGATGAAAAGGTTATCCGGAATGGCCTTTTAAGGCATGTTCCATGGCAGCGACTCGGCGTTTCGGAGGTTGAAGCAGCCGCAAACGGAGAGGAAGCACTGGTGAAAGCGGAAGCCTTCCGGCCGGATATTGTTCTCTCGGATATTCGTATGCCGGGCATGAGCGGTGTGGATTTGTGCCGGAAATTGAGGGAAAAATTCCCGGAGATTGAGATCATCTTTTCAACAGGCTATGCAGATAAGGAATATTTAAAAGCGGCAATCGATCTGCATGCGGTCGGATACGTGGAAAAACCGGTTAACGTGAAGCTGCTCTCGGAAAACGTCGAGGAAGCAGTGCAACGCGTGAAGGGGCGCAGAAAAAGTGAGAGCGCGAAACTTCGGAACTACCTTTTAGAGGTGGATACCGATGTTTCACTGGAGCAGGCGGAGGGATCCAGTTTCCGCATTGTCATGATCCATTTTGACAGTGAAGGCTGTGGAGCCGGATTTTTACCAAAATTTGAGAAAATGGCAAAAGAAGCACTGAAACCGTATCGGATTTCGATAACAATGACACTGCTTGACCCGTTCTATCTGATTCTGCTTCTTGGAAGTGAAAAAGAAAAGCGATGGAAAGAAATGGAACCGGTTTTGGTTGATGCATTGAAAAGCTGTACGCAGGATGGTTCGATTTCGGGATGCTTTTTATCCTATGGAAGAAGAGGCGGCTGCCAGAAAGACATTTTGTTGTCTTACCGTCAGGCAAAGGAAGCGGGAAAGGCTCTTTCCTGGCTTGGATGGGGGAAAAGCGTCTGCTACGACGATGTTCCGCCAGAGAAGCCGTGGATAGATGATGCCAAGAAACAGCGGGATAAATTTTATCAACTGATTATGGACAACGATGAAAAAGGTGCCTGCCTTTTTCAGAAAACGCTGTATGAAAAACTGGTCAGCCATCATCTGTGCATGAATTTTGATATACGTTACAATTATTGTGTAATGCGTGATATACTGGAAAAAGCAGCGGAATATCGATATCCCGGTACGATGGAAAAGCCTTGGAAGCAGGGAGGAACCGATTTCTTTATGCAGGCAGAAACGTTTGCGGAGATGAAAGAGGAAATGATACGCAGAATTGGGCAGCTCTTTGAAAAGCAGAATGGGAAAACGAATACGCATAAAACGGAGAACAGTTATCATGTGAGCCGTATCACAGAATATATCCAGGAACATTATGCAGATCAGGATCTTTCCATCAGAACACTCGCTGAGCTTGTTTATCTGACACCGACGTATCTTTCTACTGTATTTAAAAAACAAACGGGACTTACGATTGGACAGTATCTGCTGGAAGTGCGTGTAGAGAATGCGAAACAGAAAATGCGTGATCCGCAGCTAAAATTCTATCAGGTATCTGAAATGGTGGGTTATGAGGATGCCAATTATTTTGCGAAAATATTTAAAAAGAAAACGGGGGTTACCCCGACAGAGTATAAGGAGAGTCTGCAGATGCGATGAAACATCCATTACAGAAAATGTCAATGCATAAGAGAATGATGCTGTATTTTGCCGTTCCGCTGATTCTGATGCAGATTTTGCTCTGTTCTTTGTGCTATCCGCAGGTGGTGCGCCGTTATCGTGAAAAAACGGATTACTCGATGGAACAGTCGGTAAGCCAAGCGATTTCTTTTACGGAGAGTTATCTGCGGAATATGACGTATCTGGCGAATATGGTGGAGGACAATGGGGTAATTCAGAATACACTGTCAGCGGATGGCTTTGGAGAAGAAAGACCATACATGGAGCAGTGGCTGGAATACTATGAGCTGAATAAAGAATTTAATTCCTACGAGATTTCGAACTCGATCTATCGTTTCTGCCTGTACGTGCCGGATGAGGTGATGTATGCGGGAAATCAATATTATTTCGATGGAGTATCAAGGCTTAAGGAACGCAGCGATTACGTTGATCTGCGGTATGCTCTGAACACGGGAGAAGATTACGTTGCAATCAGTCGTGAGAGAGACGGTGTGGATCAGCAGGATACCTCGCAGATGGTTACCCTGTATCACCGGATTGCATCCAAAAAAGAAAAAGAAGAGGAACTTGGTATCTGCAGCATCAGTGTTTCTGCGAAATATTTCCAGGATATTATGAAAAATGCCAATATCACATCAGAAGGTCTTGTTTATCTGATGAGTGAAAACGGCAGGATGATTACCAGCTCTAACAGCAGTATTCTTCAAAAAATGCAGAAAAAAGGAATACTTTTAAACTATGGCGCGGAGCTTTTTATGGAAAAAAAGAAGGAGGGACAGAAGGAATATTACATTACCCGGCAAAATGTGGACGGTGCATCCTGGCAGATGATCTTGATAATTCCCGAAAGTGAATATGAGGATCAGTACAGGTTTTTGTGGCTCTCAGCGGCTCTGATGCTTGGAAGTATGATTGCCGTTATTGTATTGATGTCATATCTTCTTTCCGGTTACTACGTTGGAAGACTGAAAAAGCTGAATGCGGAAATGACGGGTCTGGAAAGCGGAAATCTGAACGCAAATCTGCCAATCACAACCGAGGAAGATGAAATTGAGGAAATTTATCACAATTTTAACGGTATGGTGCAGGAAGTCCAGCGGCTGATGCAGGAGCATTATCAACTTGGTAAGGAAGTTAAAATGGCAGAGGTACGGGCACTGCAGGCGCAGATCAACCCACATTTTCTCTACAATACGCTGGATCTGATTAACTGGATTTCCATGGACTACGGTGCAGAGGAGATCGGAACGCTGACGTGGAATCTGGCCCGGTTCTATCGGTTGAGTCTGAATCATGGAAAGAGCCTGATTTCCATCGGGGAAGAAGTCGAGCATGTTGAGGTTTATGTCAATATCGAAAATTATCACTTTGATAACGCCATTTCTCTCGAGGTAGATGTGCCGGAAGAACTGAAGAGCTATGCATGTCTCAATATTATTCTTCAGCCATTTGTGGAAAATGCGATCGTCCATGGGATTGCGGAGAAACCGGATATTGAAAGTTGTGAAATCAGGATCCGTGCGAGAAGAGAGGAACAGGATATTATTTTTTCGGTTCAGGACGATGGTCCCGGAGTTGATGTGGAGCAGATGCAGAAAGAGACACAGCAGGACATCCGGACAGCACAGCATGGCTATGGTGTGCGGAACATCAACTTTCGCCTGAAGCTCTGCTTCGGTGAAAAGTATGGTGTTACGTATCTGGAAAGTGAAAAAGGAACGCATGTTGAGATCAAAATTCCGGTTATGACAATAGCAGAAGCGGAAGAGAAGATCTGAAAAGAAAGAGAGAGGAAAACCTCTCTTTCTTTTTGCATAAAAATTGTGAAAATGAGCAGAGAGATGTGGAAAGTACGCTGTGCAAATTGACAAGAAACGGGAAGAAAAACAAGATTTTTCCTGTGCGAGATCACAAAAAGCATAAGAAATTACTAGAAATCGAAGTTTTGTTGGGTACAAAATAGATAAATTCTTCGGTATAATAGGGTCATCAGTTGAGAACAAGCCCAAGACAAAGCGATGCGTGGAGGGTCTTGGGAGCACTCTTGTACAGGCCGGCAGTTACATACAGTGCAGGAACGATGAAAAAGAAAGGAAGTTAACAAATGGGAAAGCATGTGAAAAGTTTTGTAGCAGAAGTAAAGAAAAACAGAGCCCTTTTTGTTATGGCGATGCCTGCATTTTTGCTGGTATTGATTATGCAGTACCTTCCGATGTCCGGACTGGTGCTTGCATTTAAGAACTATCGATATGACCTTGGCGTATTCGGAAGTGAGTGGAATGGATTTGCAAACTTCGAATACCTGTTCTCATCCGGAACCGGATGGCTGATTACGAGAAACACAGTTGTGTACAACCTGTTAAACCTGGTTACTTCACAGCTTCTTGCGGTATTGATCGCAATTTTTATTTCTGAGATCAACAAAAAAAATCTTTAAAAAAGTGACACAGTCAATCATTTTCTTACCGTACTTCATCTCCTGGGTTATCGTTGGAGTTTTTGTTTACAATATCTTCAACTATGAAACCGGTATCCTGAACAGTATCGTAACCTTCTTTGGAGGGGAGAAGATCAATATGTACGATGCATCCAAAGCCGGTATATGGCCATGGATCATCTGTCTGTTCAATTCATGGAAATGGTGTGGATATAACTCCGTTATTTACATCGCAGCAATTACCGGTGTCGATGCTGAGATTCACGAAGCAGCTTCCATCGACGGTGCAAATATTTTTGAGAGAATCCGTTTCATCACTCTTCCGAGCATTCTTCCGACCATTATCACTATGCTTCTTCTGCAGGTTGGCCGAATCCTCCGTGGTGATTTCGAGATGTTCTATCAGATCGTTGGAAACAACGGACAGCTCTTCAACAAGACCGACGTTATTGATACCTATGTATTCCGTTCCCTGATTCAGAACTCCAACCTCGGTATGACAGCGGCAGCATCTTTCTATCAGTCCGTCATCTGCTTTGCGACTATTCTGATCGTAAACGCAATCGTAAAACATGTAGAAGAAGATCTTGCACTGTTCTAAGACAGAAAAAAGGAGGAATTAGTTATGCAAGCTGTTGCAAAATCACAGAAAATCAAGAAAAGTACTTCTACAAAAGTATTTTATGTCATCTGTTACACCTTTGTTGCGCTGATGGCTCTGGTATGTTTGCTGCCATTTATTATGGTGGTTTCCGGTTCGTTTTCATCTGAGCAGGCGATTCGGTTTCAGGGTTATGGAATTCTCCCAAGAGAATTTACCACAGCCGCTTACGCACTGATCTTCAAGAGCCCGATGACCGTTGTCCGTGCTTACGGGGTATCTATTTTTATCACCCTCGCCGGAACTGCAGTAGGACTTCTGCTTACTACAATGACCGCTTACGTGATCAGCCGTAAAGATTTCAAGTACAGAAATGCTCTGTCATTCTTCTTCTACTTTACGACCCTGTTTAACGGCGGTATGGTTTGCTCCTATATTTTCTACATCCAGTATCTGCACTTAAAAGACAGCTACCTTGCCCTGATCTTACCGGGTGTGTTCAATGTATTCTACCTGCTGATCATGAGAACCTTCGTATCCGCAATTCCGACCGCACTGATCGAATCTGCAAAGATTGACGGCGCAGGCGAG
Source organism: Blautia sp. OF09-25XD (assembly GCF_003482095.1). Lineage (NCBI taxonomy): Bacteria > Bacillati > Bacillota > Clostridia > Lachnospirales > Lachnospiraceae > Blautia > Blautia sp. OF09-25XD. The sequence goes on from NZ_QUMG01000001.1 coordinate 92,282, forward strand.
TTTAAAACATTTTTCAGCATCATCCTTCCACTTCTGAAATCCGGAATGGCAACCATCGGTCTGTTCCTTGCGCTTGGTTACTGGAATGACTGGTACAATGCAATGCTGTATATGAATACAGAAACAAAATATCCGCTGCAGTACATGCTGTATGCCCTGATGCAGAAAACGCAGGCAATGTCCCAGATGGCAAGCTCTGCAAACATTCCGCTGCAGGATATGCCATCCAACTCCCTGAAGCTGGCCATGGCAGTTGTGGCAACCGGCCCGATCATTCTGGTTTACCCGTTTATACAGAAATATTTTGTAAAAGGTGTTACAATCGGTTCCGTCAAAGGCTGATGGAACGATTAGATAAAGGCAACGAAAAAGGAGGAAAAAGAAATGCAAAACAAAAAATTAAGAAAAGCACTTGCTGTATCCATGGCAATCGCCATGACCGGAGGCTTGCTTGCAGGCTGCGGAAGCAACAATTCCAGCTCTTCCAATGGTGGAGCTGCAAAGAGCGGATCTACATCATCCGCAAGCGGTGAGCTTGACACATCCGAGTTTGTGGAGCTTTCCATGTATGTCATCAGTGACCGTCCGGCAGGACAGGATGCAATCGACGAGAATCTGAACAAACTCTTAAAAGAGAAACTGAACTGCTCTTTGAAAATCAACTGGATCGGCTGGGCGGAGTACGCAAACAAATATCCGCTGCTGTTCTCTTCGGGAGAAGAGTTTGATATGGCATACAGTGCATCCTGGCTGAACTTTGCATCTCTGGCGCAGAAGGGTGCCTTCAAGAGCCTTGATGAGCTCTGGCCAACCTACGCACCGAAGAACTTTGCAGCACAGTCTGAGGAAGCAAAACAGCAGGCAACAGTAAATGGAAGCTATTATTGTGTTCCTTCCCTGCTGTCTACTTACAATGCATATGGTCCTATCTATCGTGGTGACCTGGTAGAGGGAACCGAATGGGACGGAAAGATGGAGACCTTTGAAGATATTGAAGAGTACTGCGATATCATCAAAGAAACGCATCCGGAAATGGAGTGCATCGATCTATACTCTACAGCACCGGAAATCTTCTTCATGTATATGGAAAATCAGGGACTGGCAACCTTCAACGGAATCCGTTATCTGTGGTATGATCCAAATGCAGAAAATCCAACTGTTATGACTTCCTATGAGCTGGAGAAAACACCGGAATTCCTGGAAATGATGGCAAGATGGAATGAGAAAGGATTTTATTCAAAATCTGCTCTGTCAGACACGGACAGCACGAAATTTCAGAATGGTAAAGCAGCTCTGAAGATCCATAACATTGATTCCTATGTGGGACAGGCAATTCTTCATCCGGAATACGATATTCACTATTCTAACATGGTAAAAGATGTTGCACATCTTCCATATACGCAGGACTGTATGGTAATCTCCAATACTTCCAAGAATCCGGAGAGAGCAATGGCACTGTGGGATCTGATCACCAATGATCAGGAAGTATACGATGCGTTCTACTACGGTGTTGAAGGAACTTCTTATGAGCTGAACGATGAGGGACAGTTCAAGGTTCTGGATACGGACAACTATGGAACGAGCGCAATGTGGTCTGCAAGAAGTGATGCTCTGAACCGTCAGCAGATCGGTACTCCGGATGATTACAAGACCAACATTGATGAGTTTGAGTCCCGCATCGTTTCCGGACAGGGAAATGAGAAATTCACAGGATTTGTACTGGATACCTCTTCCTTCGAGACCCAGCTTGCTGCATGCAACAATGTACAGCAGCAGTACTGGTGGCCGCTTGAGCTCGGATACACAGATGCAGAATCTGGTCTGGCTGATTACCAGTCCCAGATGGAAGCAGCAGGAATCGAGACCATGAAAGAGGCAGCTCAGAAACAGCTTGACGCTTACGTAGCAAGCCTGAAATAAAACGAATTTCCGAAAGGGAAACGCAAAGACTATATAACTTCTGCCGCAGGCAGAACAAACGGATAAAAAGCAGGTACTGGAGCAGAACATATCGTGGGGGTATGCGTGCGGTGCCTGCTTTTTCCGAAAACAGCCATCATGTATGGGAGGGAACAAAACTATGATAAAAGAACCAATGGTAATGGAAATTGCGAAAAACACCTACGCCATCAACGAATTCGGTCTGTCCGCGTGTTATTTTCTGGTCGGAGAGGAGCGTGCGCTTTTGATTGACACCGCATGCGCCTTTCTGATCTGAAAGGCATCGCGGCAAGCTTGACGGACAAGCCGTACGACGTTGTCCTGACGCACGGCCATCTCGATCATGTCGGCGGAATCGGTGCGTTTACGGATGTCTATCTTGGCGAGGCAGATTTTGCTATGACACGGAACCTGAACGCAGAACAGCTGCGCGGCTTTGCTGATGAAATTGGAAGAAACGGCGGCTATCAGGCATATGAGTATGATCTCAACAAAATTCAGCCGTTCGAAATGCCGACATTCCATGCCCTGCACGAGGGCGATGTTTTCGAACTGGGAAACCGCCGCGTCGAGTGCATCGAGGTGGCCGGCCACACGCCGGGCGGCATCTGTTTTCTTGATGAAGCGACGAAAATCCTGTTCTCCGGCGATGCCTGCAACCAGAATCTTCTTGTCCTCGGCTGCAGCGTGAGAAAAACGCTGGAAGGGCTGTATCACCTGAAAACATACGAAACCCGCTATGAGAGATCCTACAGCGGGCACATCGGTTTCGGCGGCATGCAGGGCTATTTCAGCCAGCCAGAGACGATTCTCGATGACTGCATCAAAACCGCCGAGCAGATTCTGTCCGGCGAAGCAGAAGGAAAAACCGCACCGCGGGAAGGCATGCTCTATGCCGAACACGGAACCGCAAGACTCAGTTATTACCCGGACTGCTTGGAAAAGGATCCAGAGCGATAAAATGATCTGCAAAAAGCAGAGAAAAGGAGAAGAAAACTTATGGCAAAAGTAACATTACACGCAACCATCTTTGGGGAAGACGGCATCAAAACAAGAGACTATGAAACTGCACTGATCCCGGACGCGAAAAATCAGGAAATGCAGGTCATCAACCTGTACCCGGACAAGACGTATCAGAAAATTGAGGGATTTGGCGCCGCACTCACCGAGTCCGCAGGCTATGCACTGTCCCGCATGAGTGAGGAAAACCGTAAGAAAGTAGTAGAAGCGTATTATGGAAAAGACGGCATTGGCTATACGATCGGCCGGATTCACATGGACAGCTGTGACTTCTCCATCGGCAATTACTGCGCAGTCGAAAACCCGGACGATCCGGAATTCAGGGATTTTAGCCTGGAAAGAGATGCAAAATACGTGCAGCCGCTCGTAAAAGCTGTTTCCAAAACACTTGGAAAACCAGTCTCCCTGCTGCTTTCCCCATGGTCCCCGCCAGCTTTCCTGAAAGAGACCGGCGTAAGAAACGGCGGTGGGCATCTGAAAAAAGAGAGCTATCCGGATTACGCAAATTATATTGCAAAATACATCACGGAGTACGAAAAACTCGGCCTGCCGATTTCCTGGATGACGGTACAGAATGAGCCGCTGGCTGTTCAGACCTGGGATTCCTGCGAATATACGGCAGAAGAGGAAAAAGAATTCCTGCGTGACTATCTGTACCCGACCTTAAAAGAAAAAGGCCTTGATCACGTAAAACTGTACATCTGGGACCACAACAAGGAGAGAACGTACGAGAGAACCCGCGACATTGTGGATGAGACAACAAAAGATATGATTGCCGGTGTCGCATACCACTGGTATTCAGGCGATCATTTTGAAACACTCTCAATGGTAAGAGAAGATTACCCGGATCTGATGCTGATGCACAGTGAGGGCTGCGTAGAGCTGGCACGGTACGGTGCGGCTGCCGGAAACTCTCTGCGCCATGCGAAACAGTATGCGCACGACATCATCGGCGATCTGAACCATGGCATGAATTACTGGATTGACTGGAACCTCGTGCTTGATGAGATCGGCGGCCCGAACCACGTGGACAACTTCTGCGGCGCACCGATCATTTGCGACGGAACGACCGACACAATCGAAGTAAAACCGATGTTCCACGCGATCGCCCACTTCTCAAAATATATCAAACCGGGCGCCGTCCGCATCGCGAGCTCCACGTATTCGCCGGAGCTTGAGGTTACAGCAGCGAAAAACCCGGATGGAACGATTGCACTCGTTGTATTAAATACGTCAGAAGAGACGAAAGTAGTCAATCTCCGCATGAACGGAACCACAACCCGCCTGACCTTCTGGGGCAATAGCATTGCAACGGTATTGATTTAACAACCTTATTATAACAAAAGAAAGAAACCTCTGCGCAGACCGGCAAAATCTGCGACAGAGGTTTCTTTCATATGTGTTTTTGTAACGAAGGAGAAAATTTAGCACTCCTCAGCAATATCGTAAATCAGTCGTTCGGTCTGATCCCAGCCAAGGCACGGGTCGGTGATGGATTTACCATAGACGTGATTTCCACATCCGATCTTCTGGTTGCCAGGCTCCAGATAGCTCTCGATCATAACACCTTTTACGAGACTTTCGATATCCTTGTTGCATCGTCTTGTGTGCAGAACGTCTTTGACGATACGGATCTGCTGCTCGTATTTCTTTCCTGAGTTGGAATGGTTGGCATCGATGATGGTAGCCGGGTTTACGAGATGTGTTTCGTTGTATTTCTCCAGCAGAAGCTGAATGTCCTCGTAGTGATAGTTCGGCACGGAGTTGCCGTGCTTGTTGGTCGCACCGCGGAGAATGGTGTGCGCCAGCGGATTTCCGCTTGTCTTTACCTCCCAGGTACGGTAAATAAAGGAGTGGGAGCCCTGTGCGGCAATGACGGAGTTGATCATAACAGAAAGATCACCGCTGGTCGGGTTTTTCATGCCGGCCGGAATGTCGATGCCGGAAACAGTCAGACGGTGCTCCTGGTTTTCTACGGAACGTGCGCCGACCGCAACATAGGAGAGAATATCGGACAGATAACTCCAGTTGGACGGATACAGCATTTCGTCTGCAGAAGTCAGATCAGTCTCTTCTACTACACGCATATGCATTTTACGCATGGCAATCAGGCCGTGCAGCAGGTCCGGCTTTCCTTCCGGGTCCGGCTGATGAACGATACCTTTGTAGCCTTCACCTGTGGTACGCGGTTTGTTGGTATAGACACGCGGGATGATGATCAGTTTGTCGGATACTTTGTCGGCAACCTTTGCCAGACGGTGATTGTACTCCAGAACAGCGTCTTCGTTGTCTGCGGAGCAAGGTCCTACGATAACAAGAAATTTATCGGAATCCCCGGTAAAGACTTTTGCGATTTCAGCGTCACGCTGTTTTTTGATTTCGGTTGCGCGGGCGCTTAAGGGATATTGTTCCCGGATCTCTGTTGGGGTGGGAAGTTTTCTTACAAATTCAAGGCTCATTTTCGTTCTCCTTTATCTTAGATGCACTTCTTTTCTAGCTGCGGACAGAGGAGCGTTCTTGTGTGCCCCGTCGCAAACTATCTATAAATTATAATACATAACGCGAAGATTGTCGATATTTTTTCGGCGAAAATTCTGTTTCTCTTAAAAAAGATAGAAAAAAGGTATCAATGAACAGCAAATCCGTTTGCAGATTCCCGATGCAGGAACAAAAGTGCCATTGTCATAATGGTAAGTTCACTTGCAAGAATACCATAGAGATAGCCACGGATGCCTAAAACCGGGACGAGAAAAAGAATTGCAAGAATACGAATTACATCTCCGGCAAGGTTCTGGAAAAAAACGAGAGAAGTTTTTCCAAGGCCGTTTAAAATGCTTCCAAGTATCGTTTCCAGATAGAGAAAAGGACTTAAAAATGAAAGGATACGCAGAAAAACGCCGACTTCTTCGTTTTGAAAAAGGAAACGTCCAAGCCACGGACCGAAAAAGAAAAAGGCAAAAACAGCGGAAGTGCCAAGCAGCACACAGAAAGAAATTGTATAACGGATCGTGTCTGATATTTGCTCCGGCGTACCGTCGGCCTGCTGTTTTGCTACGCCGGGCAGAAGCATGACGGACACCGCGTGGGTGATGGCAGATGGAAAAAAGATCATCGGAAGTGCCATACCGGTGAGAATGCCATACTGCGAGAGCGCTGCTTTCCGGGAAAGACCGAAAGTGACCAGACAGCCGGGGAGCAGAGCACTTTCAATGCTGTGGAGGACATTCAGAAGAATACGGTTCAGCGTAAGCGGAAGATTCAAAACGGCAAGCTCTCGGAAGGTATCGTACCAGAGGGTCTTTTCTTTGAAAAAAACAGAAATCGGGCGGTGTTTCTGAGGGGACCTGCTGTGCGAGACGGACAGGCAGGCCATCAGAAAGAGACACGAAAAGAGTTCGCCGGCGGCAGTACCGAATGCAGCGACAGCGGCAGAGGGGAGGCTTGTGGAAAGACAGAAAAGCCAGGCAAGGTAGGAAGCGCCCATGCGCACGAACTGTTCCAAAAGCTGGCAAAAAGAAGGCAGTGCCGTCTGATTCTGGCCAAGATACCATGCCGAGAGACAGTTGTGGATCCCGGAGGGGAGAATGCCGAGTGATAAAATCCGGAGGAGCAGAATCGTCCGCGGCTCAAAAAGAAGCCGTGTTCCGATAAAATCCGCGCTGAAAAAGAGAAAGATGGAGGCGGAGAAGGAAAGTATCACTACAATGCCGCATCCGGCCGCCAGACAGATCTTTGCCCGTCTGGAATCCTTTTTGGCAAGGTACGATGCGACAAAGCGCGAGAGCACCGTCTGCATGCCGCCTGCGCCAAGGGAGAGCATCAGTGCGTAGAGTGGTGTGGCGAGCTGGTAGATACCAAAGGCTTCCGCACCGATCCGGCGCGACAGGAATATTCTATAGAGAAATCCAAGAATTCTGCAGATGATCCCGGACGCGGTCAGGATCAGTGTGCCAAGAAGAAGCGTGTTCTTTCTTGTGATTTTCAGCATGGGATAGACTCCTTTCACGGCATTGCGCAGATAGTCTAAAATATGCGAAAAAACTCCTTGACAGAACCCCGTGATAGGTGCTATTCTGAGTGAGAAATAAATCCGATTAAAACTGTCGGAATTGGAAAACGACAGCACAGGAAAAAGGAGAACCAGGAATGAAATTATCGACCAAAGGAAGATATGGTCTGCGTGCCATGATCGATCTGGCGAGTCACGAAGAAGAGGGTGCAGTGTCCATTGCCAGCATTTCAGAACGCCAGAATATCTCAGAGAGCTATCTGGAGCAGCTGGTGCGTCCGCTTCGAAAAGCCGGATTCATTGAGAGTGTGCGGGGAGCAGGCGGTGGATATGTACTTGCAAAACCGGCAGATTCCATTTCGGTAGGAGATGTTCTCCGTGTGCTGGAGGGCGGACTCGAGGCAGTCACGTGCTCGGTCAATGAAGGCCTAGGCGGCTGCGATGCGGCCGATTTCTGCGTCACGCGTTTTGTGTGGCAGAGGATCAATGAGGGAATTACGAACGCTGTGGATTCCATCAGCCTCGGAGAGCTGGTTCAGCAGAGCCGGCAATTAGAGAAAAACAGAAACAGCGATAGAAATGACAAGGAGTGAACAACAATGATTTATCTGGACAATGCGGCAACAACAAAAACAGCCCCGGAAGTTGTCGAGGCTATGCTTCCTTATTTCAGCGAATACTACGGAAATCCATCCAGTATTTATGCAATTGCAGGAAAAAGCAAAGAAGCCATCACCAAAGGAAGAGAGCAGATCGCAAACGTGCTCGGCGCAAAACCGGAGGAAATTTATTTCACAGCCGGCGGCAGCGAGTCCGATAACTGGGCGTTAAAAGCTACCTTTGAAGCATATAAAAATAAAGGAAACCACATCATCACCACAAAAATCGAGCATCATGCGATTCTTCATACCTGTGAGTATCTGGAAAAAGAGCGCGGTGCGAAAATCACCTATATCGCGTCGATGAGAACGGCGTTGTCAATCTGGATGAACTCGAAGCAGCCATCACACCTGAGACCATTCTGATTTCCGTTATGGCGGCAAACAACGAAATCGGAACGATTCAGCCGATCAAGGAAATCGGAAGAATTGCAAAAGAACACAATATTTTATTCCACACAGATGCCGTACAGGCATTTGGCCAGATCCCGATCAATGTGGATGAGTGCAATATTGATATGCTCAGTTCCAGCGGTCATAAGATTAACGGACCGAAAGGAATCGGCTTCCTTTACATCCGAAAGGGTGTGAAAATCCGCTCCTTCGTACACGGCGGTGCGCAGGAAAGAAAACGCCGTGCCGGGACAGAAAATGTACCGGGCATCGTAGGATATGGAGTTGCGGCAGAGCGTGCGGCAAGAACTATGGCGGAGCGTACCGCAAAAGAAATCGAAGTACGTGATTATCTGATCAACCGCATATTAACCGAGATTCCGAACTGCCGTCTGAACGGCGATCCGGTAAAACGTCTGCCGAACAACTGCAACATCAGCTTTGAATTCATCGAGGGAGAGTCCCTTCTGATCATGCTGGATATGAAAGGTATCTGCGCATCCAGCGGTTCTGCATGTACTTCCGGATCCCTGGATCCGTCCCATGTACTGCTGGCCATCGGACTGCCGCACGAGAAAGCACACGGTTCCTTACGTCTGACTTTAAGTGAGGAGATCACAAAAGAGGACGTTGATTTCGTTGTAGAGCAGATTAAAGCGATCGTAGACCGTCTGCGCAGCATGTCCCCGCTGTATGAGGATTACATCAAAAAACAGCAGGGTAAATAAGTTTAAAAAAATAAGACAGTCCATCCAGAAAGCCGGTACAGAAAAATTCAGGTAAAAGCTGTGCCGGAGGAGGACTGCTTTGAAATAGTTCAGGAGGAAGAATAACAATGTACAGTGAAAAAGTAATGGATCATTTCCAGCATCCGAGAAATGTAGGAGAAATTGAGAACGCAAGCGGTGTAGGTACCGTTGGAAATGCAAAATGCGGCGATATCATGAGAATGTATCTTGACATCGACGATAACGGCATCATTCAGGACTGCAAATTCAAAACCTTCGGCTGCGGCGCCGCAGTTGCAACCAGCAGTATGGCAACCGAGCTGGTAAAAGGAAAAACCATCCAGGAAGCTCTGGAAGTAACCAACAAAGCCGTTATGGAAGCACTCGACGGACTTCCGCCGGTCAAAGTTCACTGTTCTCTGCTTGCAGAAGAAGCAATTCACGCTGCACTCTGGGATTACGCAGAGAAACACCACATCAAGATCGAGGTCTTGCAAAACCGAAGTCTGATATCAGCGAGGGCGAGGAAGAGGAAGAATACTAAGTATGGGAAAAAAGAAAGTAGTCGTTGGAATGTCCGGCGGCGTAGATTCCTCGGTGGCAGCGTATCTCCTGAAAAAAGCAGGATACGATGTCATCGGGGTGACCATGCAGATCTGGCAGGATGAGGCCGAGACAGTCCAGGAGGAAAACGGGGGCTGTTGCGGCCTTTCTGCTGTTGATGATGCAAGGCGCGTGGCACAGGTGCTGGACATTCCGTATTATGTCATGAACTTCAAAAAAGAGTTCCGTGATAACGTCATGGACTATTTCACGAACGAATATCTCTGCGGCAGAACACCGAACCCGTGTATCGCCTGCAACCGCTATGTGAAATGGGAGCGTTGCTTCAGCGCAGTCTTTCCATTGGAGCGGACTACATTGCGACCGGACATTATGCAAGAATCGAACAGCTTGCCAATGGACGGTATGCGATTGCAAATTCGGTAACAGCGGCAAAAGACCAGACGTATGCACTGTATAATCTGACCCAGGAGCAGCTTTCGCATACGCTGATGCCGGTCGGAGACTACACAAAAGATCAGATTCGTGAGATTGCAGCAAAAATCGGTCTTCCGGTAGCAAAAAAGAAGGATTCCCAGGAAATCTGCTTCGTGCCGGATCAGGATTACGCTTCCTTTATCCAGAACGAGACAGGAATCGTGGCACCGAAAGGCAATTTCGTGAATACAAAGGGTGAAATCCTCGGTACCCATGAGGGGATTACCCATTACACCGTAGGACAGCGCCGCGGACTCGGCCTTCCGATGGGACACCGCGTGTTCGTACTGGAAATCCGTCCGGAGACGAACGAGGTTGTGGTCGGCGAAAATGAAGAGGTTTTCGCAAAAGTAGTAAAAGCAAACAAAGTAAACTATATGGCAATTCCGCCGCTGGAACTTGGAGAAGAGCTCTCCTGCACCGCAAAAATCCGGTACGGGCACAAAGGGTCCCCGTGCGTGATCAAACGGACCGGGGAAGATGAGATTACCTGTACCTTCCCGGACGGCGTGCGTGCTCCGACACCGGGACAGGCTGTTGTCTTCTACGTGGACGGCTGTGTCGGCGGAGGCGGAACGATTACGGAGGCCGAAAGATGAAAATAGCGGACTGTCATATGCACAGTTTCTTTTCAAGTGACAGCGAAGCACCAACAGAAGAGATGGTAAAACGGGCAGTCGAGCTGGGACTTCCGGCAATCTGCCTGACGGATCACTACGATATGGATTACAGTACCGGCGAGTTCCAGCTCGATACACCGGCATATGCGGCAAAAATCCGGGAACTGCAGGAAAAATACCGCGACAAAATCGATATCCGATTCGGCGTGGAACTGGGACTGCAGCTCCACTTAAAAGAACGGATGGAAGAGTATGTAAATGCGTGGCCGTTCGACTATGTGATCGGCTCCATGCATGTCATTGACGGAAAAGACCCCTATTATGAGGATGCTTTCCCGGACTGGACAGCAGAAGAGCTGTACCGGGCGTATTTTCGGGCTACAGCAGAAAATATCCGGTTCTTCCACAATTTCCAGACGCTTGGTCATCTGGATTATGTGGTACGCTACTGCAGAGAAAAGGGAAAAGATTACAGCTACCGCGCATTTGCGGACGAGATCGATACCATTTTAAAAGAGCTGATTCAGTACGATATCGCGCTGGAAATCAACACCGGCGGCTACAAGGCAGGCCTTGGCGTGCCGAATCCGACGCCGGATGTCATCAGAAGATACCGGGAACTGGGCGGCGAAAAGATCACCTTCGGTGCCGATGCCCACAAACCGGAACATATAGCGTTTCATTTCGCGGACGCGTCAGCTATCGCGCAGGAAGCCGGATTCCGGTACTACGTGCGGTTTAAAGAGAAAAAGCCGGAATATCTGCCGATCCAATAGAAAACACGCAGGAAAAGCCGGAAAAAGCCCCAGAAAGGCTGGATTCCGGCTCTTTCTGCAATAGACGGATCTTTCGAAATTTTGCAGAAATACGGATTGGCATCCGGCTTCTTCACAAATTTTAGAAATAATTTCGTATTTTCTTGAAAATAGAACTTGAATTTTCCGACGAAATTAGGTATTATACAGATAAGGTTGATGTTTCTTTAACAAAGTACAGAGACTCAAAATTAAAATTCACTTTTTAGGAGGAATTGAAAATCATGGCAGTAAAAGTAGCAATCAATGGTTTTGGCCGTATCGGACGTCTTGCATTCAGACAGATGTTTGGAGCAGAAGGTTATGAAGTAGTAGCAATCAACGATTTAACATCCCCGAAGATGTTAGCTCATCTGTTAAAATATGACTCTTCTCAGGGAAAATATGCTCTGGCTGATACCGTAACATCCGATGAAGATTCCATCACAGTAGATGGCAAAAACATCAAAATCTATGCTTTCCCGGATGCTAACAACTGCCCATGGGGAGAGCTTGGCGTAGACGTAGTTCTGGAGTGCTCCGGATTCTACACCTCCAAAGCAAAAGCTCAGGCACACATCAATGCAGGCGCTCGTAAAGTAGTTATCTCCGCTCCGGCTGGTAACGACCTTCCGACCATCGTTTACAATGTAAACCATGAGACCCTGACAGCAGACGATAACATCATCTCCGCTGCATCCTGCACCACAAACTGCCTTGCACCTATGGCAAAAGCTCTGAACGAACTGGCTCCGATCAAATCCGGTATCATGGTTACTATCCATGCTTACACTGGAGATCAGATGACTCTGGACGGACCGCAGAGAAAAGGCGATCTGAGAAGATCCCGTGCAGCTGCAGTTAACATCGTTCCAAACAGCACCGGTGCTGCAAAAGCAATCGGCCTTGTTATTCCGGAACTGAACGGCAAACTGATCGGTTCTGCACAGCGTGTTCCAACCCCAACCGGTTCTACCACAATCCTTACAGCAGTTGTAGAAGGAACTGTAACTGTTGACGAGATCAACGCAAAAATGAAAGCATCTGCAACCGAGTCCTTCGGATACAACACAGATGAAATCGTATCCAGCGACATCGTTGGTATGAGATATGGTTCTCTGTTCGATGCAACTCAGACTATGGTTCTTCCGCTGGACAACGGAACAACAGAGGTACAGGTTGTTTCTTGGTATGATAACGAGAACTCCTACACAAGCCAGATGGTTCGTACCATCAAATACTTCAGCGAGTTAGCATAATTTAACAAACTGAACGGCAAAATTTCAGAGCCCAAAGGGTCCGGTCTGTTAAGGACCGGGCCCTTTTTGCGAATGCGGCGGAAAAATACGGCACAAAAACAGCCCTTTTCCGTGTGCAAAAATTATAAACTGCATTTTTAAATAAGGACCGCGATGCCGCAAAAACAAAGAAACGGCGCGGCAGATGCAGTTGGATATATGGAGGGAAACGCCCATGTTAAACAAAAAAACCGTAGATGATATCAACGTAAAAGGAAAAAGAGTCCTTGTAAGATGTGACTTCAACGTTCCGCTGATCGATGGAAAAATCACAGATGAGAACCGTCTGGTAGCAGCTCTTCCAACGATCAAAAAACTGATCGCTGACGGCGGAAAAGTAATTCTCTGCTCTCATCTTGGAAAACCGAAAGGAGAACCAAAACCAGAGCTTTCTCTTGCACCGGTTGCAGTTCGCCTTTCCGAGCTTCTTGGACAGGAAGTTAAATTTGCAGCAGATCCTGAGGTTGTAGGACCGAACGCAAAAGCAGCTGTTGAGGCTATGAAAGACGGAGATGTAATCCTTCTGGAGAACACCCGTTACCGTGCAGAAGAGACCAAAAACGGTGAGGAGTTCAGCAAAGAACTGGCTTCCCTGTGTGACGTATTCGTAAACGATGCATTCGGAACCGCACACCGTGCTCATTGCTCCAATGTTGGTGTTACCAAATATGTTGACACTGCTGTTGTTGGTTACCTGATGGAGAAAGAGATCGCATTCCTTGGAAATGCTGTCAACAATCCGGAGCGTCCGTTTGTTGCCATCCTTGGTGGATCCAAAGTATCCAGCAAGATTTCTGTTATCGACAACCTGATCGATAAAGTTGATGTCCTGATCATCGGCGGTGGTATGGCTTATACCTTCGCAAAAGCAGCAGGCGGCACCGTTGGTGATTCTCTGCTTGAGATGGATTATCTGGATTATGCAAACAAAATGAAAGAAAAAGCAGCAGCAAAAGGCGTGAAACTGCTTCTTCCGGTAGACAACGTTGTTGCAGATGCATTCTCAAACGACGCAAATACACAGGTTGTTCCGGCCGGACAGATTCCGGATGGCTGGGAAGGTCTGGATATCGGACCGGAAACTGCAAAACTGTTCGCTGATGCTGTTAAAACTGCTAAAACCGTTGTATGGAACGGACCGATGGGATGCTTCGAGATGCCGAATTTTGCAGCAGGAACCAAAGCAGTTGCAGCAGCACTGGCTGAAACAGATGCAGTTACGATCATCGGCGGCGGAGATTCCGCAGCAGCTGTAAACCAGCTTGGATATGGCGATAAGATGACTCATATCTCCACTGGCGGCGGCGCTTCCCTGGAGTTCCTGGAAGGAAAAGAACTGCCGGGCGTTGCAGCAGCAAACGACAAATAAGAATTTATATTCAAAACTAAGGAGATCAAACGATCATGGCAAGAAAGAAAATTATCGCCGGAAACTGGAAAATGAACATGACTCCGAGCGAGGCAGTAGAATTAGTCAATACATTAAAACCACTGGTAGCAAATGACGACGTTGACGTTGTTTTCTGCGTACCGGCCATCGATATCATCCCGGTTGTAGAGGCTGCAAAAGGCTCCAACATCCAGATTGGTGCTGAAAATATGTATTTTGAGGAGAAAGGTGCTTTCACAGGCGAAATCTCCCCGGCTATGCTGACAGACGCTGGCGTGAAATACGTTGTACTTGGCCACTCTGAGAGAAGAGAATACTTCGCAGAGACAAGCGAGACCGTAAACAAAAAAATGCTGAAAGCTTTCGAGCACGGCATCACCCCGATCATGTGCTGCGGAGAAACTCTGGAGCAGAGAGAGCAGGGTGTAACGATGGACTTCATTCGTCAGCAGGTAAAGGTTGGATTCCTGAATGTAACAGCAGATCAGGCCAAAACAGCCGTTATCGCTTACGAGCCAATCTGGGCAATCGGAACCGGCAAAACTGCTACAACAGAGCAGGCTGAGGAAGTTTGCAAAGGCATCCGCGAGTGCATCGCTGAAATCTATGATGATGCAACAGCAGCAGCTATCCGTATCCAGTATGGCGGCTCTGTAAACGCAAAAACCGCACCGGAACTGTTCGCACAGGAGAACATCGACGGCGGTCTGGTAGGCGGAGCATCCCTGAAACCAGATTTCGGAGCTATCGTAAACTACAATAAATAATTGATTTTGTACGAAATCAATCAATAAAACGGGCTAAAACGTCACCAAACACGGTGAATTCGGCAGAAATGCTGAAGGTGAGGTGTTTGGTGGCGTTTTGCTGTTTTTTATGCAACATATAACCCTTGATTTAGCTATAGAGAGTGCCAGTTTGTGCAAAAAGAAATCACTTCGTTTCTGTGTTTTGAAGCGGAGTGATTTTTTGCGCGGATTGAAAAATTCACGTTTTCGTGATATGCTTGTTTTATATCTGTCGACCAGCCGTCCAGAGAGTTTCTGGAAGAAGTAATCAAGGATTATAACAAAATGTTCCATACGAACTACGATACCTCAAGTGATAAATTCCAGAATTATTATAAAGATGTGTCGCTTCGCATGAAGAATAAGGAATTGGACATTCTGATCGTAGTCAATATGTTTCTTAACGGTTTTGATGCGACGACTATGAATACGCTGTGGGTAGATAAAAATCTGAAAATGCACGGACTGATACAGGCGTTTTCCCGTACAAACCGTATTCTGAATTCTATCAAGACCTTTGGAAATATTGTATGTTTCAGAAATCTGCAGAAGCGAGTAGATAGTGCCATTTCCTTGTTTGGGGATAAGAATGCCGGGGGCCTTGTTTTGCTGCAGAGCTTTAAGGATTACTATTACGGATATGAATCCGTAGATGGTAAGCCAATGCCAGGGTATGTGGATCTGATGGAGGAATTGAATCATAAGTTTCCGCTGTCAGAACCGCAGATTGTCGGAGAGCAGAACCAGAAGGATTTTATTGCTTTGTTTGGTGCTATTCTTCGTATGAGAAACCTTCTGCTTTCCTTTGACGAATTTAAGGGGAATGAGCTGATTTCTGAGCGCAATTTGCAAGACTACCTTGGACGTTATCAGGATTTGCGTGACGAGTGGAAACGGAAACGCCGGGAAAGTACGGATATTACAGATGATGTGGTGTTTGAAATTGAATTGATCCGGCAGGTAGAAATCAACATTGATTATATTCTGATGCTTGTAAAGAAGTATCATGATACCCGCTGTGAAGATAAGGAAGTGCTGATAACCATCAATAAAGCGATTGATGCCAGCCCGGAGCTGCGCAGCAAGAAACAGCTATTGAAACCTTTATTGCAGGAATCAATGATGTGGACGATGTTATGGATGAGTGGCATGAATTTGTTGTGGAACAGCGCGATTATGATCTTAATGTAATTATTACGGAAGAAAAATTGAAGCCGAAAGACACACGAAAGTTCATAGAGAATGCGTTTCGGGACGGAGAGATCAAAACAGCGGGAACGGATATAGATAAAATCATGCCGCCAATTTCTCATTTTGGTGGTGGCGGAAGAGCCAAGAAAAAACAGAGAGTCATTGAAAAACTGAAAACGTTTTTTTGAAAAATATTTCGGTATCGGTGGTTCGTCTTCCTTTAATGAGCCAGAGCATAAAGCCGTGACATACGATCTGAGCGATTAGGAAACAGTGTTGATGGCGGCAGAATCTGAAGCACCATACGGAAAATAGTCATAAATGAATGGAACCACATTGGAAGCAAAAAGCAAAATAATAGAGTCATCATGGACAAAACTTAATCATGGAGGTGATCGGATGACAATAGAAGAAATCCTTGCTGGAGAATCCAAGAACGTTGAATTCAAAGTACAACGTCCAGACAAGAGCATGAAATATATGAAAACGGTTGTTGCTTTCGCTAACGGAAAAGGTGGGAGGATTATATTTGGTATTGACGATAAAACAAGAGAAGTTGTTGGCATTCCGGATGATAAAGTTTTTCGGGAGATTGATGCGATTACGAATGCTATTTCTGACAGTTGTGAACCTACAATTATCCCGGATGTTTATTTGCAAAATATAAATGATAAACCTGTAATTGTTGCAGAAATCAGGACGGGACGTCGGAAACCATATTATATTAAGGCAGAGGGGCTGGAGAATGGCGTATATATTCGAGTTTCTGGAACAACACGCCCTGCTGACCGTGATATGTCAAGAGAATTATATTATGAATGCGATGCCCGCTCTTTTGATTCAATAATCCGCAGAGATATAGAAGTGACCGATGAAGATATTAAAAGTCTCTGTGAACAAATGAAGGAAGTTGCTATTGCCAACTGCAAATCCAATCTTCAGCGATCAGCAGTTAAAGATGTAACGAAAAATGTTTTGCTCAGTTGGGGAATTTTGAAAAAAGATGAGAATGAAAAAATCTATCCGACAAATGCGTATATTTATTTAACGGGACAAGGTGGACTCCGTTCCATGATACAGTGCGCTGTGTTTAAGGGAACGACGCGAGCTGTCTTTTTGGATCGACGTAATTATGAAGGACCGCTTTGGAAGCAAGTAGAGGAAGCGGTGCAGTTTGTCCTTAGAAATATTCGTATGGGATGTCGGCTGGAAGGAGTATATCGACAGGATATTTATGAACTGCCGCCGGATAGTATCCGTGAGTTGATCGTTAATGCAGTTATGAATTGCAGTTACATTCAGAATTCTAATATTCAGGTGGCAATTTATGATGATCGCTTGGAGATCACATCTCCTGGTGGACTGCTTCCTGGCGTAACGATTGAGTTGATGAAGGAAGGATTTTCAAAAATCCGAAATCGTTCGCTTGCCAATGCTTTTGCCTATATGAACCTTGTGGAAGCATGGGGAAGTGGTATTCCGAAACTTATGCAGGCTATGCAGGAATACGGATTGCGTGAACCGGAATTTATTGATATGGAAGTAGCTTTCCGCATCAATCTTTATCGCGGCCAGAATGAGGTCATTGAGGTCAAAAATCGAGATCATGACCTCAATCATGGGTCAAATGATCTCAATCGTGAGCCCGATAATCTCAATCATGAGCCTGTTGACCTCGATCGAGATCCCAATGACCCCAATCATGATCCCAAAGATGACCTTGAAATTCAATTGTCAGAAATGATTTATAAAAATCCGAAACTGACTCAGAAAGAATTAGCAAAAGCGCTTGCAGTTTCTACGGCAACGATTAAGCGTATGCTTACAAAAATGCAGCATGAAGGTAAAGTTATCCGTGAGGGGTCTAATCGAAAAGGAAAATGGATATTGACGGATAAAATGAAATAGGATTGATGATTTGATTGGAAAAGGCAAATGAATTTACCGGCTTTTTTAAGAAAATCAGACGAACTTACAGAACAGTTATCAAAGAAACAAGTGATTGCTGTTATGTCGACATATCACAAAAGATATCCTAGACGGAGTGCGTTCATACATGAATTAATAGAATTTGGATATGTGAAATGAACGATTCTGAACTTTTCTTGTGTCCGGGAGCGGCTTTTTCGCACTTGCGGACATCTCCCACATGTGATATGATGGGAACGACAAAAGTGTCGGAAAAACCGCATGATAGAGGGAAAAAACGCGGCAAATCAGACGACGCGAAAGAAAGCATAAAGGAGAATATGATTATGGCAAGAGAAATCATTAATACAGAAAAAGCACCGGCAGCAATCGGACCTTATGTACAGGCAGTCGCAGACAACGGCCTTTTATTTATTTCCGGACAGCTTGGCTTTGATGTAGAGCATGGCAGCGTGATCCCGGAAACCGTAGAAGAGCAGGCAACCCTCTCTTTAAAGAATCTGGACGCAATCATGACAGCAGCAGGAACTGACCGCACGAAAGTGATGAAAACAACCATTTTCCTGACCGATATGAACGATTTTGCCAAGGTAAATGAAGTATACGGTGCTTTCTTTGGTGAGTCCAAACCGGCTCGTTCCTGTGTAGCAGTTGCCGCTCTTCCGAAAGCAGCAAAAGTGGAAATTGAATGCATCGTATCCCTGAAATAAGAGAGAGAGATGAGTATGGCAGAGGAAAGAGTAATTAAAATCGGAATGCTGGGTCTTGGTACTGTCGGTACCGGTGTGTATAAAGTGCTGAAAAGCCAGCAGGAGGAAATGCTTCCGAAGCTGGGAGCACGTGTAGAGCTGAAAAAAATTCTTGTGCGCAATGTGGAAAAAGCAGCTGCAAAGGTTGACGATCCCTCCATCATTACCACCAGCTTCGAGGAGATTGCCAATGACCCGGAAATCGAGATTGTTGTTGAGGTTATGGGTGGAAAACAGCCGGCCATGAATTACATTCTTGCCTGCCTGGATGCTGGAAAGAATGTTGTAACGGCAAATAAAGATCTGGTGGCATCCGAGGGCAAAAAAATCCTTGCAACAGCAAAGAGAAACGGAAAAGATTTTCTCTATGAGGCATCCGTGGCGGGAGGAATTCCGATCATCCGTCCGGTGAAACAGTGCCTTGCCGCCAATCATATCACAGAGCTGATGGGTATTTTCAACGGTACCACAAATTTCATTCTCACAAAAATGTCGCAGGAAGGCATGGAGTTTGGTGATGCGCTCCGTCTGGCGCAGGACATGGGCTATGCAGAAGCAGACCCGACCGCAGATGTGGAAGGTCTTGATGCCGGCCGCAAGGTAGCAATCCTGGCTTCGGCAGCGTTCAACTCCAGAGTGACATTTGAAGATGTTTACACCGAAGGCATTACCAAAATCACGGCGACCGATATCGAGTACGCAAAAGAGATGGGATGCACGATCAAGCTGCTCGGCGTGGCAAAAGATACCCCGGAAGGAATCGAAGCCCGCGTTCATCCGATGCTGATCGACAGCAATCATCCGCTTGCGACTGTCAATGATTCCTACAATGCCGTATTCCTGACAGGCGATGCCGTACAGGATACGATGTTTTACGGACGAGGTGCCGGAGAGCTTCCGACTGCGAGTGCCGTTGTGGGCGATATTTTCGATGTTGTGCGCAATATTTTATGGAACTGCTGCGGCAGAATCGGCTGCACATGCTACCGGGAATGCCCGATCAAGCGTGTCGGCGAAATTAAGTCGAAATATTTTGTACGCATGCAGATTGAAAATCGGTATGGAACGCTGGCATCGGTAGCTTCTGTCTTTGGAAACAACAAGGTTTCGATTGCACAGATGCTTCAGAAACGTGTCAATGGAAAATACGCCGAGATCGTCGTTATTACGGACGAGGTCAAAGAGCGCCATTTTGAGGATGCCATGCAGATTTTAGGCGGAATGTCGATGATCCAGGAGATTTCTTCGACAATCCGGGTATACTAACAAAATGTAACAATTCAGAGCCATGCGAAATGGAAGAAAAATCGCGAATCATGCTTGCATGAAGGAGCGCTTTTTCTGGAGTTTCATATGGCGAAAAGCAACATCGAGATGCAGCGTAAGCGGAATCGAGACGGGGCTCTGTATTGTTACCCAAAATTTAAGTAAAGAAGGGAATTCACAATGAGTAAAAAACCAACCGTATTAATGATTCTTGACGGATATGGACTGAATGACAAATGCGAGCATAACGCTGTCTGCGAAGCGAAAACTCCGATTATGGACCAGCTGATGAGCCAGTGCCCGTACGTAAAAGGACAGGCCAGCGGACTTGCTGTAGGTCTTCCGGACGGACAGATGGGTAACTCTGAGGTAGGCCATCTGAACATGGGCGCAGGCCGCGTTGTATATCAGGAGCTGACCAGAATCACGAAAGCAATCCAGGACGGCGATTTCTTCGAGAATGAAGAGCTGGTAAAGGCTGTTGAAAATGCAAAAGCAAATAATTCCGCACTGCACCTGTTCGGACTTCTTTCTGACGGCGGTGTTCACAGCCACATCACCCACGTATTCGGACTTCTGGAGCTGGCAAAACGTAAGGGTCTCGAGAAAGTTTATGTACACTGCTTCCTGGATGGCCGTGACACTCCTCCGGCATCCGGAAAATCCTATGTTGAGCAGCTGCAGGCAAAAATGGATGAGATCGGTGTCGGCGAAATCGGCGTGATCTCCGGCCGTTACTATGCAATGGACCGTGATAACCGCTGGGATCGTGTCGAGCTGGCTTACAAAGCTCTGACAAAAGGGGAAGGCGTAGAAGGAACCGATGCAGCAGAGGCTGTTCAGGCTTCCTATGATGCTGAAAAAACCGATGAGTTCGTTCTGCCGACCGTTCTGAAAAAAGACGGAAAACCGGTTGCAACGATTCAGGATAAAGATTCTGTAATTTTCTTCAACTTCCGCCCGGACCGTGCAAGAGAGCTGACAAGAGCATTCTGTGCAGATGAGTTCACCGGATTCGAGAGAGAAAAACGTCTGGATCTGACCTACGTATGCTTCACGGAATACGATGAGACTATCCCGAACAAATCCGTTGCATTCAAAAAAGAAGAGATCACCAACACCTTCGGTGAGTATCTGGCAGCACATAACATGACTCAGGCACGTATTGCTGAGACCGAGAAATATGCACATGTAACCTTCTTCTTCAATGGCGGCGTTGAGGAGCCAAATAAAGGTGAGGATAGAATCCTTGTAAAATCCCCGAGGTTGCTACTTATGACCTGAAGCCGGAGATGAGTGCTTACGAAGTATGCGACAAGCTGACGGATGCTATTCGTTCCCAGAAATATGATGTTATCATCATCAACTTTGCAAATCCGGATATGGTTGGCCATACCGGTGTTGAGAGCGCAGCAATCCAGGCAGTTGAGGCTGTTGATGAGTGCGTAGGCAAAGCAGTGGAGGCATTAAAAGAGGTTGACGGCCAGATGTTCATCTGTGCGGACCACGGAAATGCAGAGCAGCTTGTAGACTATGAGACCGGCGAGCCATACACCGCTCATACCACCAATCCGGTTCCGTTCATTCTGGTTAATGCAGATCCATCCTACACGTTAAGAGAGGGCGGCTGCCTGGCAGACATCGCACCGACTCTGATCGAGCTGATGGGCATGGAGCAGCCAAAAGAAATGACAGGAAAATCCCTGCTGATTAAGAAATAAAGAGAAATCGTGAAAATGTCCCTGCCGGATTCGTTTTGAAACGGGTGCGGCAGGGATATTTTATTATAATAATCTGAAAATAAAAATAATTACGCAATAAGAGACAGAATAAAAATGGAAAACAGATAAAAAATCAAAATAAAGTGTTGACAAACGGTGAGAAAACTGATATAGTAAAGTCAACAAAAGAAAACGGAAGAAAAAAAACAGAAAGAGAGGACGGACCACCGAGAACATAACGAATTACCCCATAAACTAAGAAAGCGAAGGTATGGACCCAAGAAAACGTAACGAAGTACCCCAAAGTGAAACAAAAGAACAAAAGAACAAAAAAGAAAGGATTCAGTCCAATGCACAGTTCTAACTTATGAAAGCATCCGAAAATGGAAAAATCGGATGGCTTTCATATTGCGTTTTTTTATGTTTGAAAAGAATAAGGACTGGAAAAAAGAGGTTTCGACAGAGAGAGCAACATATTTTTCCCATAGCACGGTCATACTGTGAACGCAGAGAAGAAACTTGGTTACTGTTCACTTTGCAGCAAAACAGGAGGGAAAACTATGTTTCGATATTTACCAATTCGAAGCGTGACAGGAAGAGAAATTCTGGATTCGCGCGGAAATCCGACCGTAGAGGTGGAAGTGGCCGTCGGGGAGGGGATTCTCGGACTGGAAGGCCATATGGGGCGTGCCCAGGTGCCGTCCGGGGCATCGACAGGAAAATTTGAGGCACTGGAAAAAAGAGATCAGGAAGTGCGCTATCTGGGGCAGGGCGTGAGAAAGGCTGTAGAAGCGGTCAATACCGTGCTGGCCGATGCCGTTGTCGGCGAGAATGCGCTCGAGCAGGAGCGGATCGACCATATCCTGTGCCAGGCAGACGGAACCGAAACGAAAGAAAACCTCGGGGCAAACGCCATTCTCGGTGTCTCACTTGCTGTGGCGCGCGCGGCGGCAAATGCGATTCATCTGCCGCTGTACCAGTACCTGGGCGGCTGCCACACAAGCCGTATGCCCGTGCCGATGATGAATATTTTAAACGGCGGCCGTCATGCCGACAACACCGTCGATCTGCAGGAATTTATGATTATGCCGTGCGGCGCTCCCTCATTCCGGGAGGGTCTTTCCATGTGCGCGGAGATTTACCATACGCTGAAGCAGCTCCTGAAGGAGAAGGGATACTCGACTTCTGTCGGCGATGAGGGCGGCTTTGCGCCGGATTTAAAGGATTCCGATGAAGCACTGCAGCTCATTGTCAATGCGATCCAGAAAGCCGGCTATGCGCCCGGAAACGACGTGATGATCGCGATCGATGCGGCGGCAAGCGAGCTCTACGAGGAGAGCAGGAACGTCTACTACTTTCCCGGGGAATCCCGTCAGTGCGGAAAGACAGTATTTCGGGATACCGCAGAAATGGTTGCCTACTATGAGGAACTGATCGAAAAATACCCGATCGTATCCATCGAAGACGGGCTGTGCGAGGACGATTTCGAAGGCTGGAAACAGATGACGGAAGCGCTCGGGAACAGAGTACAGCTGGTCGGGGATGATCTGTTTGTGACGAATGTAAGAAGGCTTTCCTGCGGCATTGCACTTGGCACGGCAAATGCGGTTCTGATCAAGGTAAACCAGATCGGAACGCTCTCTGAGGCGCTGGATGCGGTGGAGATGGCGCAGAGAGCAGGGTACCGCGCCGTCATTTCCCACCGGTCCGGAGAGACAGAGGATGATTTTCTGGCAGACCTTGCCGTCGCGACAGGCGCCGGCCAGATCAAAACCGGAGCACCGTGCCGGTCGGAGCGGAATGCGAAATACAATGAGCTTCTCCGCATCGAGGAACGCCTCGGTGAGGAAGCGAAATACCGGAATCCGTTCCCGCAAAAGGGAACCGGCGTAAGAGAGTGGTGAAAAACGGCTAAAATAGGCAAATAACAGTTGAAATCGTTCTTCCGCTATGGTAAAATAATATAAGTTGGCCGTAGGAGGTGTAATTGTGGAAATTTTAAGAACGATTTTGACAGTCATTTATGTCATTGATTGTATTGCTTTAACCGTTGTTGTATTGATGCAGGAAGGAAAACAGCAGGGTCTCGGTGCTATCGCAGGTATCTCAGACACTTACTGGGGAAGAAACAAAAGCCGTTCTGCAGAAGGAACTCTGATCCGTGCAACAAAAATCATGGCAGTTCTGTTTATTGTACTGTCGGTTGTATTAAACATGAATTTTTAGCAAAGTAAAGACATCCTTATTCCCACGAGAAGGCGTAAGGGTGTCTTTTTCTACAAAGAGGAGATAATAGATGAAAGATAATAAGAAGAAAAAAGATCGGAGGAAATATCCGCAGGGCAGCGCGGCGTCCCATGCAGGACAGAACAGCGGGAACCATGGCGGTCATGCGGGCCATCCGCGTTCCAGAAGTTCGAAACTGCTGAAAAACCGCAAGACGCTGCTCATGGATCTCGTAAGCTCGAAAAACTATGAGCCGATGCGTCTGAAAGACATTGCCATGCTGCTGCAGGTGCCGAAAGCAAAACGGTCGGAGCTTGCGGAGGTTATGGAAATCCTGGTAAAAGAAGGAAAAATCGATGTGATCTCCGACGGCCGTTACCAGAAGAGCCGCGGTGCATCCACAACGACGGAAAAACGGGAAAAAAGAGACCGCCGCGCCGGAGAGCAGGGCAGAAGAGGACGCGATGACCGATTCCGCAGAAAGAATGGAAAGGACGGCGACACAGAGAAGAAGCCGCGTATCCAGACTGTCGATATCCAGGCAGTCGTGGACGCTTACCAGATCCCGGAGGAGTTCCCGGCACGCGTGATCACACAGGCAGAAAAATGCCCGGAGGAAGTAATTCCAAACGATTACAACGGCCGCCTCGATCTAAAAAGCTGGCAGATGGTGACAATCGACGGCGAGGATGCCAAAGACCTCGATGACGCCGTATCCGTCACAAAAGCGGGCGATACGTGGACGCTTGGCGTTCATATCGCTGATGTGAGCAACTATGTGCAGGAAAATTCCGCCCTCGACCGTGAGGCGTTAAAGCGCGGCACCAGTGTCTATCTGCCGGACCGCGTTATTCCGATGCTGCCGAAGCGTCTGTCAAACGGCATCTGTTCCCTGAATGAAGGACAGGAGCGCCTGGCACTCTCCTGTATTATGACGATCAACGAGAAAGGCCGTGTGATCGGCCATCAGATCGCTGAGACGGTGATCCGCGTGGACCGCCGCATGACCTACACCGCCGTCAATGCAATCCTGACCGAGCCGGAAGCACATCCGGAGCTGCTGGAGGAATATCATGAGCTGGTTCCGATGTTCCGCCAGATGCAGGAACTGTCTGCACTGATCCGGAGCTGTCGGAAAGAACGCGGAGCAATTGATTTTGAATTCCCGGAGAGCAAAGTAATTCTTGATGCAGAAGGGACGCCGGTGGAGATCCGCCCGTATCCGTCGAACGTGGCAACACGGATGATCGAGGACTTCATGCTGATGGCGAACGAGACCGTGGCAGAGGAATACTGCACACGCGAAATCCCGTTCTTATACCGGACGCATGACAAGCCGGACGGAGACCGCATGGAGGCAACGCTGACGCTGATCCGTGAACAGGGCATCAAAGTCGAAAAGCGTTCCCATGAGATTACGCCGGGTGAGGTGCAGAAGATTCTCACCAGCATCGAGGGAACCCCGGAAGAGCCGCTGATCAGCCGCCTGCTGCTCCGGTCGATGGCAAGAGCCATTTATACCCCGGAATGCAGCGGCCACTTCGGACTGGCAGCGTCATATTACTGCCATTTTACCTCACCAATCCGCCGTTACCCGGATCTGCAGATCCACCGCATTATCAAGGATGATCTGCGGGGACGTCTCGACAAGGGCGGCAGAATCGGCAAATATTCGTCCATTTTGCAGCATGTGGCGGAGCAGTCGAGTGCGATGGAGCAGCGTGCTGCAGAGGCAGAAAGAGAGGCTGTGAAACTGAAGAAAGCCGAATATATGCTGGAGCATGTCGGCGAAGAGTACGACGGCGTCATTTCCGGCGTGACCGGCTGGGGCTTCTATGTAGAGCTGCCAAATACCGTCGAGGGACTCGTTCACATTATGACACTCAAAGACGATTATTACAATTTCGATGAAGAAAATTACCGTCTGGTCGGAGAGCAGCACGGAAGAGTATTCCGCCTTGGTGAGCCGGTGCGTGTCCGTGTCCGAAACGCCGAGCCTGCCAACCGGACAATCGATTTTACGTATGTAGAAAAAGAAACCGAGACAGAATAAATCCTTGGAGGAAAAAGTTATGGCAAAACAAAAAGGAAATCGAATGATTGCCAACAATAAAAAGGCATATCATGACTATTTTATCGAGGATAAATACGAGGCCGGCATCTCCCTTGCCGGTACCGAGGTAAAATCCCTCCGCATGGGAAAATGCAGCATCAAGGAGTCCTTCATCCGCATTGAGCGTGATGAGGTATTCATCTACGGCATGCACATCAGTCCGTACGAGAAGGGCAACATATTCAATAAAGACCCGCTGCGCATCCGGAAACTGCTGCTGCACGACTATGAGATCCGCAAACTTGAGGCGCAGATCAAGGAAAAAGGCTACACGCTCGTTCCGCTGCAGGTGTATTTTAAAGGCAGCCTCGTAAAAGTCGAGATCGGTCTGGCACGCGGTAAAAAACTGTATGATAAACGGCAGGATATCGCAAAGAAGGATCAGAGACGTGAGGCGGAGAGAGATTTCAAAGTTAAAAATCTGTATTAAAAATCCTTGACAAAAAGTATGGGGAAAGACTATAATACAATATACGGCAGTTGAAAGAGAGTTTTCACTGCACCGGGACGATCTGTTTGCGTCCCCGTATCAAAGAAAAGCGTCTGTAGAGCCAGCACGGGCTTGTACTGGTTTCGACGGGGGTTTTGAAGTTTGGGAAGCCATTCGTGGACTCCGGGACCGCGTCATCAACCTGGAACCTAAATTTAAACGCAGACGATAATTACGTAGCGTACGCTGCCTAAGTGCGGCGTTGTCAGCTGAATAGTTTTCCGCGGCTATTCTCCTGGCATCAAACAGATGCGGAGCACTTCGTTTCCAAAGCTTTGCGGAGATGGAAGATTTTATGAAGCTACCGAAGCGGCAAGCCTGTCATCCGGCGTGCCGATGGGGGAACCTTTAATAGAATGACTGTAATGGGAGATGCCTGAATGAATAGGCTTTCGGACAGGGGTTCGATTCCCCTCAGGTCCATACCTGAAAAACCGCTAAAATCCAGTGTTTTAGCGGTTTTTTTGTACATTTTGGGTAGAAAAAACAGGGCAAAAATAGCGTTTTAGACCGTTTCAGACCGAAAAAAATGGGGTCAAAATCGCGGTCGAAAATTAAGGGGAAAAGGAAAAATTTTCCATAAAAAAGTCGATTTTCTGATAGAAAAATGAAAAGGGGAGCAGATATGCAGTTACTAATCAAACAACGTGTATTTTCCTGGTCAGACACGTATGATATCTATGACGAGCAGGGGAACCAAAAGTATTTTGTGAAAAATGAATTTATCTCGCTGGGACACCGTCTGCATGTGTACGATGCGGCGCATAATGAAATTGGGTTTATCAAACAGAAATTATTTTGCTTTCTTCCGACTTTTGAAATTGAATGGAACGGGCAGTTAATGGGACATATCGAAAAACGTTTTGCACTGTTCCGCCCCAAATACGATGTAGATTTCATGGGATGGCGTGCAGAAGGTGACTTCATGGGATGGGATTACGATGTATATGAAGCCTGCAGTGCAGTCGTCCACGTACATAAAAAACTTCTGAGCTGGGGTGACACGTATGTCATCGAATATGATAATCCGAGCAATGAAATTCCGGCATTATTACTGGTGCTGGCGATCGATGCGGCAAACTGTTCACAAAATAATGGATAGCTGGCAGTGTCTGGAATGGCGTCAGGGGAGCTGGCAAGGCTCTCGTTTATGCCGTTTGGAGCAAGCGTAATTGGATAAAAAAGCATATGGAAAAAATTGAGTTACTGGAAGTCAGAATGACAAAAGCATCACAGATGTGATGTAGTACTGGAATAAAGTGAAAATGGGAAGGATAAAACAAAAGAGATGGAGTTAGGAAATTTTCAGAAACCGGTAGAGTCAGATGAAATCCGAAAAATGGCATCAGACATCACCGGAGAATCGGTAAAAGCAGTTTCCCGCATCTGCGAGCAGTGGGGCGAGGCGGAAGATGAAGTGCGGGAGTACGATGTGTATGTGATCGAGACAGATGCAGGAAAATATACACTGAAGAAAACCGGCAGCAAAGAAGCGCAGATTTATGTGCAGTATCTGTCAAAAGGAGAGTTTCACGTACCGCAGTATGTCGGCATGCGGCAGGCAGAGGATGCGGACTGGATCTGCATGAAGTATGTAGAAGGAAACGACATGCGGGATATGACGGACGAGACAACAGAAAAAGCGGCAGAAACCTTAAGTAAAATTCAGTCGTATTTCTGGACACCGTCGATGGACAAAGCGCCGGAAAATGAAGTGGAGCAGAGATTTGTCGAATACTGGAAACGCGTTCTGCGCCGAGCATCGTCCGTAGTGGATGATCCAATTCTGCGGAAAGCGTATCAGATGTTCCTGGACCGCCAGCTGATCTGTCCATGTACGATGTCAAACGGTGATTTCCTGCAGTGGAATGTGATCTATGACGGCGAAAATGTTGTCATGATTGACTGGGGATTTGGTGGAATGATGCCGTATTCTCTGGACATTGCAAGATTCCTGGCACATGCGACCGAGACACGGAGTACTTTCCCGTTCTACATGAACGATGCACAGAAAGAGCTGTTTCTGGATCGGATGTATGAAGCGTTAAAGACAAAGATTTCACGCGAACAGTTCAATCTGGATGTGAAGCTGGCCACGCTGAATGAGTATATCGAGTTTGTGGAAGCAGAAGAGGACGAAGACGGCTGGTATCTGGAACATGCACAGGCGCTGGCAGAGGAACTTCTCAATTTGTAAAAAAACGGATTGCATTTATCTGTAAGTTGTCCTATAATAGGGAACAGAAAATAAAAAGAAAGAGCACCATTGGTGTAAAGGTGAGGGAATGTTTCTGCGATAATCGACTTTAAGAAAAACACAAAGAACGGGCAGCCTGGAAAACAGGCCTGTTTTTCGTGTACGCTTAAAGACGAGAATCGCTGAATCATCTCCCTTTTTTATGAGAATAGAACAGGGATATTTTTTTGCGGGTCTGTTTTGCGTACGCAGGGCAGGCTCGTTTTGCGTAAAAAAGCAGAAAAGAGGCTGCCGGAGCAAAGGGGACTTCTGTATGATGCAGATAAAAAAATTAACACTGACACATAAAAAAAGATCTGCGGGTGATTCTCGAAGATTTTCAGCTTGTACTGAATGACGGTGATAAGGCCGTTATCATTGGAGAGGAGGGAAACGGAAAATCGACGCTGCTGAAGTGGATGTACGATCCCGCACTGACGGAAGATTACATCGAATCCACAGGCGAGCGCATCATCGGAAAGGAGCGGCTTGGATATCTGCCGCAGGAACTTCCGGAGGCGGAGAAAACGAAGACGGTGTATGAGTATTTCTATGAAAAAGAAAAGTTCTGGGATCAGACACCGAAGGATCTGGCGGTGCTGGCAAGAAAATTTGGTCTGACGGAAGAGTTTTTCTATCGGGATCAGCAGATGAGTGAGCTTTCCGGCGGCGAGAAGGTGAAAGCGCAGATGATGCGTCTTCTCATGGAGGATGTCACGGTCCTTCTGCTGGATGAGCCGTCAAATGATATTGATCTTGCGACACTGGAACTTCTGGAGAAACTGATCCGCGAATGGGAGCATATTGTTGTTTTTATTTCGCACGATGAAACGCTGATTGAAAACACGGCAAATATGGTCATTCATATTGAACAGATTGTGCGGAAGACAAAATCGAGATACACGGTTGCGAAACTTCCCTATCGGACGTATGTAGAGGAGCGCCTGCAGAATTTCGAGCGCCAGGAACAGAAGGCGCAGAGTGACAGGAGAGAGAAAGCGCTGCGCGATGAGAAATACCGAAAGGTATACCAGAGCGTGCAGAACGCCTTGAGCAACTGTTCCCGTCAGGCACCGTCCGTGGCGAAAAATCTGAAGGACAAAATGCATACCGTAAAGGCGATGAACCGCAGATTTGAAAAAGAAGATGCCCGCATGACAGAAATGCCGGAGCAGGAGGAAGCGATTTACTTCCAGCTTGGAGGAGCAGAGGCAGCCATGCCCGCCGGGAAAACGGTCATCGAATATCAGCTTCCGAAACTGGAAACGCCGGATGGGGAGCGGGTTCTGGCGGAAAATATCACCTTAAAGATAAGAGGACCGGAAAAAATATGCATTGTCGGCCCGAACGGGGCAGGCAAGACAACACTGCTGAAAAAGATTGCGGCAGAGCTGAAAGAACGGGAGGATCTCCGCGTAGATTACATGCCGCAGAACTACGAGGATCAGCTGGATTTTTCCATGACGCCGGTCGATTTTCTGGATTCCACCGGGGAGAAGAGTGAGAGGACGAAGATACGAACGTATCTTGGGTCGCTGAAGTACACGGCAGACGAGATGGATCACCCCATCCGCGAACTGTCCGGCGGCCAGAAGGCAAAAGTATTGCTTCTGAAAATGAGCCTTGGCAATGCCAATGTGCTGATTCTGGATGAACCAACCCGAAACTTTTCACCCTTATCGGGACCGGTCATAAGAAAAATGCTCCGCGAATTTCCAGGCGCCATCATCAGCATTTCGCATGACAGGAAGTATATCGGAGAGGTGTGCGGGAAGGAGTATCTGCTGGAAAAAGACGGACTCAGACTGATCAGAGAAGAAAAATAAAAATATTCGATAACGAAAAATACGACGGTGGCTGGCCGTCGTATTTTTCCGTGGAGAGATTATGTTTGTCTTAAGAGAAGGTTTCACAGCAGATTCTGTTCCGGTGAAGTCGGGAAAAATGTTAATTTTATATTGAATTAGGTCGGGAAAAATGTTAAATTAGAGTAAGAATAACCAGGGAAAAATGTGAAATAATAAAAAAGAGAAATGGAGGAAGGTCAGCATGCGTCGATTTGCAATGGATAAACTATTAGACTGGAAGAAAAAAAGTAACAGAAAACCACTGATTTTAATGGGAGCCCGGCAGGTTGGTAAAACGTGGTTAATGAAAGAATTTGGTAAGACATATTATGAAAAAACCGCCTACATTTCTTTTTACAATAATCAGAGAATGCAGGCGGTTTTCGATACGGATTTCGATATAAAACGTATTATTATGAACCTCAATATTGAATCAGGCGTAACGATCACCCCAGAGAATACATTGATTGTTCTGGATGAAATTCAAAATGCACCGAAAGCGTTGGAATCTTTGAAATATTTTTGCGAAGAAGCACCGGAATATCATGTAATAGCAGCAGGTTCACTTCTTGGCGTGGCGCTTCATGAGGGAATATCCTATCCGGTGGGAAAAGTAGATTTACTGGATTTATATCCATTCAATTTTAGAGAATTCCTGTGCGCTATGGACGAAGAAGGGCTGGAAAGTGCATTGGAAACAAAGGATTACAATTTAATTGACAATTTTGCGGATAAATATTTGTTCTGGCTGAAAAATTATTATTATACAGGCGGCATGCCAGCAGTTGTAGATGCATTTCGCTTGAATAAAGATTATGCAGAAGTACGACAGATACAGAGTGATATTGTACGGCAGTATGAGGGTGATTTTGGAAAGCATATTGAAGCAAAAGTTCTCCCAAGAATACGAATGGTATGGGATTCTATTCCGATGCAGCTGGCGAAGGAGAATAAAAAATTTTTCTTTGGACAGATAAAGAAAGGAGCCAGAAGCAGCGAATTTGAAATAGCAATTCAGTGGCTTCTGGATTGTGGATTAGTATATAAAGTCAACCGGGTAAATGAGCCTCATATGCCGCTGAAGGCGTATAAAAATATGAATGCATATAAATTATTCGTACTGGATGTAGGACTGCTCGGAGCAATGAGTGAACTGCCAGCAGAATCCATATTGGAGGGGAACGATATTTTTGTTGAATTTAAAGGCGCGCTTACAGAACAGTACGTTCTGCAGCAGTTGATTTCAGATACCCCTTATACGCCATATTATTATGGAAATGAAAAAGCAACTTTCGAGCAGGATTTTCTGATTCAGAAGGCAAAGAGTATTGTGCCGATTGAAGTAAAGGCGGAACAGAACATTCGATCCCATAGTCTTAAAACATATTGCGAAAAGTTCCAGCCGGAAGAAGCAGTTCGATTTTCAACATTGAAGTATAAAGAGCAGGAGCGGATGGTAAATATACCATTATACGCTGTTTGCAACTTATAAATTAAAACAGCTATAAATCCCACGAAAGAAGGTGATCCCCATGCCATTTAAAATCATCCGAAACGACATCACAAAAGTTCATGCCGATGCGATCGTCAACACAGCCAACCCTTAGCCAATTTATGTGAAAACGTATCAGAGGGGCGGTTACTTTAATCAAAGCCAGACATTCCACCCGTTTTACCAGCCGGAGCAGATCAAAAAGGAAGAACTGGACAAAATTCTCGAAGCCGACAGCATCGCTGATGACAGCACAATCCAGAATGCTTTTTACGATGCCCCGACAGTTGTCTATCTGTTTGCACCGTATACCTACCCAAACGACGCACAGGACTGCTGCGTTGCAAAATCATTTACGATCAGGCAGAATAAACCGAAAAATCCCGGGAAATATGTGAACTTCCTGGGTGCTTTTTGGATGGAAATATTCTTGCAATTTTACAGCACAGTTATTATAATAAAGACAAGTTCTGCAGTAAACTCGTTTTTCGCAGAAAACGCCAGAAGCGGAGGATGACGTTCAAAAAACAAAAAAGGAGCGTAAGAGAAATGGCAAAAATTTTAATCAGCCCTTCCAAATATTTACAGGGCGCAGGGGAAATGAAAAACATCGGAACATATGCTGCAAAATGCGGAAAGAAAGCACTGGTTCTGATCAGCCAGGGAGGCTACAGACGGATCGGAACAATGATCGAAGAAAGCTTTGCGGGAAGCGACTGCAACGTTGTTTTTGATTATTTCAACGGCGAGTGCTGTGAGAGTGAGATCAACCGTCTGGTTGCTATCGTGAAAGAAAAAGGCTGTGATCTGGTCATCGGTGTCGGCGGAGGCAAAATTTTTGATACCGCAAAAGCAGTTGCCTACTACGCAGAAAAACCAGTATTCATCTGCCCGACCATCGCATCGACCGATGCACCGTGCAGCGCACTGTCTGTTGTATACACAGAAGAGGGTGTATTCGAGAAATACCTCTTCCTTCCGGCAAACCCGAACCTGGTTCTGATGGACACCGACATCATCGTAAAATCTCCAGTCCGCCTGACCGTAGCCGGAATGGGTGATGCACTTGCCACCTATTTTGAAGCAAGAGCCTGCCAGAGAAGCGGAGCTACTTCCTGCGCCGGTGGAAAAACAACCGAGGCAGCGATGGCACTCGCGAAACTCTGCTTTGACACTCTGATGGAAGAAGGTGTAAAAGCCAAAATCGCTCTTGAAGCCGGCGTATGCACCCCGGCAGTCGAGAAAGTCATCGAGGCCAACACCCTCCTTTCCGGAATCGGTTTTGAAAGCGCAGGCCTCGCAGGAGCCCACGCCATCCACAACGGCTTCACCGTACTCGAAGAGTGCCATCACATGTACCACGGTGAAAAAGTAGCCTTCGGAACCCTGACTCAGCTCGTCCTGGAAAACGTACCGCTCGATGAACTCGAAGACATCATCTTATGGTGCATCGAAGTCGGTCTCCCAGTCACCTTGGCTGAACTCGGTGCCGGAAACGTAACCGACGACCAGCTCATGGAAGTAGCCAAAACCGCATGCGCAGAGACCGACACCCTCCACAACATGCCATTCGAAGTAACCCCGGAGACCGTCTTCGCCGCCATTAAAGCAGCCGACGCCTACGGTAGATACTATCTCGACGAAGAAGAATAACCCGTATGAAAAAAGATCTCCTGCCAACCCCAGGAGATCTTTTTTCATACCCAAATTTAATCAATACAAAAAATAGAAGTTTCCAACTCCCTTTCTATATGTTAAAATAAACTCACCCCATTTCACAGAAAAAACATAAACCCATGTTAAAGTAAAATGGTAAAAATATCAAACATAAAAACACAACGAGATTAGGAAAAAGCACGAGCGGGCGGGCAGCCGTTTTTTTTCCGTCCGTCAAATAAAGGAGACTTTCAATCATGGACAAATTAAAAATCCTAGTAGTAGACGACGAAAGCCGTATGCGCAAACTTGTCAAAGATTTTTTAGTAAAAGCCGGATACGACGTCATCGAAGCCGGTGACGGCGAACAGGCCGTAGACACCTTCTACGCCCAGAAAGACATCGCCCTCATCATCCTCGACGTCATGATGCCCAAAATGGACGGCTGGCAGGTCTGCCGCGAAATCCGCCAGAACTCCAAAGTCCCGATCATCATGCTCACCGCCAAAAGCGAAGAACGCGATGAACTCCTCGGCTTTGACCTCGGCGTAGACGAATACATCTCAAAACCATTCTCCCCGAAAATCCTCGTCGCCCGCGTCGAAGCCATCCTGCGCCGCAGCGGCAAAACCGGCGAAGACGACGTATTAGAAGCCGGCGGCATCCGCATCGACAAAGCCGCCCACATGGCATCCATTGACGGAAAACCAATGGAGTTAAGCTATAAAGAATTCGAACTCCTCACCTACTTCCTCGAAAACCAGGGAATCGCCCTCTCCAGAGAAAAAATCCTGAACAACGTCTGGAACTACGACTACTACGGCGACGCCCGCACCATCGACACCCACGTCAAAAAACTTCGCAGCAAAATGGGCGACAAAGGCGATTTAATCAAGACCATCTGGGGCATGGGCTATAAATTCGAGGCGGACGAATCATGAACGGAACAGAAAAACAAAATGAGACTTCCATGGAGATACCTGCAGAAGATTCTCGTGTGACAATGGGAAACCAGACGGAGAAAAAGCACCGGTTTCACTTGAAAATGCCACAAAAGGGAAGAAAACACTCCGTCAAAAAACGAATTGCCTACACTTTTATTGCGACCATGGCGGCTACCCTGCTTATCATCGGCCTGATCAATTACTTCTTTCTCGGGTCCTTTTATATCCGGGATAAAGAACACATTCTGGCAGAGAGCTTTCAGAAACTGAATGCGACAGGCGGAGACAGCGACGATATCCCTGATACCTTCGAGCAGTTCTGCGTTACCAACAACCTGAAAGTCATTATCACCGGACCGGAGCTCAGCAGCTTCGTCTATTCCAACGCAACCGACCGCCAGAGCCTCCAGACCCTGATCTTCGGCCTGATCAGCGGAAACGAGCAGGCAAATACCAAAGTCGTTGACAGCAAAGACAACTATCAGATCCAGAAATTCTACGACAGCCACGCCGATGCCGAGTATCTGCAGATCATCGGCTGGTTTGACAATGGAAACTGCTACTTTGCAAGATGCCCGCTGGAGAGCATCACGGATGCGGTCGGCCTTTCCAACCAGTTTTACCTCTTTATCGGCATTCCGATCATCATCATCGGTGCCATTGTGATCTGGATCATCACCCGCCAGATCGTCCGTCCGGTGCAGGAGCTGACCGAAATTTCGAAAAAAATGGCAGCCCTTGACTTCGATGCCCGCTACGTGAGCGGCGGAAA
Organism: Blautia sp. OF09-25XD; assembly: GCF_003482095.1. NCBI lineage: Bacteria > Bacillati > Bacillota > Clostridia > Lachnospirales > Lachnospiraceae > Blautia > Blautia sp. OF09-25XD. The sequence continues at coordinate 127,595 of NZ_QUMG01000001.1, forward strand.
AGACGAGATCGGCGAGCTTGGAAACAACTTCAATGTCATGTCCGAACAGCTTGAGCAGGCGATTTCCGAGCTGAAAAGTGCGAACGTTGAGCTGCAGAAAGATATTGACAAAAAAACGCAGATTGATGAAATGCGCCGCGAGTTTCTCGCAAATGTCACACATGAGCTGAAAACCCCGATCGCTCTGATTCAGGGTTATGCGGAAGGCCTGAAAGACAACATCAACGACGACGAGGAAAGCCGCGAGTTCTACTGCGATGTCATCATCGACGAGGCGGCAAAGATGAACGAGATGGTCAAAAAACTCCTGAACCTGAACCAACTCGAGTTCGGTGAGGATCAGGTCAATATGGAACGGTTCGATCTGAACGCCGTGATTAAAGGCGTGCTGCAGTCCTCCGACATCCTGATCCGCCAGAAAGAGGCAAAAGTGCTCTTTACCGGCGGCGACCCGCTCTATGTCTGGGGCGATGAATTCAAAGTCGAGGAGGTTATCACCAACTATCTGACGAATGCCCTCAACCATCTGGACTACGACCACACGATTGAGATCAGCTGCAAAAAAGAAGGGAATGTCGTAAAGACAACCGTTTTCAATACCGGGGACCCGATCCCGGAGGAGGATCTCGACAAGGTATGGGTGAAATTCTTCAAGGTGGACAAAGCGAGAACAAGGGAATACGGCGGAAGCGGCATCGGCCTTTCCATCGTAAAAGCCATTATGGATTCCTTCCAGCAGCAGTGCGGCTGCCAGAATTACGACAACGGTGTGGCATTCTGGTTCACACTGGAGGCAGATGGAAAAACGGAAGAAGCATGATTGCAAAAAGCGTGCCAGAAAAAGGAAATACAGCCTTTTCCTGGTGCGCTTTTCTTGCATAAAGGAAAAAGATGGTGTAGAATAATAGCACAAACGGTCGAAAAGAGAGGGAGAGAAGAGATGGCGGATTCCAACAGTACAAAGAGTGCGCTTGCAGATGCAATGAAAAAATTGATGGTATGCAAGTCTTTTGCGAAAATCAGTATTTCAGATCTCTGCGAGGAATGCGGTCTGAACCGGAAAAGCTTTTATTATCATTTTAAAGATAAATACGATCTGGTAAACTGGATCTTTTATGTGGACTTTCTGACAAACATGGGCGGAAAGAACTTTGAGAATGAATGGGATGTGCTGGTGGCGGTCTGCAATATTTTCTATCAGAATAAAGCATTTTACCAGAGTGCCCTGAGGATCGAAGGGCAGAACAGTTTTAAGGATTACTTTTACGAGATGCTCGAGCCGGTCATGGCGTTTTTTGTACAGGATCTCTTTCAGGTACAGAATCAGAAACTGTTTGTAACGTTCTTCTGTGATGCCTTCCTGACCGCGGTTCTGCGCTGGTTTTCCATGGAAAGCGAGCTGGAACCGGAAACGTTTGTCGAAGAACTGAAAGAAGTGATATGCAGATCATCAGAAAAAATAGCAGCCAAAGCGGAACCAAAGAAATAAAATTCCGCTTTGGCTGTACTTTTATGCATCTGCGAGCAGTTCACGGTAAAATATATTCCGAAGAGACAACTCTTCAAAGGAAACGGTGGGCGTATCGAGTGTGCGGGCCATGTGATCCGGCAGAAGCAGCAGATACGCCGGATTGGCGGTGATAATCTGCTCAATTTTGCGGGAGTCTTCCTGCACTTCGATCGGGAAGAATGGCTGTATGGGGGTGAAGCGGTACTGTTGAACAACATCGGAAACAGCCCGGATACTTTCTTTTGAGCACGAATCATCTGCGACCAGAAAGAAAAAGACACTCTGTTCCATCTGGGAATACAGGTGGTCAAAAGAGAGCAGATAAGCGGCAGCATCTGCATCCTGATAGACTTTGTGCATACCGAACAGCGTTTTCTGACGGCGCAGGGCTTTTGCCATGGAAGCCGTTGAGGGGGCATCAATTGGAAGAGAAACCATCAGGTTCGGGCAGGATAAAAGCAGTTTCTGCTGTTTTTCGGTAAGCGGCGTATCGGAAAGAAACCAGAGAAACGCGCATTCCGGATGCGACTGGATAACGGCAAGGTAGGATTCCATATCCTCATGATGATCCATGGAGCGGAGCTGATAAGAGTAGATGCCGTATGTCAGACCGGTTCTGACCACGGATGCAAAAAACGAGGAATCGTAAGTGTCCGGGATGCGGCTGTCGAGACGGAGCTTGACAACCCAGGGAACAGCAAAGGAAAGTTCTTTCTGCTTCTGGCGCAGAATCTGCGCACCGTAGGTAAAACTGTTGTAGCCGATGTTGATGCCGAACTGACGAAGCGCTTCCGGATCGTTGCTGCGCAGCAGAAAGTCGATCGCCTGATAATACGGGCTTTCATCGTTGCGCAGAAGATCCTGAAAAATGGCAAAAATCTGATTCTGAAAGCGGCCGCGGGAAAATTGGCGGCCAAGATCGCAGAGCTTGCGGACGCTGCGTTTCGGATCTGCGTCCATCTCCACCATCGCGCGTGCAACTGTTGTGTCGATCAGTGCGCGGGTGATGTCCTGTGAATTCATAATGTGTTCCTCCGATCAAGTAAAATAAGCTGTTTTTATCATAGCAAAAAGAACACGGTAAAAACAGGGACAAAGAACAGGAATTGTCTAAAAACTCCATTCTTTAAGGAAAATTTACCAGATCTTCAGAAGAAATTTCTTTTTCTTTTGTGGAAAAAGTGGTAAAATAAAGTTAGATGGTACAAACTATCGATTCTGCCGCGCCAAAAACGCGGCGGAACCATCCGAAACGATTCCAGAAAAATAGGAAAAACGAAATGGTTTTCGAACATGGAAGATAAAAGGAGGCGTTTTGCATGAAATTTGATATGCACTGCCACACAAAAGAGGGTTCGATGGATGGAAAAGTCATGATTGAGGAGTACATCCGAACACTGAAACGAAAAGGATTTGGAGGAATGTTGGTATCCGACCACGATTCCTATGACGGATACCGCGAGTGGAAGAATGCCATCAAGGGAAGAGCACACCAGGATTTTGTGGTATTAAAAGGTGTTGAGTACGATACGTGCGACTGCGGCCACATTCTTGTGATTATGCCGTTCGGCGTAAAATTAAAAATTCTGGAGCTGCGCGGCCTGCCGGGATCGATCCTTGTCAAGATCGTCCATGCGTACGGCGGAATTTTAGGACCGGCGCATCCGTACGGCGAAAAATTTATGAGCATGATCAGCACGAATGAACGGAAGAAAAAGTATCAGCAGCGGATTGCCCAGCTTCTCCCGCAGTTCGATTTTGTTGAAATTTTCAATGCGTGTGAAAGCGCGGAGACGAACGCAAAAGCGAAACGGCTGGCGGAGAAATTCAATAAGCCCGGCTTTGGTGGAAGCGATGCGCACCGGCTGGACTGCATCGGAAAAGCGTACACCGAGCTGCCGGATACCATCAGAAGTGAGGATGATCTGATCGCCTACGTAAAAACGTGCCCGCAGATCGAATGCGGCGGCGAACATTACAACGGAACGACGAAAGACCGGATCGGCCGCCTGAACATGGTGCTTGTGGATTCGTTCTATTTCTACAACAAACTTGCAAATGGCTGGCGCTGGCGGAAGCGGAGACGTGAGCTGTTTGATATCATAGAGAAAAAACTCTGATGAATGCCTGGCAAAAAGCGTGCCGGAAACGTTTCGTTCGGCACGCTTTTTCCTGCCCTGTATTTGAATCGAAAAAGAGAGGAAACATACGTATGCTTGCAATATTTCTTGCGCCGGTCTACATACTGGCAAATGTATTTACCGCCTACTGGCTGCTGCGGTGGATGAAGGAGGTGCATCCTCTGTTCCGCCATCCGGCCGTGCTGGGTGTCATTTTGGTGCTGTATGCATTTTTTGCACTTTCCCTGCTGACGAGCTTTCTGATCAAAAGAGATCCCGTTCACCGGATTTTAAAGGTCATCAGCAACTGCTGGCTCGGCATGTATCTGTATTTTCTTGGCTTCACCGCGATTCTGGTGCTGCTGCGCTTCATTTTTGCGCATACGGTACTGACGAAAACTTGGCTGTATTCTCCGATGGGATTGAAAGCGGTCGGCCTTGGCGCGATCCTTTTTGTGACGGGAATGTGCATCTATGGAATGGTGCATGCAGTCCATATTTACACGACACGATATGAGGTTCCATCGAAAAAGGATGCACATCTGAAAATTGCGCTCGTCGCAGATCTTCATCTGGGGTACAGCATCGGCAGTCATCAGATGGAAGAGATGGTGGAAAAAATCAACGCTGAGGAGCCGGATGTCGTTGTGATTGCCGGGGATATTTTTGATAATGAGTACGATGCCATCTATGAGCCGGACCGCGTGGCGGATCTTCTGGCGGGCTTAAAGAGCCGGTACGGCACGTACGCCTGCTACGGCAACCACGATCTCGATGAGAAGATTCTCGCGGGCTTTACGTTTGAGACGAAGGAGGAGCGCGTCGCCGACCGCCGGTTCGGTGAGTTCCTGGACCGCGCGAAGATTCATCTGCTGGAGGATGATGTGGTTTGTATCGATGATGCCTTTTATCTGGCGGGCCGAAAAGATCCCGACCGGATCCGCAAAACGCAGGAGACACGCGACACGCCGTCCGAACTGCTTACCGGACTGGACCAGTCGCTTCCAGTTTTTGTGATTGACCACCAGCCGTCGGAGCTGACCGAGCTGGCAGAGGCAGGCGCAGACCTTGATCTTGGCGGCCATACGCATGACGGACAGCTCTTCCCAGGAAATATCCTTACCGGCCTGATGTGGGAGAATGCCTGCGGGATGAAGAAAGTCGGAGACATGTACAGCATCGTCACATCCGGCGTGGGTCTCTGGGGACCGCCGATGCGGATCGGGACGAAAGCGGAAGTGGTGATCATCAATTACGGAAAATAAGGGTTGACAAAACCGGAACGCAGAATTATAATACAACAAAACTACGAAACAGAGGTTATCAACGATGAACGAGATGCACAGCGTACAGATGCACAGGGACGACGATTGATAGCGCTTGTATCAAAGTGAAGACTACTATACTTCACAGGTACAGGCGCTGATTGTGTTGTACCTGTGTGGAAGATAAGGCAAAGGGAAACCACACTGGGAGAAAAAGAAATACCCCGTGTGGTTTTTCTTTGCCATTTTTTATCCATGCGGGAATGACTTGAAATTTACATCAGAGAAGGGTTGTGATCGTATGGGACATACAGATTATGTCCATATGGATTTTCTGCTGATTTTGCGGCGATAAAGAAAAATCAGAACAGAAAGGCAGAAAAGACTATGAAGACAGAAATGAATACCGTAAAAGTAAGAAAAACAGAGGAACTCGAAGCAGAGCAGTTAGGAGCACACATCGGCGAAATCGTGCGGCTGCATGGAAGCATTTACAAAATCCGAAAAATGAGCTCATTTGCATTTGTGCTGCTTCGGACGAAACGGCAGATGGTACAGTGCGTGTACGAGCCGGCGTATGCCCGGTTTGCATTGGAGGAATTAAAAGAAGAGGCGTGTGTCCGGTTTACCGCGGAGGTGATCCGTGAAGAGCGTTCCAGAAGCGGGTATGACCTGCATCTGTTAGACGTGGAAATCCTCTCCGAGCCGGAAGAAGTACCGCCGGTTGTCATCAACCAGAAGCGGGTCAACACTTCCATCGAGAACCTGCTGGACTATCGCCCAATTACGCTGCGCAACGAAAAAGAGCGCGCGATTTTCCAGATCCAGGCAAAGATCTGTCAGGCGTTCCGCGAATTTCTGGATGGACAGCACTTCACCGAAATCCACACACCGAAGCTCGTAGCGGCGGGAGCCGAGGGCGGAGCTAATATCTTCTCTTTGTCGTATTTCGGCGAACAGGCATATCTGGCGCAGAGCCCGCAGTTTTACAAGCAGATGATGGTCGGCGTCTTCGAGCGTGTCTACGAGATCGCACCGGTCTTCCGGGCGGAGAAGCACGACACGGCGCGTCATCTGAACGAATATACAAGCGTGGACTTTGAGATGGGCTATATCGAGAATTTTGAGGACATCATGGCGATGGAGCAGGAAATGCTGCGGTACACATTTGGACGGCTGCAGGAGACATGCGGAGCGGAGCTTTCGCTTTAAAAGCAGAGGTGCCGGTGATCACGGAGATTCCGAGAATCCGTTTTTCCGAGGCGAAAGAGCTGGTGAGCCGCGTATACAAAAGAGCCTTTTCGGAGAAACTGGACTTTGAACCGGAGGAGGAAAAACTGCTGTGCGAATACGTGAAGAAAACGACAGGCAGTGACTTCGTATTTGTGACACATTATCCAAGCGCCAAGCGCCCGTTCTACGCGATGGACAGCAGAGAAAACCCGGCAGAGACGGAAAGCTTTGACCTTCTGTTCCGCGGCCTTGAAGTGACGACCGGCGGCCAGCGCATCCACAATTACCGGGAGCAGGTGGAAAAGATCGAAAGCCGCGGCATGCATGTGGAAGCGTTTGAGAGCTATCTAATGATGCACCGCTGCGGCATGCCTCCGCACGGCGGTCTCGGTCTTGGGCTGGAGCGGTTTACGGCACGGCTTCTCGGATTTGAAAATGTGCGGAACGCATCCCTGTTTCCAAGAGACATTCACCGTCTGATTCCGTAAACCAGAAGAGTGTAAAAAACTCCGGCGAAGCTGTGGCGCAGATCCACGGGCTTAGCCGGAGTTTCATAAGATTTCCCTCCCTTTTGAAAGATAGCGTAACCGTTTGGATATTTCTATTATACACCAGGGGAGTGAAAATGACAAATTGTTTATTGCAGATAGGATTGCTGTATAAAAGTCAGAATTTTTGCAGAAATGAGCCTTGTAAAGCGTCCGAAAATAGGCTATACTAAACAAGGTTTGGCTGCCGGCAGAATCTGGCAGTATCGGCAAATATTGGAAAAAAGAAAGACGGGAGTTTCCCGGTTTGAGGATAGGAAAATATGAAATTATATGACATTTCCGGAGAGCAGTTTTCCGCAATGGACGCGCCGCGTCATCTGATGACGGAGGAAGGAACGGCGCAGACGACGCTCGATCGGTCACTTGGCATCTGTCAGGTGGCGGAGCTTGAGGGAAAAGTGACAAGAGAAGTGCTCGAGGAGGTCATGGAAGAGGACTGTGAACGTCTTCTGATCCGCGGCGATGCGCAGATTACACGCGATGGGGCAGATTACCTGGCAGAGAAAAAATTGGTGCTGCTCGGTGTGGAGCAGGAAACTGTCGGAAATGAGACATCGGGGAATGATGTTCATCAGCAGCTGCTGAAAAAGGTACGGTGATTGTCGAAAATCTGAATCTGGAGAAAGTGACCTCGGGTCATTATTTTCTTGTGGCTGCTCCGGTCAAAAAGAAACACCAGTACGGCGGACCGATCCGCGCGGTTCTGATCGAAAATTAGAAAATGCTTTGTGTGAATCTGAAAATGCAATGTAAAATATAACGGAAAGAGAAAAACAGGAAAAAGTGTTCCCTTGTGGGACACTTTTTTTGATGTGTCCAAAACGAGGGAATTTTGGGTTGTATTTTCCAAATATGGAGAATATAATGGGAAAAAGCCAGGATGTGGTATTCAAAACCAGATCAATTCCGGGCGAAAATATTAAACTATTACAAAGGAGATCGTGAACAATGGATGCAAAAATGAAAGTAGAAAGAGCCGCTGCAGGCGCTGCGATCGATGGTGTTTTAAAATATGTGAATCACGGAGACGACAGAACAAAAGCGCTGTTGAATCTGACGGATTTTGTACAGAAATTTACCGGAAATATGTTTGCGGAGAAAACCTTCGACAACATCCGCACCATGCTGCAGAATCCGGACAACAAATGGGTACAGTATGTCAACCGCGGACTGGACGAGCTGGATCCGCAGGTGATCAAAATGACTGCTTTGAACCTGGGATTCCAGGCAGCTTTCGTCGGAACGAAACAGATCCGTATGAACCGTGAAAAATACAACTGCAACATCCCATGGACGATGCTGATGGACCCGACAAGTGCCTGTAACCTGCACTGCACCGGATGCTGGGCAGCAGAATACGGCCACAAGCTGAATCTTTCCTATGAGAAACTTTCTGATATCATAAGCCAGGGAAAAGAGCTGGGAACCTACTTCTACATGTTCACCGGCGGCGAACCGCTTGTGCGCAAAAAAGACATCCTGCGTCTGGCAGAAGAGCATCATGACTGTGAATTCCACTGCTTCACCAATGGAACCCTGATCGACGAGGAGTTCTGTGAGGCGGTTCAGAAGCTCGGCAATATCTCCTTCTCCCTGTCTCTGGAAGGCTTCGAGGAGGTCAACGACGGACGCCGCGGCGAGGGTATTTTCGATAAAGTTCTGGCAGCCATGGATCTGATGAAAAAACACGGTCTGCTTTTTGGTACTTCCATCTGCTACACAAGAGCAAACCTCGAGACCGTTACAAGTGACGAGTTCCTGGATCTTTTGATCGAGCACGGATGCCGTTACAGCTGGTATTTCCACTTCATGCCGGTCGGCATGGACGCTGCACCGGAGCTGATGCCGACGGTTGAGCAGAGAAAATATATCTATCACAGACTGCGTGAGATCCGTTCCGATAAGAGCGACAAACAGATCTTTGTTATGGACTTCCAGAACGACGGTGAGTTCGTCGGAGGCTGTATCGCAGGAGGAAGAAACTACTGCCATATCAATGCAAACGGCGATGTGGAGCCGTGTGTTTTCATCCATTACTCCGGCGCCAACATCAACGAAGTTTCCCTGATCGAAGCACTGCAGCAGCCGCTGTTCCAGGCATACCGCGATGGACAGCCGTTCAACCGCAACCACCTGCGCCCATGTCCGATGCTCGAAAATCCGGAACTGCTGCGTGAGATGGTAGAGAAGACCGGCGCGAAGTCAACCGACCTGCAGTCTCCGGAGAGCGCAGAGCATCTGTGCGGAAAATGTGACCTGTATGCTGCTGAGTGGAAAAAAGCCGCAGACGAGCTGTGGGCAGAGAATCCGCATCACAAACAGAGATATGAGAACTATAAGAAAGAGAACCTGGACGAGGAGGCAAAAGCTTCCACAGAGGAAATTCTTTCCGGAATCCGCGGATAATGCGATGCATGAACTGAATCAATGACAGAAATAAGACGCCGGGAAACGGGATAAAGCCTGTTTTCCGGTGTCTTTATGTTTCAATTCAATTCAATCTATAGCAAGACCCGAAAATAATGCAAAAAAGGCAGTGCTGCAGAGCGCGAATTTTTTGCATTATTTTCGGGGATTACTATAAGTCCGACAGGTCTTGCAGAAAAAAGGCAGATCCCGTATACTGGTAGAAGCAAAAAGATATTTTAACGACAGAGAGGATTAAAAAATAGAAGATGAACGATTCATTTTTACAGGAACAGGGCGTGAGCGGGGCGTTAATTGAGAGCGTGCGGAGATTCCGCGAGAGCTATCCGGTGGCGGAGGGCTTAGAGAACCGCATGAGTACGCCGGAAATCCCGTTTTTTGGAAAAGAGATTCTGGAGATGGCAATTGCCGCGCTGCTGCAGGGCGAAAATCTGCTGCTGACCGGCGAGAAGGCAACGGGAAAAAACGTGCTGGCAGAGACACTGGCGTATGTTTTCGGAAGACCGACGTACAACGTTTCCTTCCATGTAAACACAGGAAGTGCCGAGCTGATCGGAACCGATACGTTCCAGAACCAGGAGGTCACACTCCGGAAGGGCAGCATTTACCGCTGTGCAGAGGAAGGCGGTTTTGGCATTCTCGATGAGATCAACATGGCGAAAAACGATGCAGTCAGTGTTCTTCACGCCGCGCTCGACTACCGCCGCATTATCGATGTGCCGGGCTACGATAAAATTCCGCTTCACCCGGCGGCGCGGATGATCGGAACGATGAACTACGGCTATGCGGGAACGAGAGAGCTGAACGAGGCGCTGGTGTCCCGCTTTCTGGTGATTGACATGCCGTCGCTTACGGAAGAGACACTGTTTTATCTGATGCAGTCAAAATTCCCGGATCTGAAACCGGCGGCACGCGATGCGCTGGCCGGTCTTTACCTCGATCTGCAGAAAAAGGCAAAACAGGCGGAAATCACCACGCGTGCGCTCGACCTCCGCGGCCTGTTCGGAGCGATCGGTACGATGCGCCAGGGGCTGTCCCCGTATCTTGCGGTGCAGATCGGCATTGTCAATAAATGCTTTGACCTGTTTGAAAAAGAGATCGTGCGGGATGTTGTGCGCACGCGGATTCCGGAAGAGTGGACGCCGCAGGATATTTTTTAGAGGAAATACGTATGGTGACAGAGGAAACATTAAAAACGCATGAGATGGAGCTGGAGAGCCGGATCCGCAATCTCGTCTGGACCGTCAGCGGCGACTACACGCTGAAGCTGAACCCGGACGTGGAGCGGTATGCGAAAGAGCCGGATACGGTGCTGTACGATACGATCCGCCAGGGTGCCTTTTCGTGTTACTTTGATCGGGAAGCCTACAGCCTGTATCTGGTGAAGAAGGTTTACAGCGGCGCAGCGGAGGGAGAACTGATGATGCTCGCCCAGCTGGTGACGGAGGAGGCCGTATCGAAGCGGCTCGAAAGCGAGCGCCCCGGTGTCAAGGGCTTTCGAAGGAGAGCAGCGGAGGAAATACTGGACCACTCGTTTGAATCTTTATCCAAAAATGAGACAGGGCGCCTGAAACTGGAGTATCTGCGCGGAAGAAGAGAGGAGGACGAGGAAAAAAGCCCTTCATACTCGGGGAAAACGCGGGAGTGGATGGAGCTGCTGAAGCACGCATCCGAAACAGCGGATACAATGGAACTGATCCGGGTGACGGACGAGCTGTACAATAAGGTCGTCGATCCCGCATTTGTGAAAAAGCACGGTGATCTTGCCTCGGTTCTTGCGGTAACGATCGAGGAGCTCACCGAGTATTCCTGGAAGGATTTCATTTCGGAGGAACTGTACGAGGACGGGCTCGAGACATATCTGGAGCGAGTTTCGCTTGATATGACAAATTTCACATCAAAAGAGGCGGAAGAGAAGAAAGAAAAAACAGCGGGAAGCGATACCAAAAAGGTCGTTGTCGTTGATGAGAAAGCGCTGGCACGGATGTATCAGTACATTCAGCGCAATTACGGAAAAACGTGGCTCTCGGAGAGTGAGGAGAAAAGCCGGAATTACCAGCTCTGCCGCGGCATCCACAGCGACTGCAGCCTCTATTACACGGAGGGTGTGCTGAAAAATCCGGTCGGAAAGTATTATCAGCTCTCCTACGCGCAGAAGCAGAAGGATAAAAACCTTCATGCCTATTACGACCAGCACCGCGCGGTGCGGCAGAACATTTCGCTGCTGTATCAGGAACTGAAAAAAGCGATGCTGCTGCAGGAGGACCAGTCGTTTGCAGATGCAGACCACGGAATTTTACAGCCCGCGCGGATGTGGAAGGTGGGACGGAGTCAGAATGCGGATCTGTTCCGGCTGGAGCAGCGGCGGAATTCGCTGGATTTTGTCGTGGATATTCTCGTGGATGCGAGCGGTTCCCAGCGGCCGCGCCAGGAGAATGTGACACTGCAGACGTACATTCTGGCGGAGACCTTAAGCCGCCTGCACATCCCGTTCCGCGTGATGAGCTTCTGTACGTTCTGGGATTACACGATTCTGCACCGGATGCGCGATTACGACGATCCGCGGGAGAAGAACAGCAATATTTTTGAGTATATTACATCATCAAACAACCGCGACGGGCTTGCTGTCAAGGCGGCGGGGATGGATCTTTTAAAACGCCAGGAGGACCGGAAGCTGCTGATCCTCTTAAGCGACGGAAAGCCGTACGATGTGCTGGTGAACCGGCCGAATGCGAGAAATCCAAAGCCGTACCGGGATGACTATGCGCTGCATGACACGGCAACTGAGGTGCGGCGCCTTAGGCAGCAGGGTGTCTCGGTGCTTGGGGTCTTTGTAGGCGAGGAGACGGAGCTTATGGCGGAGCAGAAGATTTTCGGCAAGGATTTCGCATATGCGCGCGACATCCGCAACTTTTCCCATATGGTGGGAAGCTATTTAAGAAGAAAAATCGAAGAATAAACGAGCGGAATGCTCCGGGCGGAAAGTGGAAAACTTTTATCCGGAGCATTTTTTTCAAATTTTTTTACGCAAACAGGTTGACATTTCCCACAAAACCTCCTAGAATGTTCTATAGCGAACTGTTTAATATGAAACAGTTATCTATAGAACAGTTGCTTATAGAACAGTCCTTGTTCAAACAGTTTTATAAAGAACAGATGGGGACGGCAGCAAAGGGGAAAGGAGGAAAAAAGCAGCGTGTGTTGTAAAAAAAGAAAAATCGGCCACGAACTGCGGACGCTGGACAATATGATGTCACGGAACCTGATGGCAGCCGCCAGAGAGCGGGGGGTCGATGAACTGACCGCCATGCACGGATGGATTTTAGGGTATCTGTGCCGGAACGAAGACAAAGATATTTTCCAGAAGGATATCGAGGCGGAGTTTAAGATCTGTCGGTCCACCGTGACGAATATTTTAAAGCTCATGGAGAAAAAGGGCTACATCCGACGGGAGTCCGTTCCCTATGATGCACGTCTGAAGAAACTGGTGCTGACCGATATCGGAAGAGAGCTTCACGAGAAGACGAAAGATATGATCGATATTCTGGAAGAACAGACAATTGAAGGAATTGCAAAAGAAGATCTCGATACCTTCTACCGTGTCATCGACCAGCTCAAAAGCAATGTAAAAAATATGTTAGGAGAGACATCATGTTAAAAACACTTGGAGCACAGGTAAAAGAGTTTAAAAAAGCCTCCATTGCCACTCCGCTTTTCATGATTCTGGAAGTTATCATGGAGATGATCATTCCTCTTATGATGGCATCCATTATCGATGATGGTGTAGAAAAAGGCGATCTCCATCACATCTACGTGGTGGGAGCGTTCATGGTGGCAGCAGCAGCCATCGGTCTGTTTGCCGGTATCATGGGCGGAAAATATGGAGCAAAAGCGTCTGCCGGATTTGCAAGAAATCTGCGTCAGGCCATGTTTGAAAACATTCAGGAATATTCATTTTCGAATATCGACAAATTCAGCACCGCAGGTCTTGTCACCCGCCTGACGACAGACGTCACCAACCTGCAGAATGCCTATCAGATGATTCTTCGTATGTGCATGCGTGCACCGTCGAGCATGATTATCGCGATGATTATGTCGTTTTATATCAATGCACGTCTTGCAAGCGTTTATCTGGTAGCCATTCTTATCCTCGGAACGTGTCTGTTTTTGATCATGCGTTCCGCGATGAAATATTTCGATCAGGCATTTCCGAAGTACGATGAGCTGAATGCGAGCGTACAGGAAAACGTATCCGCCATCCGCGTAGTAAAAGCGTATGTGCGTGAGGATCATGAAACAAGTAAGTTCCACAAAGCAGCAGAGAACATCTACAAAATTTTCTGTAAAGCAGAGGAAAACCTTTCCTTCAACGCGCCGCTGATGCAGCTTACCGTTTACAGCTGTATTCTTCTGATCAGCTGGCTCGGTGCGAAGATGATCGTCGGAAGCAGCCTGACAACAGGAGAGCTGATGAGCCTTCTGACCTACTGCATGAACATTTTGATGAGCCTCATGATGCTTTCGATGGTATTCGTTATGATCACGATGAGCCTTGCGAGTGCGCGCCGTATTACCGAGGTTCTGAATGAGAAGAGCGATCTCGACAATCCGGAGAATCCGGACTTTGATATTCCGGACGGAAGCATTACCTTCGATCACGTCTACTTCAACTACAAAAAGGGAGCAGGCGAGCCGGTTCTTTCGGATATCAACCTTTCGATCAAATCCGGTGAGACCATCGGTATCATCGGCGGAACCGGAAGTGCGAAGACGAGTCTTGTCAACCTGATCAGCCGTCTGTACGATGTCACGGAAGGCTCCATCAAAGTCGGCGGAAAGGATGTCCGTTCCTACGATATGGAAACTCTGCGAAATGAAGTAGCCGTTGTTTTACAGAAAAATGTGCTGTTTTCCGGTACCATTCTCGACAATCTTCGCTGGGGTGATAAAAATGCTTCGGAAGAAGAGTGCAAGCGTGTCTGCCGTCTTGCCTGCGCTGATGAATTTATCGACCGGATGCCGGAGGGCTACAACACCTACATCGAGCAGGGCGGATCCAACGTATCCGGCGGCCAGAAACAGCGCCTCTGTATCGCACGAGCGCTGCTGAAAAAACCAAAGGTGCTGATTCTGGATGACAGTACAAGTGCTGTCGATACCGCAACCGATGCAAAAATCCGGAAGGCATTCCTGACCGAGATTCCTGAAACGACAAAGCTGATCATTGCACAGCGTATTTCCAGTGTGCAGGACGCAGACCGTATCATTGTCATGGAGAACGGAAAAGTAAATGGTTTTGGAAGCCATGAGGAATTACTGAAAACCAATGAAATTTACCGGGAAGTATATGAGTCTCAGACCGGTGGCGGCGGAGACTTTGACGAAAAGAGAGGTGAGTAAGGAATGGCAGAGAGAGTACAGCAGGTAAAGGGGCCGGGCGCAAGACCTCCAAGAGGGGTGAAACCGCAGGTCAAGAATCCGATGAAGATCTTTACCAGAATTATGAAATATGCATTAAAGGATTATACCGTACATTGCATCGCTGTTGTCATTGCGATTTTTGTCAACGTCCTGGCAAACGTACAGGGAACGATGTTTATGAAAACGCTGATTGACGCTATATCACGCCGATGCTGACCCAGCCGGATCCGGATTTTGGCCCGCTGCTCCACGCAATTTTGCGGGTGGCCGGATTTTACGGGATCGGTATTGTGGCTGCGTTCATTCAGAACCGTACCATGATTTATGTGTCCCAGGGAACCCTGCGGAATCTGAGAAATGATCTGTTCGGCAATATGGAAAAGCTGCCAATCAAATATTTTGATACGCATGCGCACGGCGATATTATGTCGATTTATACAAATGATATTGATACTCTGCGCCAGATGATCAGTCAGAGTATCCCGCAGATCATCAACAGTGCAATCACGATTGTCAGTGTCTTTGTCAGTATGCTGATTCTGAACATCCCGCTGACGATTACAACGCTGGTTATGGTATCTATCATGCTGGGAGTGACAAAAAAGGTGGCCGGATTTTCCGGAAATTTCTTTGTAAAACAGCAGAGGGATCTTGGTAAAGTCAACGGCTTTATCGAAGAGATGATGGATGGCCAGAAGGTTGTCAAGGTATTCTGTCATGAAGAGGAGAATATCGAAAAATTCAAAGAAATTAATAACAATCTGTATGAGAGTGCTTACAATGCCAATGCGTTTGCGAATGTCATCGGACCGATCAATGCACAGCTTGGAAATATGAGCTATGTTGTCTGTGCGATTGTCGGCGGTGCACTTGCCCTTGGCAATGTCGGTGGCTTTACGCTCGGTGGTCTGGCAAGCTTTCTGACCTTCAACAAGAGTTTTAACATGCCGATCAACCAGGTCAGCCAGCAGTTGAACGCAATCGTTATGGCACTTGCAGGAGCCGAACGTATTTTCCGCCTGATGGATGAAGAGCCGGAGCTGGACGAGGGGTATGTAACGCTTGTCAATGCGAAGGAAGAAAACGGAAAACTCACCGAGACGAAAGAGCGTACCGGAAAATGGGCATGGAGCATACGCACCAGGCAGATGGATCTGTGGATTACCGCGAGCTGCAGGGCCGTGTGGTATTCGAACATGTTGATTTCGGCTATAACCCGGATAAAATCGTTCTGCACGATGTATCACTGTTTGCGGAGCCGGGTCAGAAGATCGCGTTTGTCGGTTCCACCGGAGCCGGAAAAACAACCATTACCAATCTGATCAACCGTTTTTATGATATTCAGAAAGGTAAGATCCGTTACGATGAGATCAATATTGGAAAGATCAAAAAAGACGATCTGAGAAGATCGCTTGGCATTGTTTTGCAGGATACACATCTGTTTACGGGAACGGTAAGAGAAAATATTGCCTTCGGAAAGCTCGATGCGACGGAGGATGAGGTTGTAGCAGCAGCAAAACTGGCGAATGCGCACGGGTTCATTATGCGTCTGCCGCAGGGCTATGACACAATGCTGACCGGAGACGGTGCGAATCTGTCCCAGGGTCAGCGGCAGCTTCTTGCGATCGCGCGTGCAGCCATTGCGGATCCGCCGGTACTGATTCTCGATGAGGCGACAAGCTCCATTGATACCCGTACCGAGCGCATTGTTCAGGATGGTATGGATAAGCTGATGAGCGGAAGAACAACCTTTGTTATCGCACATCGTCTGTCTACCGTACGAAACGCCGATTGTATCATGGTTCTTGAGCAGGGACAAATTATTGAGCGCGGTACCCATGATCAGCTGATGGAACAGAAAGGAAAATATTATCAGTTGTATACCGGAAATCAGGTTTCTGCATAGCAGAAAAAACGGAAAAAGTAAGTCCCGCACGACAGAAAATAAAAATCTGTCTGTGCGGGATTTTTTTGTGAAGCAGCGGCTGGTTTTATGTGCGAGTAGCGAAGCGGATTGCGAATATCCGATTCGAAACGATGATTGCGAGTGATACAGTAAGTTCCCACAGGTTTTTGGGTCTTGAAAAAGACAGCGGGATTTTATAAAATAGAAGAAGCGTTTGAATATATGCAAAGGAGAAAAACTATGGAATACCTGAATACAGCGCAGGAGCTGCTCGATTTTATCATGCGGTGCAAAAGCCCGTTTCATGTGGTAAAAGAAGCCAGTGATCTGCTGAACGAAAATGGATATACAAAACTGGAGGAGACAAAAGAATGGAGTCTCGTTCCGGGCGGAAAATATTATGTGACGAGAAATGAATCCTCGGTGATTGCGTTCCAGATCCCGGAGAGCGCATTTTCCAGCTACCAGATCATCGCAAGCCACAGCGACTGTCCGACGTTTAAAGTAAAGGGAGAGGACCCATTCGTGACGGATGGTCATTATACCCGCCTGAACGTGGAGGGCTACGGCGGAATGATCCGTTCCCCATGGTTTGACCGTCCGCTTTCCCTGGCGGGCCGCATGGTGGTACGTGACGGAAACAGCGTGAAATCCGTGCTGGTTGATGCCGGACGAGATCTGGTGACGATCCCGAATTTGCCGATTCATCTGAACCGCGACATCAACAACGGAATCAAATACAGTGTGCAGACCGACATGCTCCCGATTCTCGGTGATGAGACAGCGAAAGATCATTTCTATGAGCTGTTTCTGCCGGATACGGCAAAAGAGGACATCCTCTCGATGGAACTTTATCTGTACAACCGCGTGGAGGGCTCTATCTGGGGCGCCAGCAAAGAATTTCTGTCCAGCGGCCGCCTCGACGATCTGCAGAGCGCATTCGGTTCCTTAAAAGGATTCCTTGCCGCAAAAGCGACAGGTCAGGTTAATGTCTGCGCAATCTTTGACAACGAGGAAGTCGGAAGCCTTACCAAACAGGGCGCAGATTCGTCGTTCCTGACTGAGACCCTGCAGCACATCAACGCAGCGTGCGGAAAAGATACGATCGCTTACCACAGAGATCTTGCGGGAAGCTTTATGGTTTCTGCCGATAATGCACATGCGTTCCATCCGGCGCATGCGGAGAAATACGATCCGAAGAGCCGCGTCTACATGAACGGCGGCGTTGTCATCAAACAGAGTGCAAACCAGAAATACACGACCGATGCTGTTTCGGAAGCCGTAACAAAGATGATTTGCGAGAAGGCCGGCGTACCGTGCCAGGTATTCGCAAACCACGCCGACATTCCGGGCGGAAGCACGCTCGGCGCAATTCTGAACTCTCTTGTCTCGGTGACAAGCGTGGATATCGGAATGGCTCAGCTTGCGATGCATTCCCCGTATGAGACGGCAGGCGCCAAAGATACTGCTTATCTGGTGCAGTTCGCAAAGACCTTCTATGAGACGACACTGGTGCGGACAGAGCATGGATTTTTTCTGGAAGAAAAATAAAAGTTTAAGATAGAAAAAAGCGGCCGGCGGGACTTTTGAAAAGCCTCTGCCGGCCGCTTTTTGCGTACTTGCAAAGTGTGTTTTAAGGATCAGATTATTCTGTCCGGAGTGCCGTAACCGGATCGCTTTTTGCCGCTTTCTTCGACGGAATCAGACCGCCGATCAGGGTCAGAACGACGCTGAGTGCAATCAGAACAAGCGCCGGGACGAGCGGAAGAGAAGCACTGACCTTCGTCGTATCCGCCAGATGGTGGATCAGAAGGTTGCCCGGAATCATCAGAAGCAGCGAGAGCCCGATGCCGATCAGTCCTGCACAGAGTCCGATGATGAAGGTTTCGGCATTGAAGACCTGCGAAATATTGCGTTTCGAAGCACCGATCGCGCGCAGGATACCGATCTCTTTCTTGCGTTCCAGAACACTGATATAGGTGATGACGCCGATCATAATCGAGGAAACCACAAGGGAAATGCCGACAAAAGCGATCAGCACGTAGCTGATGATGTTGACGATATCCGTGACGGAGGACATCAGAGTGCCGACCATATCGGTGTACGAGATTACCTGCTCGTTTTTGCCTTCTTTTTCCATCGTGTCATTGTAACCGTCGAGGATGGAGACAACGTGTTCCTTGCTCTCAAAGTTTTTCGGGTAAATGCTGATCGAAGAAGGTTCGTCAAAATCAGCGTAGCCCAGTTTCTGCAGATTGCCCTCATAGGTGGAAGAGCCGGAAGAACTAAGAGAAGCGAAGAGCTCTTTCATATCATCCTCAGTCATATTCATCTGGAAGGCACTTGCAAAGGCATCGGTGTCAATCTTCATGGCATCGCCCATCGAATCCTGAAGAGAATTACCGACCTGCGTCATGGCGCGCTCCATCTCGGACTGAATTGCAGAGGCCATCTGCGTCATCATCTGTTCCATCGCGGAAGTGATCTGTGTCTGCAGAACCGAGGCGACAGAAGCGGAGTAGCTTCCCATAACGCCTGCCATGTAGTTTGTGAGCGCAGAAGAAACCTGGGACTGCAGTCCGTCGAGATCGACGATTTTTGTGATACCGCTGTTCAGCCGCTGCTGGCCGTCCGCCGTGTTCAGATAGGCGATAAAGTGCTGGCCCATCTCCGTCGGATCCGGCAGGCCGTTCTCCTTCACGTAAGCGAGATAACCGTTGGAAAGCTCCGTCGCAAGCGCAGTGAGCTGGTCGGATGTAATTTCGATATTGCCGTTGTTCTGCATCACCTCGGAAATCCAGTCGTTGATGATCTGAACAGCTTCTTCGGTCTGCAGATACTCCGCAAGATAAGCATCAAACTGTTCCGGGTCGGTGTAGCCCATCTTGATCAGGTATGCCTGATACCCTTTGAAGATCCGCTGAATGAGTTCCTGGATCTGTTCCTGTGTAATGGAAACACCGCCGCCTGCAATGATGGTCTGGATGTGGCGCCGCAGGATTTCCTGTGCTTCCGTGGAATTGATGTAGGAGACGAAATCCTCCTGTAAATGGGAATAATCCGCCTCCGGGTGCTCCGAGGCGTAGCCCTGATAGCCCTCCATGAGGCTGGAAGCCAGTTCCTGCATGCCGTCTTCACTGACATTGAGAGTAAGCCCGGATAAAATCTGGCCAAGATCAAGCTGCGGCAGTCCGTCGAAATTAAGAGAGATCTGACTGAGGTCAATCGCACCCGCGAGATCCATGCTGCTTCCGGCGTCCGCAAAGGCACTGGAAAAATCAAGGTTCATGGAATCACCGGAAAAAGCACCGGAGAGTGCGGAATCGTCGAACTGGAAAGCGTTCTGCAGCTTGTCCTCATCGACAGTGATAAAGGAATCCATATCAAGACCGCTGTTCTGATCCACGGTGCCGAATTCCTGATTCGTAAAGACATCGATGGAGGAGTCCGCCATCTGCTGTTTCACAATCTCGGATTTCTTTGCTTCCTCCACAACGTGGCGGGTCAGCGATGCCGGGTAATTGATGCCGGCGGTCAGGGCAGAGGCGGCAGAGTCAGGGGACGGCTGGACAATACCGGTGATTGTGAGCTTTTCGCCGTTGGCAACGAGCTTTTTCATATAGTCTTCGTTGTCGCTTTTATCTTTCCAGACCTGATACTGACTGTCGTATTCGTAGCAGTCGGCGCTGTTCACAAGACGGAACGTGGTGCCGAGGATATCATCGTAGGAATACGTGCCGATGGAGGAAGGGGTCTCGACGGTTTCTTCATTTAAAAACTGGCGGACCATCTCATCCAGCTCGAGTGCATCGCGGAGCCCCAGGGTGTAGAGCAGAAAATCACTCATTCCGCCGTCGGAAGTGAGGACAAGCACACATTCGTTATAGTTTTCCGGCCAGTGTCCGGCTTTTAAGTCGTACTGGTTCTCGTACAGGGAAGCGGTGTCCGGCATCTCGTAAAAGACGTTGGTGCTCATCATGGATGACATGATGCTGTTGGAGCTTGCGCCAAGGCCGAGCGAGCGGAACGACTGGTCCGGGTGCACCTGGCGGATGGAATCGCCGTTTTCGCGGTAGATCTGCGGCGTGACGGAGTAGGAATATTCGATGGCATTTGTGTAGTCGGAAATGCCGTCCGCACCGCCGTCAAGGTACTTTTTCAGGGAAGCGAGATCGTTGGAGTTCATGGTGGAGAACATGTTGGTCACGACTTCCTGGACTTTGATTTCATTCTTTTTGCCGGAATCTTTTGAGTCTTTGCCGGCATTCTGTGAGCCGACCATCATCGAAGTGAGGTCAAAGCCGGTGCTCTGGATCTGAAGAGGATATTCGGAGAGAGTTTCCTCTTCCATATTCTGAATATACTCGTTGACACCAGAGGAGAGTGCCAGAATCAGTGCAATGCCGATGATGCCGATTGAGCCGGCAAACGAGGTGAGCAAGGTCCGCGCTTTCTTGGTGCGCAGGTTATTAAAACTTAAGGAGAGCGCCGTCAGAAAGGACATCGACGATTTGCCCATGTTTTTGTGTTTGGGCGGAAGCAGGGTTTCGGAATCCGGCTCAAACGGGTTCGTGTCGGAGCAGATCACACCGTCACGCAGGGTGACGATCCGGTTGGCGTAAAGCTCGGCGAGCTCCGGATTGTGTGTGACCATGACGACAAGGCGTTCTTTGGCAACTTCCTGCAGCAGGTCCATGACCTGAATACTGGTGTCGGAATCGAGCGCGCCGGTCGGCTCATCGGCAAGCAGAATTTCCGGATCATTGACAAGAGCGCGGGCGATGGCGACACGCTGCATCTGACCGCCGGACATCTGGCTCGGCCGCTTGTGGAGCTGTTTTCCAAGACCGACCTTTTCAAGTGCCGCGATTGCTTTTTTGCGCCGCACCTCTTTGGAAACACCGGAAATGGTAAGCGCCAGCTCTACGTTTGCAAGGATGGTCTGGTGCGGGATCAGGTTGTAGCTCTGGAAGACAAAGCCGATCGTGTGGTTCCGGTAGGATCCCAGTCGCGGTCCTTATACTTTTTCGTGGAAATGCCGTTGATGATCAGATCGCCGCTGTCGTAGCGGTCGAGGCCGCCGATGATATTCAGAAGCGTCGTCTTTCCGGAACCGCTCGGCCCTAAAATAGCGACAAACTCGTTGTCGCGCAAATTTAAGGACACATCGTCGAGCGCTTTCTGTACCAGCGTCCCGGTCCGGTATTCTTTTTTGATATGCTGAATCTGTAGCATGAAAGGGTAACTCCTTCTGTGATTAATATGTGAACAGTTGTCCTTTATTCTACAACGAAATACGGGAAAAGTCCCGGGCTTTAGAAAAATTTAAGAAAAGTTTATCGACAGAAAAAAAGTTCCGCCTCTGTTTTAGAAAAACAAAAAACGGAACTTTCTTTATCTGTGATACTTATGATGCCGGAAAAGTCAGACTTCCATCAGAAGACCTTTCATATAAGCTTTTAAGATTTTCTTTTTCTCCAGCGAAAGATTATTGTAAAGCGTAATGATTTCCTGCTGTCCTTCGGTAAGCTGCAGGGCATCCGGCTCGTCGAGAAAGAAATCGGCAAGTGTGATGCCGAAAGCGTCGCAGAGCTTCTGCAGGGTAGGGATGGTTGGAATATTGGTGCGGTTTACCATATTATTTAAGGTAGAATAGGGAATGTCCGCCTCTTTTGCAAGACGGTAATAAGTCCAGGAACGCTCTTTGCATAAATCCTGAATGTGCTGTATCACATCTTTATCTCTCATAAAAAGATACCTCGTATTCCTATGTAATGTAGCGGCATGAAAATTGCTACTCACATATATTATACGTCTGTAAAAGAATAGAAACAGATCTTAAAGAGAGATGCAGAAAAGCTGTACAAATAAGAAATAATGGGAATTTGAGAGAAAAAGAGAGAAAAACCCGGCAGGAAAATAAGGTCTCCCGCCGGGTTCTGCAATCGTTTCAAAGTCTGTGATTCTTACTCTTCGGTGGAATTTTCTTCCATCTCGTTGAACTGCTCGGTATCCATCAGCTCGTCGAATGCGTCTGCTGCAATTTCGTACTCTTCATCGGAATCGATGTTGTCGAGGTTCGGCTGGCCGTTCTCTTCGTAGTAACGATACAGATAAACTTCGCCGTCTTCGTTCTCGCCGTTTTCATCGAGCGGCAGAAGAGCGATGTACTCTTTCTGGTTCGGAGCTGGGAAAATGGTCAGTACGGCACATTTTACTTCGGTATCGTCGTCCAGTGTCAGGGTAACAGTCGGCTGATCCAGATCCTGGCAGTCGCTGCCGCAGTCTGCGCAGTCTCCGCTGCAGGATGCGCTGTTGAATAATTCTTCACTCATTTGTATTACCTTCCTTTTTCGTGTTCAAGTCTTATCAGGTTCTTGTCTGCCATTCTAACAGATAATAGAAAAAAACACAATGGCTGTGCCGGGAAAGCAGAAAAAATGCGGCTGATACAGGAAAATACGGAAAAGATACAATAAATAAGAACGAAAAAATGAAAAATTAGTCGTATTTTCTATTGACTGTTTTCGGGTACAGTTTTATACTATCACTATTGAATCTAAATATACAGGCAGCTGAACAAACTTATCCTCAACTGCCGGGGAGGCAAAAAATGGATATCAGATTTGAAAAAAGAGAACATTTACAGGAAAAACCGGATCAGAAAAATCTTGGATTCGGAAAACACTTTACAGACTATATGTTTGTCATGGACTGGGACAAAGAGCAGGGATGGCATGATGCAGCAATCGTACCGTACGGCGGAATCCCGATGGATCCTGCAACCATGGTACTTCACTATGCACAGGAAACGTTCGAGGGACTGAAAGCCTACAGAACAGCAGAAGGAAAGATCCAGCTGTTCCGTCCGGAAATGAACGCACGCCGTATGATTAAATCCAACGAGAGACTCTGCATGCCGGGCGTACCGGAGGAGATGTTTGTAGAGGCTGTCAAAGCACTGGTTAAAGCACAGGAAGACTGGGTACCGTCTGAGCCAGGTACATCTCTTTACATCCGTCCGTTCATGTTCGCTACTGAGGCAAGCCTTGGCGTACATATGGCAAAATCCTACAAATTCGTTATCATCACCACTCCGGTTGGAGCATACTATGCAGAGGGCATCAACCCGGTTAAGATCCTGGTTGAGGATGAATATGTTCGTGCAGTCAAAGGTGGCACAGGATTTACAAAATGCGGCGGTAACTATGCAAGTTCCATCGCAGGCCAGGTAAAAGCAGAGAAGATGGGATGCACCCAGGTTCTGTGGCTGGACGGCGTACATCGTAAATATGTAGAGGAAGTTGGAACCATGAACATCATGTTCAAGATTGCCGGCGAAATCTACACCGCACCGCTGGAAGGAACTGTTCTTCCGGGCGTAACCCGTGATTCCCTGATCCATATCTTAAGAGACTGGGGATATAAAGTAAACGAAACACATCTGTCGGTTGACGATCTGATGAAAGCAGGTCATGACGGCACACTGGAAGAAGCATTTGGTACTGGTACAGCAGCAGTTGTATCTCCGGTTGGTGAATTTGTATACAAGGACGATTCTGTTGTTGTAAATGACTTCAAGATCGGTGAGCTGACCCAGAAACTGTACGATACCCTGACCGGTATCCAGTGGGGTAAACTGGAAGATAAATATGGCTGGACTACTCCGGTAGAATAAACCATATAAAACAGAAAAATGCAGATAAGGGGGTCCTTCCCGCACAGCGGTGCGGGGAGGATTCTTTCGCTTCAGAAAAAGATTCAGAAATCGTTTGAAAGGAAACAAAGCAGAATGGATCAGAATCGAATGCCTCTTGTGGAGGCGTTACAACAGTTCCGGGAGGAAGCACCGGCCTATTTCCGTATTCCGGGACACCGGTTTGAGCGCGGGCTGGATGAGACGTTAAACGGAGCGTCGCTTGCGGCGTATGACCTCTCGGAGGCAGAAGGGCTTGACGATCTGCATCACGCGGAGGGCGTGATTGCAGAGGCGCAGAAACTGGCGGCGGAAACGTGGAAGGCAAAAAAAACTTTTTTTCTTGTCAACGGCACAACATGCGGCAACGAGGCGATGGTGCTTTCGTCTGTGAAAGAGGGCGAAAAAATCATTGTTCCGCGAAACGTGCACAAATCGGTGCTGATGGGCCTGATTTTAAGCGGAGCCACACCGGTTTATGTGATGCCGGAGTACAGCACGAAATGGCAGATGTGGGGCGGCGTAACGCCGGAGACGATCGAAAAAGCCTTCGCGGAAACGCCGGATGCGAAAGCCGTACTTCTGGTCAGCCCGACGTACTACGGTCTTTGCAGTGATCTGCAGGCGATCGCAGAAATCTGTCACTGCCACAACGCAGCGCTTCTTGTCGATGAAGCACATGGATCGCACCTCTATTTTTCCGAACAGCTTCCTCTCGGCGCACTGGAAAGTGGTGCGGATGCCTGCGCGCAGAGTATCCACAAAACGGCGGGTTCCTTTACACAGAGCTCCTTCTTATCACTCGGTTCTGGCCGTCTCGATGAGGCAAGAGTGGCCGCCAATCTGCAGATGGTACAGAGTACATCGCCGTCCTACCTTCTGATGGCATCCCTCGATGCGGCGCGGCGCGGGATGGCGCTGCACGGAAAAGAGCGAATGGAACGCGCGCTGGAACTCGGCCAGAGGGCGCGGCAGGAGCTTGCAAAGATCAAAGGAATCGAAGTTCTTGGGACCGAGATGGAAGGAACGTGCGGCGTATGGAAGATCGACCTGACGCGTCTTGTATTCTCGGCAAGAGAACTTGGTATTTCCGGCTACGATCTGCAGGTGCGTCTGTACGAGGAATACCGCGTCAGTACAGAGCTTGCCGACGAGGAGAACGTGGTCTGCGTTATTACCTGGGCAAACAGCGAGGAAGATATCACACGGCTGATCGATGCGCTGGCAGGAATTTCGGCAGCAGAGAGCGGGAAAACGACGGGGCGGACGAAGTTTACAGAAAAGCAGTGGCTGTTCCGCAGCCTGCCGGAGATGGTAAAGACACCGCGCGAGGCATATTTTGCGGAGAAGGAAGCCGTTCCGTTTGCAGAAGCGGAAGGACGAATTGCAGCCGAGATGGCAGCCCCATATCCGCCGGGAATCCCGCTCATCTGCCCGGGCGAGCGGTACAGCAGAGAAATGTTGGAACTGATGCGCCAGTATAAAGCAGACGGCTGCGAATTTCACGGACCGTCGGATGCGTCGCTGGAAGTGCTGTATGTTCTGAAAGAGGAATAAAAGAAAACGGAAGTCGGTTCCCAGCGTTTTGCAACAGAAACCGCAGAGAACAGACTGTAAGGAAAAGGAGATGAATTGCGTATGAAAAAAATGATATCCTGGAACGTAAATGGACTGAGAGCCTGCATGAAGAAAGGCTTTCAGGAATACTTTGAGGCGGCAGATGCCGATATTTTCTGCCTGCAGGAGACAAAGCTGCAGGAAGGACAGATCGACCTTGAGCTGCCCGGCTATCATCAGTATTGGAATTATGCGGAAAAGAAAGGATATTCCGGCACGGCCCTGTTTACCAAAGAGGAGCCGATTTCTGTTCGCTATGGTATCGGAATCGAAGAACATGATATGGAAGGCCGTGTGATCACGGCAGAGTTTCCGGAATACTTTGTTGTAACCGTCTACACACCGAATTCACAGGATGAATTAAAACGCCTTGCCTACCGGATGGAGTGGGAGGATGCGTTTCTTTCTTACTTAAAAGGACTGGAGCAGGAAAAACCGGTGATTTTCTGCGGAGATCTGAACGTCGCAGCGACCGAGATGGATATCAAAAATGCAAAGGCAAATGAGAAAAACGCCGGCTTTACGAAAGAGGAGCGCGAAAAATTTGCTGTGATCAAAGAAAAAGGCTTTGTTGATTCCTTCCGTATGCTGTATCCGGACACCGTGACGTATTCCTGGTGGTCATACCGCTTCCAGGCACGCCAGCGGAATGCAGGATGGCGGCTTGATTACTTTATGGTATCAGAGTCCTTAAAAGATGCAGTTGCAGATGCCAAAATCCATACCGAAATTCTCGGTTCCGACCATTGCCCGGTGGAACTGGATTTAGAGGTATAACAATTGGTAACATTGGTCAATTGACAATTTTATTCAAATGATTTACATTAATAGTATGACAATTGCAACAAATTATAAAAAATAAGGGCGGGAATTATGATACAGACAAAAAACAGAGGAAAATATCGAATTTTACCGGGAAATCCGGAGAAAATGGGCGCATCGGCGACGAAAGACGGATACAATTTTGCCGTAGAAGTATCAGATGGAAAAAAAGCAGAGCTTCTGCTGTACCGGAAAGGTCACCAGAAACCGTTTCTTACCGTGCCGCTTCCGGAAGAGGAGCGCACTGGCGTGATCAGTTCCGTGGAAATCACAGGCCTGACGGTAGGAAAGTTTTCGTATGCCTACCGGATGGACGAAGCTTTCTGCTTGGATCCGTATGCGGGAGCAGTAGAAGGAAGAGAAACCTTCGGTGCACCGATGGAAAAAGAAGAGGGCGCCTGCTGCTGCCTTCTCCCGGAGTACCCGGTAATGCGCACCACCTCACTGCACCGGCCGTATGAGGAGACGATTCTGTATAAGCTCCATGTGCGCGGTTTCACCAAAGACGGAAGCTCCCGTGTAAAGAACAAGGGAACGTTCCGCGGCGTGATCGAAAAAATTCCATACTTAAAAGAACTCGGTATCAATGCAGTAGAACTGATGCCGTCCTACGAGTTTTTTGAGTGGACCTCCCTTACGGAGCCAGCCTATGTATATCCGGCGCCGGCAGAAGAGAAGCGCGTGAATTATTGGGGATACGGCACAAAGGCCCTGTATTTTGCTCCGAAAGCTTCGTATGCTGCATCCGCAGATGCCGTCGCAGAGTTCGCAGAGATGGTCGATGCCCTGCATGAGAATGGTATCGAATGCCTGATGGAATTCTGTTTTGCCCCGGGAACGCCTTCTGGTTTTGCCCTGCAGGTTCTGCACCACTGGCAGCTCCGCTACCAGATCGACGGTTTCCATCTGGTCGGCGATGCATCGCTGGCAGAAGAAGCGTCCAAAGATGCACTCCTTCGGAAGACGAAACTGATTTTCCTCGGTTTTGACGGCGCACGGATCTATCAGGGAAAACGCCCGTGGTTCCGGAATTTAGGGGAACACAATCAGGCTACCAGTACCATATCCGCCGCTTCTTAAAAGGCGATGAGGGCAGCCTTTCCGACTTCACCTATTATCTGAGAAGAAGCCCGGAGACACACGGTGTGATCAATTATCTTGCGGATCACGACGGTTTTACCCTGTATGACAGCGTTTCCTACGAACAGAAACACAATCTGGACAATGGCGAAGACAATATGGATGGTTCCAACGAAAACCTGACCTGGAACTGCGGCGCAGAAGGCGTGACCCGGAAACCGGCTGTGCGCGCGCTGCGTCTCCGCCAGCTGAAAAATGCCGTTCTCATGCTGATGACAAGCCAGGGAACACCGCTGATTTACGGCGGCGATGAATTCGGCAACAGCCAGAAGGGCAACAACAACGCCTGGTGCCAGGACAACAAAACCGGCTGGATCGACTGGAAAGCAGCCGCCCGGAATCCGGAGTTTGCCGCCTTTGTAAAAGCAGCAATCGCCTTCCGGAAGGCGCATCCGGCGCTGCACGGCGAACGCGAGCCGCGCCTCATCGACTACAAATCCTACGGCTGCCCGGATATGTCCTTCCACAGCCAGAGAGCCTGGTTCTCCCAGATGGAAAACACATGCCGTTTTATCGGCGTCATGTACTGCGGAAGCTATTTCCAGGATAAAGACGGCAACAAGGACGACGACCTCTATATTGCCTACAACATGCACTGGAATCCGCATGAGCTGGCACTGCCGTCCCTCCCGGAGCAGAAGGTCTGGTATCTGACGGCCGACACCAACACACCGGAAGTCTTCCTGACAGAAGAAAATCAGAAAAAAGTCAGCGCAAAAACGGTCATCGTGCCGCCGCGCAGTATCATAATTTTAACAGGAAAGCAGGAGAAGAGGCAGAATGATGAAAGCATGGCAGCACTTTAAAACCATTACCACACACAAAATGTGGGTCATGCGGTACTGCTTCAAAATAGGACTGTACTGGCAGGGACTGACCCACGACCTCTCGAAATATTCGCCGACGGAATTTCTGGTCGGCATGAAATACTATCAGGGCGACCGGAGTCCCAATAACGCCGAGCGCGAAGACACCGGCATGTCAAAATCCTGGATGCACCATAAAGGGCGCAACAAACATCATTTTGAATACTGGATTGATTACGGTATCAATTGTGACACCATCATCAAAGGCGTCCCAATGCCGCGCCGTTACGTCGCCGAGATGATTATGGATCGCATCAGCGCGTCCCGCGTCTACCTCGGAGACGCTTATACCGATCAGGCGCCGTACCAGTATCTCAAAAAAGGAATCGGCCACCTCTGGTTCGTCCATCCCGAGACACTCTCGCAGCTCGAATTTCTGCTGCGCATGCTCTCGGAACGCGGCGAAGACGATACCCTCTATTACATCCGCTACCATTTCCTAAAAGGTGACCCCGTCCCGCGAATGCACTGTCCTCAAGAATGCACCGTCTACGAAGAGGCCATCCGCAAGAAAGTGTCCCCGTCCACTCATTAAGGTATTGGACCCACCCGCCCTCCCGATATCCTGAGCGTCCCTTTCCCACAACAAAAATACAACTTGTTACAACAACCGTACAAGTTGTATTATAAATTCCAGAAAGGGGAATCACCAATCACATGGAACCAACCACCGGCAAAGCCAAATACTACACCCTGATGGAAGCCCTAAAAGAGCAGATTCTCTCCGGAACCATAAAACCCGGCCAGAAGCTTCCCTCCGAAAACGAACTGACCCGGGAATACGCCCTCTCACGCCACACTGTCCGAAAGGCCCTCGCTCTTCTCGAAAATGAAGGCTATATCACCGCCCAGCACGGCAAAGGAACCTTCTGCTCCGAGCGCGTAATCCAGCGTCATAATTCAAAAAACATCGCCGTCACCACCACCTACCTGTCCGACTACATCTTCCCCCGTCTCATCCAGGGAATGGATCGAGTGCTGAGCGAAAACGGCTACAGCATTATCTTAAAGAACACCTGCAACAGCCGCTCCAAAGAAGAAAAAGTCTTAAAAGAACTCCTCGACAAGCCCATCGACGGCCTCATCATCGAGCCGAGCAAAAGCCAGATCCTCTGCCGCCACATCAACTTGTACGAAATGCTGGACAAGTACCAGATCCCGTATGTCTTCATCCAGGGCTGCTACCCCCAGATGGCAGACAAGCCCTGCATTCTGATGGATGACTGCAAAGGCGGCTATCTGCTGACCCGGCACCTTTTAGAGACCGGCCGACGAAACATCATCGGCATCTTCAAGGCCGACGACAGCCAGGGCGCCCAGCGCCATAAAGGCTACGTGCAGGCGCTGCAGGAAAGCGGAATCCTGTATGATCCCGAAAACGTCATCTGGTTTCACACCGAAGACCGGAAAACCAAACCGTCCCTGATGCTTTCCATGCTGCTCGACAGCAAAAAGTCCGTCGATGCCGCCGTCTGCTACAACGACCAGATCGCGCTCGCCGTCATCTCCATGCTGGAAGAAAAGGGAATCTCCGTGCCGGAAGACATCGCCGTCACCGGATACGACAACTCGCTGATCGGCCAGAGCAGTCCGATCGGGATCACGACCATTGCCCATCCGCAGGAAAAACTCGGTGAGATGGCAGCAGAGCTCATTCTCGAAAAAATCAGAAAAGTCCCGGAAGAAGAAAGCAGCGTCAAACGCCTGATTTCCCCGGAACTCATCGTAAGAGAATCCACCGCAGGAAAAAATCTGTCAACAGAGACGAAAAAATAGAAAAGAACCCAAGGGAGGAAAAAACAATGGGAATGGATGCAAAAACAGCAATCCTCGAACAGAAAACAGCACTTGGCATTGAGTTCGGCTCAACCAGAATCAAAGCCGTCCTGATCGGCGCAGACAACGCCCCGATCGCATCCGGAGATCACGAGTGGGAAAACCGCTATGACAACGGCGTGTGGACCTACACCCTCGAGGACATCTGGACGGGCCTGCAGGATGCCTATACCAAAATGGCAGCTGATGTCAAAGAAAAATACGACATTACCCTGACCCGCGTCGGAGCCATCGGCTTCAGTGCCATGATGCACGGCTATATGGCATTTGACAAAGCAGGAAACCTCCTCGTGCCGTTCCGCACCTGGAGAAACAATATCACAGAAGAAGCAAGCGAGAAGCTGACCGATCTTTTCGGATTCCACATCCCGCAGAGATGGACTATCGCCCATCTGTATCAGGCAATCTTAAACGGTGAGCCGCATGTGGCAGATATCGACTACGTGACAACCCTTGCCGGATACATTCAGTGGAAAATGACCGGCGAGCGTGTCGTTGGTGTCGGCGAGGCATCTGGAATCTTTCCAATCGATTCTGAAACCAACACTTACTTTGCCGACATGATTGCCAAATTTGACGAGGCAGTCGCAGATAAAGCATATTCATGGAAAGCACTCGATGTTCTGCCGCACGTTCTGACCGCAGGTGACAATGCCGGTGTTCTGACAAAAGAAGGTGCCGCACTTCTCGACATGTCCGGAAATCTGGAAGCGGGCATTCCGCTCTGCCCGCCGGAGGGAGATGCCGGAACAGGTATGGCAGCAACAAACAGCGTCCGCGTCAGAACCGGAAACGTGTCTGCCGGAACTTCCGTTTTTGCTATGATCGTTCTGGAGAAGAACCTCTCCAAAGTATACCCGGAGATCGATATGGTAACAACCCCGTCCGGTCATCCGGTTGCCATGGTGCACTGCCAGAACTGTACTTCTGATCTGAATGCATGGGTCAATCTCTTCCGTGAATTTGCGCAGACCTTCGGCATGGAAATCAGCACGAATGATCTGTTCGGCAAGCTGTACAACAAAGCCCTGGAGGGCGACGCAGACTGCGGCGGACTCCTTGCCTACAACTACTTCTCCGGCGAGCACGTAACCGGCTTCAACGAGGGCCGTCCTGTCTTCGCACGTACTCCGGATGCGAAATTCAATCTGGCAAACTTTATGAGAGTCAACCTGTTTACTTCCCTTGGCGCCCTGAAAGTCGGCCTTGATATCCTGATGAAAGAGGAGCATGTGCAGGTCGACCAGATTCTCGGCCACGGCGGTCTCTTCAAGACAAAAGGTGTCGGCCAGAAGATCCTCGCAGGTTCAATCGACGCACCGGTTTCCGTTATGGAGACAGCAGGAGAGGGCGGAGCCTGGGGCATCGCACTGCTGGCTTCTTATATGATCAACAAAGAAGAGAATGAAACACTCGAGGATTACCTCGATGCAAAAGTCTTCGCAGGAAATGCCGGAACCAAGATGGATCCGGACCCGGCAGACGTCGCTGGATTTGAAGTGTTCACCGAGCGCTACAAAAAAGGCCTGCCGATTGAGCGTGCAGCAGTAGAGAGCTTAAAATGAACCATCGTTTGGGAAAGACAGAAAGGACAACACAATGTTAGAAGAACTGAAAAAAAGAGTATACGAAGCCAACATGCTTCTTCCAAAATACGGACTGGTTACCTTTACCTGGGGAAATGTCAGCGAGATTGACCGGGAAAGCGGTCTGTTCGTCATCAAACCAAGCGGCGTGGATTACGACCTGCTGACACCGGACGATATGGTTGTCATGGATCTGAACGGAAACAAAGTAGAAGGACGCTACCGTCCGTCTTCTGACACCCCGACCCATCTGGAGCTGTACAAAGCATTTCCGGAGATCGGCGGCATTGTTCACACCCATTCCTCCTATGCGACAAGCTGGGCACAGGCGGGAAGAAGCATTCCGTGCTACGGAACAACCCATGCAGACTACATCTACGGTGAAGTACCGTGCCTGCGCTGCCTGACAAAAGAAGAGATTGACGAGGCATACGAGGAAAACACCGGCCATCTGATCGTCAATGAGTTCAAACGGATGGGAAAAGATGTAAAAGCCGTTCCGGCCGTTCTTTGCAAGAACCACGGACCGTTCACTTGGGGCAAAGATGCGCATGAGGCTGTTCACAATGCTGTTGTCCTCGAAGAGGTTGCCAAAATGGCATACCGTGCCGAGACCATCAACCCGAGAATCCAGCCGGCACCGCAGGAGCTACAGGATAAACACTATTACCGTAAGCATGGTGCAAATGCTTATTACGGACAGAACTAAAAAAGAGTAAGAAGATAAGAAAAGTGTCATCCACAAGCTGCAGGGCACACAGCCCGCAGGTGGATGACACTTTTTTGATAAAAACATTTTTATGATAGAAATCTGCTTTTAAAATCAAGTGGTCGTCTGACGCCGGATCAGAAGCGGCGGAACGGTCTTGTGAACCGGCTCGGCAAGCGGCACCGGGTGGCGTTTTTTCCGTTCCTGCATCTGGGAGACCAGAAGGGAAACAGCCTCGTCTGCAATCTGGTCAATCTGCTGGCCGACAGTGCTGATCGGATAGATAGCCTGCTCGGAAATCGGCGCACCGTCGAAGCCGATGAGTTCGTAATCGTCCGGCAGGGTATGGTACTTGCGGATCAGAAGATTTAAAAGAATATTGGCATGATCATCGTTGGAGAGGAAGATGCCCTTTTTCTGACCGGCATATTTTTGTTCGATGTTGTCAAAGATTTCCTGCAGCGGTGCTGCGGCTTCCTGATAGGAGAGTCCAAAATCCCGAATGATAACCTTGTGCGGTACACCGGCCTTTACACAGGCATCCTGGAAACCGGCGAGACGGCGGTAGGCAGGAACATTTTCTTTGGTCGGTGAGTTCAGATGAATCAGGACATCACAGTGGTTATGAATCAGAAGCGAAGTCGCTTCGTACGCGCCGAGGTAGTTGTCTGTATTGACACTGCTGACGAACTGGTCTTCGCGCTCAATTGCAACGACCGGGATCTGCAGATCGGAGAGTTCGCGGGAGGAGAGTGTATGGGAGAGGACGATGAGGCCCTCGATTTTGTACGACATCAGCTCCTGAATGTAGCGGTGCTCCGTCTCGTCGTGGCCGTTTCCGGCGAAGACGAGGAATTTATAGCCATATTTCTCATAAGAAGCAAGAATCTGATTCAGCATCTCGGAATAGTAGTTCATGGAGAGACTCGGGATCAGGACGCCGACAAATTCGGTCTGTCCGTTCGCGAGGATTTTTGCCACTTTGTTTTCTTTATAGTTCAGTTTATCCAGTGCATCGGAAATGATCTGCTGATTTTCCGGTGTCAGGGAATCCGGGTTGTTGAAATACCGGGAAATGGTTGTTTTGGAAAAATGCGTGTACTGTGCAATATCATTAAAGGTTACATTTTTTTTTCGTGCCATAAGTTCAAGTGTCCTTCCCTTCAAAAGTGTTGCGTGAATCATGTAAGCTTTCAGAAAAAAAACAAATAATATATGAAGATAGTATAACATTTCTCGCCCGCCGGAACAAGCGGGAATCGGTTAAGTAACCGGTTTTGTAAAAGTTCCACAAAAGCCAAAAACAAAATTATGGAAAATCACGAAAAGTAAAGAAAATATTGACGAAACCCACTGTCAATGCTATGATAAAGACAATGAAAGTAACCGGTTACTTGACCGGTTACACAAAACGAAGGACAGGACCCGCTGTCCAGAGATAACAGGAGGAATTGTGATGAGAAAGAAATTTAGTGCCAGGGCGGCAGCTCTTGGAATGTCCGGCGTACTTCTTACTTCTGCACTGACCGGATGCACCTTCGGCTTCGCAAGCGATCCGGATGACCCGAACGCAGTAAAAGAAGAAGTGCCGATCGACATGACCACCGATACCTTCCAGTACGATACGTCGCTTTCCGGAACGAGTATCGTCATCATGAACACAAAAGCAGAAATCCAGACAGCACTGGAAGAGATTGCAAAAGTGTTCGAGGAGAAAGCAGGCGTACATATTGAGATCATGCCGGTAACGGACGGCGATTCTCCTTATACCAAAGTAGTCAGCCTCTACAACTCCGGAAACCCGCCGACACTTTCCATTCTGGATACGACCGATGTCATTGCACTGGCAGAAGAAAAAGCAGCCGACTTAAGCAATGAAGCATGGACCGGCGAGGCAGAAGAGTACCTGACCAAAATCAACGGAAAGGTTTACAGCTTCCCGCTCTGTATCGAGGGCCGCGGTATTATCTACAACAAGAGCGTGATTGAAGATACCTTAGGTACCGAGTTCGATCCATCCGATATCAAAACCCAGGACGATTTCGCAGCACTTCTCCAGAGCCTGCGGGACAACGGAATGAAAAATCCGATCTCCATGGCAAAAGAAGACTGGTCCCTTGGAGCACACCAGCTGCAGTACATCTACGAGACATACAACGGAACCTCCGACGGTGCAGCAGAAGTCATCAACGAGCTGAAGGACGGAACCTTATATCTGCCGGACTACACCCGCATGAAAGAGTTCCTGAATACCTTTGACCTGTTAAAAGAGTACAACGTAGCAAAGGGCGATCCACTCGGCGCAGATTACGATGAGATGGCAATTGACCTGGCAGACGGAAAAACCGCTTTCTGGTTCAACGGAAACTGGGCATGGCCGAACCTTGAGGAGGCAGGAGCCGAGACGACCGACGAGTACGGTTTCCTTCCATACTTCCTGAACAATGATCCGGACGACTTCGTCAACAGCAAAATCCAGGCATCTCCGTCCAAACAGATCATGCTGGATGATATCGTGGCTACCGACGAGCAGAAAGCAGCAGCAAAAGAGTTCCTGAACTGGCTGGTTTACAGTGAGATCGGACAGCAGATGGTTGTAAAGACCTGCAGCCTGATCCCTCCGTTTAAAAACAACCCGAACGAGCCAAGCGATCCGTTAAGCCGCGACATTTACGAAAAAGTACAGAACGGCGGAGCATTCAACGCATCTGCGATCGTGCCGAACGATCACTGGTCTGTCCTTGGTGCGGCAATGCAGAAATATCTGGCCGGAAGAAGTGACCGCGAGGAACTGATAGATTCCATCCAGGCATACTGGGATGAGCAGTAAGCCGGAGGATATGAAGGAGGAACAAAAATGAAATCAAGCAACAAGGGAAAAGATTTCTGTGTATTTGCGCTGCCGGGCCTGTTCTGCTTCCTGGCAGTCGTCATGGTACCGTTTATCTACGGTATTTACCTGACCTTAACCGACTGGAACGGTGTTTCCAGCGTGAAAAACTTTGTAGGACTTTCCAACTTCGCAGCCGTTATGCGCGACGCGCAGTTCTGGAAATCCCTGCTGTTAACCTTTAAATATGTCATTGCGGTTGTTGTTCTCGTCAATGTGATCGCCTTTTTACTGGCTTATATCCTGACCCGCGGCATCAAAGGTCAGAACTTCTTCCGCGCCGGATTTTTCACCCCGAACCTGATCGGCGGTATCGTACTTGGATACATCTGGCAGTTCGTATTCTCCCGTGTTTTCGTCAGCATCGGTGAGACCACAGGATGGAGCCTGTTTGAAATTTCCTGGCTTTCTACCCCGAACAAAGCATTTGCAGCGCTGGTGCTCGTTTCAGTATGGCAGCTGGCAGGCTATATGATCCTGATCTACGTCGCCGGCTTTATGGGACTTTCCGAGGACGTGCTCGAGGCGGCAAGCATCGACGGTGCATCCGGCTGGGTAAAAATGAAAAACATTATCCTTCCGCTGATGATGTCCTCCGTTACTATCTGCCTCTTCCTGACCCTGTCCCGTGCGTTCATGGTATACGATGTCAACCTGTCCTTAACCGGCGGTGCTCCGTACGGAACCACCGAGATGGCAGCCATGCACGTATATGAGAAAGCATTCACATCGAGACAGTTCGGTGTCGGCCAGGCAGAAGCCTTTATCCTGTTTATCATTGTAGCCTGCATCAGCGGTATTCAGGTATACACCACCAAGAAGAGGGAGGTTGAAGCATAATGAATCAGAAGAAAATTGGCGGAACAAAGAAAAAAGTAACTGACGCGCTGGCT
Source organism: Blautia sp. OF09-25XD (assembly GCF_003482095.1). NCBI lineage: Bacteria > Bacillati > Bacillota > Clostridia > Lachnospirales > Lachnospiraceae > Blautia > Blautia sp. OF09-25XD. Next base: position 164,083 of record NZ_QUMG01000001.1, read on the forward strand.
ATGCTCCTTATGATCATCGTTTTCTGTGCGTTCATGTTCCCGTTTGTCATGGTTATCATCAACTCCTTAAAACAGAAACGTGATATCATCAAGAGCCCGTTCTCCTGGCTGTTTACGATCAAAGGTCTTTCGTTTGACAACTTTGTAAAAGCATTCAATCAGATGAACTTCCTGAATGCCTTCAAGAACTCTCTGGTTGTAACCGTAACAGCAACCGTACTGGTTACGGTACTCGCAGCCATGCTGGCTTACTACATCGTGCGTAATGTCAACGTATTTTCCAATATCATCTTTGCACTGATGGTTGCATCCATGATCATTCCGTTCCAGGCAATCATGATCCCGCTTGTCAGTGTATACGGCGGAACCTTAAACATTCTGAACCACAGACTGACCCTGATCTTCATGCACACCGGATTTTCCATGGCGATGTCCGTGTTTATGTTCCACGGATTCATCCGCGGAAGTATCCCGCTGGCGCTGGAGGAGGCCGCTTACATCGACGGCTGTACCCACACCCAGACCTTCTTCCGCATCGTGTTCCCGCTGTTAAAGCCGATCATTTCCACCATGGTAATCATGAATGCGATGGCATTCTGGAATGACTTCCTGCTGCCGTCCCTGGTGCTGACCGACAAAAAGCTGCTGACTCTGCCGCTTTCCACCTACAGCTTCTACGGAACTTACTCCGCAGATTACGGAACCATCATGGCAGGTCTTCTGCTCTGCGTCATCCCGATCCTGATTCTGTACGTGGCACTGCAGAAACAGATCATCAACGGTGTCGTAGCCGGAGCAGTCAAATAAGTAAATCATAGAAATCAAGAACAAGCCGGGCAAAGGAGGGCGGAATTAAAAATGCTTTCTTTTTCCGGCTTTTCTTATCAGAGACAACAAGAAAGAGACAGAAAGGAAATCAAACACATGAAAAACAGATTACACGTAAAAGCGCCGGGCAACTGGGTGAATGACCCGAACGGCATGATTTATTATAAGGGACAGTATCATCTTTTTTATCAGCATTTTCCGTACGCGCCGCGCTGGGGCACCATGCACTGGGGCCATGCGGTGAGTCCGGATCTGATTCACTGGGAGCATGTCGGCGTTGCCCTGTTCCCGAGTCTTTCCGAGGACCAGAACGGCTGCTTTTCCGGAAGCGCAGTAGAAGAGAACGGCGTGATGCATCTCTTTTACACGGGTGTTCACTATAATCAGGTAAATCCGAAGGATATTCATCAGTGCCTTGATCAGGATTTTACCTCGGCGCAGCTTCACCTTACTTCGAAGGACGGCATGCATTTTGATGTCTTCGGGGATAAGGAGGTTGTTATCCCGGCACTCACCGATCCGGAAATCGGCGACAATACGCACACGCGTGACCCGAAAGTCTGGAAGGGAAGCGACGCATGGTATATGGTGCTTGGAAGCACGACGAAGGATCACAAGGGCGAGGCATTATTCTATAAGAGTGAGGATCTTTCCCACTGGCATCTGGCCGGACAGGCGACGACGAAACAGAAGCTCGGCTGGATGTGGGAGTGCCCGGATCTCTTTAACGTAAACGGACGCAGCGTCTTTGTATTCTCCCCGATGGAACTGATCGAGGACACCGACGGCTATGCGGATCGGGCGATCTGTATGCTGCCTGAGTTTGATGAAAAAACCTGCACAATGAAATTTCCGGAGAACTGGCAGCTTCTGGACTGCGGCGGTGACCTCTATGCACCGCAGACCATGACGGATGCGGACGGAAACCGGATTTCCATCGCATGGCTTCGGATGCCGGAACCGGTAGATGGTATATGGCAAGGCATGTTCTGCCTGCCGCGTGTGGTGGATGTACAGAACGATCATATTTACTTCCGTGTTCTGCCTGCGATCCGCGACGGATTCTGCAAAAAGACGGATTCCCTCGTTTCGGCATGCGGAGAGTGTGCCATGATCCGCGCCGAATTAAAAGAGGGTGAAAGCCTGGAAATCGGCGGCTATAAGATCTGGCGGCAGAGCGGAAAAGTCTGCGCAGACCGCACGGATGTCTATCCATCCGGTGCAAAAGGATGGCTTCATGCCGAGACGCCGCAGTTAAAAGAGGGCGATCTTCTTGAGATTTTCGTGGATCCGAATATGATCGAAATTTATGCAAACAACGGCGAGTACGTATTAAGCCAGGCGGTTTACGGGCTTGGAGAGACATTCTCCTATAAAATGGAGAAAAAACCGGAAATTTATCTGTGGAATGAATGAATCAGCCCAAAAAGTTCTTGACGCATACGGGATTTTGTTCTAATCTAGTACGTAACAGCTTTCTAACGTTAAAGTGACGGGCTGAAAAACGAGATTTCGAAAGATATCCGAAAAGAACGCAAGGAGAGATTATTATGAAGAAAGTAGTAAAATTCGGCGGCAGCTCCCTCGCGAGCGCAGAGCAGTTTAAGAAGGTCGGAGACATCATCCGCGCAGATGAGGGAAGAAGATACGTGGTACCTTCCGCTCCTGGAAAACGAAATTCTGCTGATACGAAAGTAACCGATATGCTGTATGACTGCTATCGCACTGCAGTTGCTGGAAGAGATTTTAAGAAGAAACTGCAGAACATCAAAGCGAGATATCAGGAGATCATCGACGGTCTGAACCTCAGCCTGGATCTTTCCCCGGAATTTGAAAAAATCGCAGAAAACTTTGCCGCAGCAGCCGGAGAGGACTACGCCGCATCCCGCGGAGAGTACCTGAACGGTATCGTGATGGCAAATTATCTGGGATATACGTATATTGATTCTGCAGAAGTGATCTGCTTCGACGAGAACGGAAACTTCCTTGCAGACAAGACTGACGAAGTGCTCTCCGAGCGTTTAAAAGATCTGGATAACGCAGTCGTTCCTGGATTCTACGGCGCAAAACCGGACGGAAGCGTAAAAACCTTCTCCCGCGGCGGATCCGATATCACTGGTTCCATCGTGGCAAAGGCCGTACACGCTGACATCTACGAGAACTGGACCGATGTTTCCGGTTTCCTGGTAACCGATCCGCGTATCGTCAAGGATCCGGAAGTCATTTCCACCATTACCTACCGTGAGCTGCGTGAGCTTTCCTACATGGGAGCTACCGTCCTTCATGAGGACTCCATCTTCCCACTCCGTCAGGAGGGAATCCCGATCCACGTGCTGAACACCAACGCACCGCAGGATCCGGGAACCATGATTGTGGAGAACACCTGCAGCAAACCGAAATTCACCATCACCGGTATCGCCGGAAAGAAAGGCTTTGCATCCATCACGGTTGAGAAGAGCATGATGAATACCGAGATCGGCTTTGGCAGAAAAGTGCTCGGTGTTTTTGAGGACAACAATCTTTCCTTTGAGCATATGCCGTCCGGCATCGATACCATGACGGTATTTGTTCATCAGAGTGAGTTTGCAGCAAAAGAACAGCAGGTTATCGCAGGACTGCATCGTGCCGTACAGCCGGATTCTATTGATCTTGAATCCGATCTGGCGCTGATCGCTGTTGTAGGCCGCGGCATGAGAAGAACGAGAGGCACAGCCGGAAGGATTTTCTCTGCACTGGCGCATGCACACGTCAACGTTAAGATGATCGATCAGGGTTCCAGCGAGCTCAACATCATCATTGGCGTTGAAAACCGCGACTTTGAAACAGCAATCAAAGCAATTTATGATATCTTTGTCGTAGCGCAGATCTAAAATGAATCTATAAAAAATCTCTGTCAGGAGTCTGAACTTCCGACAGAGATTTTTTTATGGTTTTTATGCCGCCGTATCGCGGAATTCTTTTCGAATGGTGAATGTAAAAATACAGATTACCACACAACAGATGATCCAGGTCGTCGGTTCGCAGAAGCAGCCGGCGCGGTATCCGATCGACGGGACGAGAAACAGGGCGAAGAGTATAAATGCACATCAAAGAGATGATGTCCTGGGTGGAAAACCATCTGACGGAGCCGCTCACTTTAAAAGAAATCGCCGCAAGCGTTCACCTCTCTCCACGGGAATGTCAGCGGATTTTCAAAGCGTATCTGCACCGGACGCCGACGGAATATCTGCAGTGGAGACGGATTCTCGCAGCGGCAGACAATCTGCGGAACACAAACGAATTTTGCCCTTGTCGTTTTTGGGAACAGATGGTATAATCATTTCATAAATGCAAGACATTTGTGAAAAAATATCATAAAGGAACGAGGATGCAAGATGAAACGACGAGTATTACTGAAATTGAGCGGAGAAGCTCTTGCAGGAGAGAAACACACCGGTTTTGACGAGCCGACCGTCACAAAAGTGGCAAAACAGGTAAAAACTCTGGTAGACCAGGGGATTGAAGTCGGCATCGTAATCGGAGGAGGAAACTTCTGGAGAGGACGCAGTTCCGAAAATATCGACCGTACCAAAGCAGACCAGATCGGTATGCTGGCAACCGTTATGAACTGTATCTATGTATCAGAAATCTTCCGTTCCCAGGGAATGATGACCGCAGTTCTGACTCCATTTCCATGCGGAGAGTTCACAAAAGGATTTTCCAAAGACCGTGCAAACAAATATTTCCAGCACAACATGGTTGTATTCTTTGCCGGCGGTACAGGCCATCCATATTTCTCAACCGATACGGCAACCGTACTTCGCGCGATTGAGATCGAGGCAGACGAGATTCTGCTTGCAAAAGCAGTAGACGGTGTCTACGACAGCGATCCGAAAACAAACCCGGATGCAAAGAAATTTGACGAGATTTCCATTCAGGAAGTCATTGAAAAGGATCTGAAAGTGGTAGATATGACCGCATCCATCCTTTGCAAGGAAAACAAAATGCCGATGCTGGTATTTGGTTTAAATGAAGAGAACAGCATTGTAAATGCTGCAAACGGAAAAATTAACGGCACAAGAGTAACGGTATAATTAATAAAAATTCAGCAGTAAAACACTTGCTGTTTTACTGCGTAAGAAAATGATTCAGGTGTGAGCAGCTCTCCTTTTGCGAAGCAAAACTTTAAATGAGAGCTGCGAATGTCACAGTTCGCAGAACTGTGACCGTATAAGAGATAGCAGGAGGACAAATTTAATATGGCAAATCAGATCGACGAGAGAGTAAAACCGTTTGAGGTAAAAATGGGCAAATCCATTGCAAGCCTCGATTCCGAATTCGGAACCATCCGCGCAGGCCGTGCAAACCCGCACGTACTGGACCGCATTACTGTAGATTACTATGGAACACCGACTCCGCTGCAGCAGGTGGCAAACATCTCTGTTCCGGAAGCACGTATGATCCAGATCCAGCCGTGGGAAGCATCCCTGGTAAAAGAGATCGAGAAAGCGATCATGATGTCTGACCTTGGCATCAACCCGTCCGATGACGGAAGAGTCATCCGTCTGGTATTCCCGGAGCTTACCGAGGACCGTCGTAAAGAGCTGGTAAAAGAGGTAAAGAAAAAAGCAGAGGGCGCAAAGGTAGCCATCCGCAACATCCGCCGCGATGCCAATGATGCGTTCAAGAAACTTGCCAAAGAGGACGTTTCCGAGGACGAAATCAAAGAGCTCGAGGAGCAGACCCAGAAATTAACAGACAAATATATCAAAGAAGTAGATCAGATGGTGGACGTAAAATCCAAAGAAATTATGACCGTGTAATACAAAGAAAACGAGGGGCTGCCTGTCATTTGCAGGCAGCCTGTTATCGTTTACGGAGGAAAAAAGTATGGATAATGAATTAAAAGTGCCGAATCACATCGCCATCATCCTGGACGGAAACGGCAGATGGGCGAAAAAACGCAATATGCCGCGCGGCTACGGCCATATCGTCGGATGCGACAATCTGGAAAAAATGTGTGACGTGATTAAAGACATGGGTGTCAAATATCTGACCGTCTATGCGTTCTCAACCGAGAACTGGAAACGCTCCCGCGCCGAGGTGGAGGGCCTCTTAAAGCTGTTCCGCCAGTATCTGAAACGATGCATCAAAAAAGCACATAAAAATCAGATGCGCGTCAAAATCATCGGAGATCCGAGCGCATTCCCGCAGGATATTCAGGACAGCATTCATGAACTGGAGGAGTGCTCCAAAGATTACGATCACATGTACTTCCAGATCGCAATGAACTACGGTTCCCGCGATGAGATTCTGCGCGGCATGACCCGCATGATCGAGGATGTGAAAAACGGAACTCTCGCAGAGAATGCGTTTGATGAGAACGGAAAACTGACGGAGCAGTGTTTTGAGAGCTACCTCGACACCGCCGGAATCCCGGATCCAGATCTTCTGATCCGTACAAGCGGCGAGCAGCGCCTTTCCAACTACCTGATGTGGCAGCTGGCCTACACGGAATTTTACTTTACCGAGGTTCCGTGGCCGGATTTCCACGAAGAGGAATTGAGAAAAGCCATCGAACAATATAATAACAGAGACCGGCGTTACGGCGGCGTGAAGGAGGAATAAAAAAGATGTTTAAGACAAGACTGTTAAGCGGCATCGTGCTCGTCCTTGTGGCGCTGCTTACGATCTGCAGCGGCGGAACTGTGCTCTATATGACGGTTCTGTGCCTGTCGTTGATCGGCGCAGGAGAGCTGTTCCGCGTGATGAAGGTAAGAGAAGATAAATGGAATCTGTTGGAAATTACGGGCTATGCGGGCGTTGTGATTTTCTATCTGTCCCTGCTGCTTCATGACCCGATGTACCAGATGCTCGCGCTGATCCTGGATCTCGTGCTTCTGATGGCAGTATACGTATTTACTTATCCGAAATACAACGCCAATCAGGTGATGCCGGCGTTCTTTGCGATTGTCTATGTCGGCGTAATGCTTTCCTATGTATATCAGACCCGTATGCTGGACGGCGGAAAATTCCATGTATGGCTGATTTTCCTGTGCTCCTGGGGCTGCGATACGTGTGCATACTGTGTCGGCGTACTCTTTGGAAAACATAAAATGGCGCCGGTTTTAAGCCCGAAAAAATCCGTAGAAGGAGCTGTCGGCGGTGTCGTCGGAGCGATTCTGCTCGGCATCATCTATGCGGCTGCGACAAAGGGCGGCATGGTGGAATACGCCATCATCTGCGGTGTCGGCGCGCTGATCTCCATGGTCGGAGACCTTGCGGCATCCGCAATCAAACGAAATCAGGGCATCAAGGATTACGGAAAGCTGATTCCGGGCCACGGCGGTATTCTTGACCGCTTCGACAGCGTGATCTTTACCGCACCGATCATCTATTTCCTGTCGGTGCTTCTGATTCATTAAAAAAGCTTCCCCTACAGCATAAACGGGAAGCAGATGGGAGAAACTGGAATATGAAGAAAATAGCAATTCTTGGTTCAACCGGTTCGATCGGAACCCAGACCCTCGATGTCGTGCGTGCCAACGGCGATCTTGAGGTGGTCGGCATCAGCGCCGGAAGTAATATTACACTGCTCGAGCAGCAGATCCGGGAATTTCATCCGAAGTTTGCGGCAGTCGGCGATGAGGCGAAAGCGGCAGAACTCCGTGACAGAGTGAAGGATCTTCCTGTAAAAATCGGCAGCGGCATGGACGGCATGATCGAGCTTGCCACGATGCCGGAGAGCGAAATCCTTGTGACAGCGATCGTCGGCATGATCGGCATCCGCCCGACGGTTGCGGCGATGAAGGCAGGAAAAGACATTGCACTGGCAAACAAAGAGACACTGGTAACGGCGGGACACATTATTATGCCGCTGGCAGAGGAATGCGGTGTGCAGATCCTTCCGGTGGACAGTGAGCACTCGGCGATTTTTCAGTGTCTGCACGGGGAAAACAGAAAAGAAATTGAAAAACTTCTGATTACTGCATCCGGCGGTCCGTTCCGCGGAAAAACAAGAGCGGAGCTCGAAAACGTAACGGTAGAGCAGGCGCTCCGTCATCCGAACTGGTCGATGGGGCACAAGATCACGATTGATTCCGCGACACTCGTTAACAAAGGACTGGAAGTCATGGAAGCAAAATGGCTGTTCGGTGTTGATCTCGACCACATCCAGGTTGTGGTACAGCCAAAGAGCATTATCCATTCCATGGTAGAATTTAAAGACGGCGCTGTCATGGCACAGCTTGGCACACCGGATATGAAACTGCCGATCCAGTACGCACTGTATTACCCGGAGCGCCGCTTCCTTGCAGGCGACCGCCTCGACTTTGCGGCGCTGACACAGATCACGTTTGAAAAACCGGATATGGATACCTTCCTCGGCCTTCCGATGGCAATGCAGGCGTCCCGGACGGGCGGCTCCATGCCGACGGTCTTCAATGCGGCAAATGAACGCGCCGTTGCACTGTTCCTCGCGAAGAAGATCCGTTTCCTCGAGATTTACGACGTGATCGCCGGTGCAATGGAAGCACACAAAACGATTGCCGATCCGACGCTGGAGCAGATTCTCGCGGCGGAGCAGGAGACGTATGAATGGATTGCGAACAGATATAAGATGGGAGAATAAGACAGCATGATTGTAAAAATCCTGATAGCCGTACTCATTTTCGGAATCACCGTCATTATCCATGAGCTGGGGCATTTTCTTTTGGCGAAAGCGAATGGTATTACCGTGACGGAATTTTCGATCGGCTTTGGCCCGACGGTGGTAAAGACAGAAAAAGGAGGAACGGTCTATTCCTTAAAACTTCTGCCTTTCGGCGGTGCGTGCCAGATGCTCGGCGAGGACGGTGAAGAGGAGGGGGAAGGAACCTTTAACAGCAAATCCGTGTGGGCAAGAATTTCCGTCGTTGCGGCGGGACCGGTGTTCAACATGATTCTGGCATTTTTCTGCGCAATCTTTGTGATCAGTTACGCGGGAAGTTCCCCGGCGCGCGTCACAGAAGTGGCAGACGGTTCGCCGGAGGCAGAGGCAGGCCTGGAAGCGGGAGATATCATCACTTCCTATGAAGGAAGACATATTTCCATCGGAAAAGAGCTGAACTCTGTGATGACGGTACGGGGTGTGCCGACGGATGAGATTACGCTGGAGGTTAAAAAGGCCGACGGGGAAAAGAAAACGATCACATATGAACCGACGGTGACAACGCGGTATATGATGGGCTTTAACTACGATGACTGTGACCGCGGCATGGAATTCACGTATGTGCAGCAGAATATGCCGCTTGCCGCTGCGGGTGTTGTCGCGGGCGACCTGCTCGTATCGATCAACGGAGCGCCGATCACCTGTGTGGCAGATTTTACTGCTTACCAGACAGAGCATCCTTTCGATGGAAGCGCTGTGACGCTGGAGTATGAGCACAGCGGAAAGACGAAAGAGATTACGGTGACACCGGTTGAAAATACGTATGCGAATGTACAGTTTTCGTATCAGCTCCGGGAGAAACAGTCCCCGATCGGCGTGCTGAAATACAGCGTGCTGGAGATCAAATACTGGGTGCGCACCGTCATTGACAGCGTCAGTATGCTGATCACCGGACAGTATTCTGTGAACGATCTTTCCGGCCCGGTCGGCGTGGTGGATGCGATCGGAACCGCCTATGATGATGTAAAATCGCAGGGCGTTCTGGTTACGGTGATGACGATGCTGAACATGGTGATTCTGCTGTCATCAAACCTTGGCGTCATGAACCTGCTGCCGCTCCCGGCACTCGACGGCGGACGGCTTGTCTTTCTGATCATAGAAGCCATCCGCAGAAAACCAATCCGGCGAGACCTGGAGGGTATGGTTCACTTCGCGGGCCTGGTGCTTCTGATGGCGTTGATGGTCTACGTCATGATCCACGACGTCCAGCGGATCCTGTAAATCGAAAAATGAAAAGCAACAAAGCCTCATATTCTGCATACCATAAAAGGAGTGCAGGATATGGGGCTTTTTTATGAAAAATTTGCGTATGCAGCAGGAAATGACTGACCGCGGGCGGCTGGAAATCCGGGTAAATACAAGAATCCAGGCGCGGCCTGTTTCCGGGGCGCGGGTGACGGTTTCGTATACGGGAGATCCGCAGAATGTGATCGAGGAGCTGATTACCGACGGGGACGGCAGAACGGAGACGCTGGATCTGGCGACGCCGCCGCTCGAGTACAGTCTGGAACCGAATGTGAATCAGCCGTATTCCGAATATACGGTGAAAGTGGAGGCGGAAGGGTATGAACTGGTTGAAGTGACGGGCTCCGAGCTTCTTTCAGGAGAACAGTCCGTCCAGCAGGTGGACCTCAAACTGGCAGAGGGCGCAGCGTTTGCGGATGTGACGATCCCGGACCATACGTTGTTCGGCGAATATCCGGCGAAAATTCCGGAAAGTGAGATCAAGCCGACGAGGGAGAGCGGTGAGATTGTGCTGTCCCGTGTCGTGATCCCGGAGTATATCATCGTCCACGACGGAGCGCCGACCGACAGCACGGCACGCGACTATTATGTGCGGTACCGCGACTACATCAAAAACGTGGCGTGCTCGGAAATCTATGCAACATGGCCGGATGCGGCGATCCGGGCGAATATCCTCGCAATCATGTCATTTACGCTGAACCGTGTCTATACAGAATGGTACCGCAACAAGGGATACGATTTTACGATCACTTCGTCGACGGCCTACGATCACAAATGGATTTACGGCAGGAATATTTTCGACAGCATTTCCCTTGTGGTCGATGAGATTTTTGCTGATTACCTGTCGCGCCCGAATGTGAAACAGCCGATTCTGACGCAGTACTGTGACGGAAACCGTGTGAGCTGCCCGAACTGGATGAGCCAGTGGGGGTCCAAAAACCTGGCGGACCAAGGGTATTCAACGATTCAGATTCTCCGCAATTATTATGGAGACAATATGTATATCAACACGGCGGAGGAGATTTCCGGCATCCCGTCCTCCTGGCCGGGGTATGACCTCACCATCGGCTCGTCCGGGAACAAGGTACTGCAGATGCAGGAGCAGCTGAACGTGATTGCGGAGGTGTATTCATCGATTCCGACGGTCTATGAAAATGGCTATTTCGATGAAGAGACGCAGGACGCCGTCGAAGCGTTCCAGCGGCTGTTCGGCCTGCCGGTTTCCGGCATTGTGGATTATCCGACATGGTACAAAATTCAGTCGATTTATGTGGCTGTGACGAGGATTGCGGAGCTGCAGTAGGTATACAAAAGTCTTTATAAGGGGCGTGTTTTCTGCGAAAAAACGCGGAAAATGCGCCCTTTCTGCGGCTTTTGAAACGGATCAGAAAAATTTTAAAACTGTCAAGAAAAAATACTTGACACCCTGCGCCTTTTCGTGTATGATAACCAAGGTGATCGCAATGGAAAAAATATTGGAACAGACATTACTGTATGATTTTTACGGCGAACTTCTGACTGAACATCAGCGTCAGGTATATGAGGACGTGGTGCTCAACGATTTTTCCCTGAGCGAGGTTGCGGCAGCGCGGGGCATTTCCCGCCAGGGAGTTCACGATCTGGTCAGACGCTGCAACAAGACACTGGAAGAGTATGAAGAAAAGCTTCATCTGGTACAACGCTTTGTGCAGATCCGGGAGAATGTAAACGAGATCCGAAAGCTGACAGACCCATCCGGTGATACCCCGAAAGAAGATGTGATGCAGCGGATTGCAGCAATTGCATCGGATATATTAGAGGAGCTTTGAGCATGGCATTTGAAAGTTTAACCGAGAAACTCCAGAATGTTTTCAAAAATCTCAGAAGCAAGGGCCGCCTGACCGAGGCGGATGTAAAGACTGCGCTGAAGGAAGTAAAAATGGCACTTCTCGAGGCGGATGTCAGCTTCAAAGTAGTAAAACAGTTTATCAAATCCGTACAGGAGCAGGCAGTCGGACAGGACGTCATGAACGGACTGAATCCGGGTCAGATGGTCATTAAAATCGTAAATGACGAGCTGGTCAAGCTGATGGGTTCCGAGACAACGGAAATCGCACTGCGCCCGGCGAGTGAAGTTACCATTATTATGATGGCAGGTCTTCAGGGAGCCGGTAAAACAACCACAACCGCAAAAATTGCAGGAAAGTTAAAAGCCAAGGGAAGAAAACCTCTCCTTGCCGCCTGTGACGTCTATCGCCCGGCAGCGATCAAACAGCTGCAGGTCAACGGAGAAAAGCAGGGTGTGGAAGTGTTCGCTATGGGAGATAAAAACCGTCCGGTGGATATCGCAAAGGCAGCGCTGGTGCATGCAAAGACAAACGGCTTTAACGTATTGATTCTGGATACGGCAGGCCGTCTGCACATCGACGAAGAGATGATGCAGGAATTACAGGATATCAAAGCGGCTGTTCCTGTGGATCAGGCCCTTTTGGTAGTAGATGCTATGACCGGACAGGACGCAGTCAATGTGGCCGAGATGTTCAGCAATAAAGTCGGCATCGACGGTGTAGTACTTACAAAATTAGATGGTGACACCAGAGGCGGTGCGGCACTTTCAATCCGTGCAGTTTCCGGCAAACCAATTCTCTATGTCGGCATGGGCGAAAAGCTTTCGGATCTGGAGCAGTTTTATCCGGACCGTATGGCGTCCCGTATCCTCGGCATGGGCGATGTGATGAGCCTGATTGAAAAAGCGCAGGCAAACATCGACGAAGAAAAAGCAAAAGCCATGGAACAGAAGATGAAGAAGGCGCAGTTCGACTTCAACGATTATCTGGATTCCATGGAGCAGATGCGCAATATGGGCGGCATCTCCAGCATCCTGAATATGCTTCCGGGCGTCGGCGCGAAAATGAAGGGCCAGGATCTTGAGAGCATGGTGGATGAAAAAGACATGGCAAGAAAGGAAGCTATTGTACTTTCTATGACGCCAAAGGAAAGAGAAAACCCGGATCTCATCAATCCGTCGAGAAAGCAGAGAATTGCAAAAGGCGCCGGTGTTGACATCGCGGAGGTAAACCGTTTCATCAAACAGTTTGAACAGTCAAGAAAAATGATGAAACAGATGACCGGAATGGTCGGTAAGGGTGGTAAAAGAGGAGGATTCAAACTTCCCTTTTAGCATAAAAGAAAAAATATAAATAAATACATGAATTTACAATGGAGGTAAAGAAAAATGGCAGTAAAAATGAGATTAAGAAGAATGGGACAGAAGAAAGCTCCTTTTTATAGAATCGTTGTAGCAGATTCCAGATCCCCAAGAGACGGACGTTTCATCGAGGAGATCGGAACTTACGATCCGAACCGCGAGCCGAGCGCAATCAGCTTCAACGAGGAGGCTGCTAAAAAATGGCTGGCTAACGGCGCACAGCCGACCGAAATCGTTGCCAAACTCTTAAAACAGGCTGGTATCGAGAAATAATTCATACGGGGGTATCTTGTAATGAAAGAACTTATCGAAGTAATTGCAAAATCTCTGGTTGATCATCCATCTGAGGTAGTTGTGACAGAAACCGTCAGCGGTGATGACCTTCTGCTGGAACTCAAAGTAGATCCGTCAGATATGGGAAAAGTCATCGGACGTCAGGGACGCATTGCGAAAGCAATCCGTACGGTTGTAAAAGCAGCTTCCTCAAAGAGCGACAGAAAAGTTGTCGTAGAAATTTTACAGTAAGTAAAAGATAGGAAAAGGAACCGACAGTTGTTGCCGGTTCCTTTCTTTACGCGGGCAACGAGACAAAGTCCGTGCTTGCACGGGACCTTGGCGACTGCCGCGATAACTTGAGAAACTCGCAAAGCGTGTTTCTCAAGTCGCAATACACAGTAGAACTGGTTGGAAAGGGTTTTTGAATGGAAGAATATTTGCAGATTGGCGTAATTACCACAACCCACGGCGTACGCGGTGAGGTAAAGGTATACCCGACGACAGATCCGGAGCGTTTTCTTTCTCTGGACCGCGTTTTTCTCGATACAGGAAAAGAAAAAAAAAGAACTCCATGTAACTGGCGTGCGTTTTTTCAAACAGCTTGCCATTGTAAAATTCAAAGGAATTGACAACATCAACGATATCGAACGGTATAAAGGCTGCAGCCTCTATGTGACGAGAGAGGATGCCATTCCGCTGGAAGAGGACGAATACTATATCGCAGACCTGCAGGGAATGCAGATGTACACCGAGGACGGCGAACTGTTCGGCACGCTCCGCGATGTGATGGAGACCGGTGCGAACGACGTCTATATTGTAGATTCGAAAGAGCACGGAGAGGTTCTGATTCCGGCGATCCATGACTGCATTCTGGATGTGGACCTGGATGAACAGAAGATGACGATTCACCTTCTTCCGGGCCTGATTGACTGATAAAGAGAGTAAAGAACGATGAAATATCATATTCTGACGCTGTTTCCGGAGATGATCGAGCAGGGGCTGCACACCAGCATCCTCGGAAGAGCCATCAACAACGGCTATATTTCCCTCGAGACGACGAATATCCGGGATTTTTCAGCAAATAAATTCAACCGCGTGGACGATTACCCGTACGGCGGCGGTGCGGGCATGGTCATGGAGGCGGAGCCGGTGTTCCGCGCCTACCAGTCGGTAGCCGAAAAGATCGGGAAAAAGCCGCGCACGGTCTATCTGACACCGCAGGGAAAAGTACTGAACCAGACGATGGTGGAAGAGCTGGCGCTTGAGGACGATCTTGTGCTGCTCTGTGGCCACTATGAGGGCATCGATGACCGCGTACTGCAGGAAGTGGTAACGGACTATATCTCGATCGGGGATTATGTTTTAACAGGCGGAGAACTCGGTGCAATGGTGCTGGTGGATGCGGTATCGCGGTTTGTGCCGGGTGTCTTAAGCAACGAGGAATCTTCGCAGTTTGAGTCGCTGCAGGACAATCTGCTTGAGTATCCGCATTACACAAGACCGGAGACATGGCACGAGAAAAAAGTTCCGGAGGTGCTTCTTTCCGGTGACCACAAAAAGATCGAAGCGTGGCGTCATGAGGCATCCCTGGTGCGGACAGCCGAGCGGCGGCCGGACCTTCTGGAAAATGCATTCCAGATTTCCTGCGCATGCAATGAAAAAGAGGAATCGTCTGCCTGGGCGCACGATCTTTTGGCAGGCATGACACGCTATGGTGTAAGCCTTGATCTCGGACGAAAGAAGATCCGGAAACAGAAAAATCTGTTTGATGACCATGATCTGCTGATTCTGCAGCTTCCGGGAACGCTTGAGGAGGGTATGAAAGCAAAGAGCGAGTATATCCGCAGCTTTGCCGGAAAAGAAACACCGCTGGTGTTTTTGTGCCCGGACGGATTCTCAGAAGAGGAAGAAAAACTCGAAGAGCAGCTGGAAAAAAACGGTTTCCGTCTGGTCGCACGGCTTACCGGCATACCGTCCGCGGACGGCCTGCAGCGGTTTTCTTTCGCGCTTCGCAGTCTGCTGTACAGCGGCGAATGGAAAGTGAAAAAAATACTTGCATCTGCGGATGCATTATAGTATAATATATCTTGTTGTGAGTAAAGAGATGGTCCGCTGTTGCAAAAAGGCATTAAGAACATCCAGGGTAAAAAAAGGAGATAAAGAAATGAACGACATTATTAAGAAAATCGAAGATGCACAGTTAAAAGCAGAAGCACCGGAGTTCCGCGTTGGTGATACCGTTAAAGTTTACGGTAAAATCAAAGAGGGTAACCGCGAGCGTATCCAGGTATTCGAAGGCGTTGTCCTGAAAAGACAGGGCGGCGGAAGCAAAGAGACCTTCACTGTTCGTAAGAGCTCTAACGGCGTAGGCGTTGAGAAAACATGGCCGGTACACTCTCCGAACGTTGAAAAAGTAGAAGTTATCAGACGTGGTAAAGTAAGACGTGCGAAACTGAACTACTTAAGAGACCGTGTTGGTAAAGCAGCGAAAGTGAAAGAGCTGGTAAAATAATAAGTCGTTAAAAGGATGGCCGGAGGAACATGAGCAATTGTGTTTCTCCGGTTTTGTCTTACGGAGAATTACACTATGGGTATGAATACCAGATATGTAAAAGAATATTTCTACAAGAAAAAGATCCGTTCCATGTTTGTATGGAATCTGGAAATCATCGCAGTGATTCTTCTTGCGGCGGCATTTTCCTGGTTTTTCTGCAGAAGTGTCGTGGTGCAGGAGGGCTCGATGGAGCCGACTCTCGTGCCGGGGGAGCGTGTGCTGATGGACTCCGCCTGGTACCGCTTAAGTTCTCCGAAACGCGGGGATATCATCGCGTTCCGGACGAGTGAGGACAAGAAGGCGAGCATCCACATCAAGCGTGTGATTGCGTTGCCGGGCGAGACGGTACAGATCAAAGACGGACAGATCCTCATCAACGGGGAAGTCTATAATGAAAAAGATGAATTTCCGGCCATCACAAACGCGGGACTTGCCTCCGAGCCGATCACGGTCGGGAAGGGACAGTACTTTGTGCTCGGCGACAACCGGAACAACAGCGAGGACAGCCGCCACAACGGCATGGGACTCGTGGATTCGGACCGCATTGTCGGAAAGCTCTGGTTTACGATTTCGCCGTGGAAGAAAATCGGTTTCGTGTAAACGCAGCATAGAAGGAGAAGAAACATGAATTATCAGTGGTACCCGGGTCATATGACGAAGGCCCGCAGACAGATGCAGGAAGACTTAAAGCTCATCGACCTGATGATTGAGCTGGTCGATGCGAGAGTTCCTGCAGCGAGCCGCAACCCGGATATAGATGAACTTGGAAAGAACAAAGCACGGCTGATCCTGCTGAACAAATCGGACCTTGCCGATGAGCGCGGAAACGATGCCTGGATGGAATATTTCAAGGGAAAGGGATATTCTGTTGTGAAGGTCAATTCCCGTTCCGGAGCCGGCATGAAAGCGATTAACAGCGCCGTACAGGAGGCCTGCAAAGAGAAAATCGAGCGCGACCGCAAACGCGGCATCCTGAACCGTCCGGTCCGCGCGATGGTTGTCGGTATTCCGAACGTCGGAAAATCGACATTTATCAATGCGTATGCGGGCAGAGCCTGTGCGAAAACCGGAAACAAACCGGGCGTCACGAAGGGAAAACAATGGATCCGTCTGAGCAAACAGCTGGAGCTTCTGGACACACCTGGTATCCTGTGGCCGAAGTTTGAGGACCAGCAGGTGGGACTGCATCTTGCGATGATCGGTTCCATCAACGATGAGATCCTGAACGTGGAGGAGCTGGCGCTGTCCGTCATCGATTATCTGACGGCAGAGTATCCGGGAACGCTGGAGAAACGCTTTGGCTTTGAAGGCATGACGGATCGTGTGGAAATCCTGGGTGAGATTGCGCGTGTGCGCGGCTGCCTGAAAAAGGGAAATGAGCTCGATTACGAAAAAGCAGCACGGCTTCTGATGGATGATTTCCGGAGCGGAAAGCTCGGCAGAATCACGCTGGAAAAACCGGAATAAATGGATTTATCAAAATAAAAAATGCGGAGAACAACGATGACAGAGAAAAAACAATCGATATCCGCCATACGGGAAATTTTTGCGGCAGCTCGGAGACGGAGCTGCCCGCCCTTTATCTGGAATATGAAGAGGATTCCCGTGCCGGCGTACAAAATCTGATTCAAAAATACCAGAAACAGGAAGAGGCCTTAAAAAAAGAGCGCGAGCGCACGGAACAGATGAAGATCTACGAGCACAAATATGAGGATCTTGGCTGGATCTGCGGCATCGACGAGGTCGGAAGAGGCCCTCTGGCGGGCCCTGTGGTCGCAGGTGCGGTCATTCTGCCGCGCGACAGTAAAATCCTGTATCTGAACGATTCCAAGCAGCTGACGGCCAAAAAACGCGACGAGCTGTACGATGTGATCATGCGCGAGGCAGTGGCCGTCGGCATCGGCTATGCCTCCCCGGCGCGGATCGACGAGATCAATATTTTACAGGCAACGTACGAGGCGATGCGGGAGGCGATCAGCAAGCTTTCCGTGAAGCCGGATGTGCTCTTAAACGATGCGGTGAAAATCCCGCAGGTGGACATCCGCCAGGTGCCGATCATCAAGGGAGATGCCAAGAGTGTTTCGATTGCGGCGGCAAGTATTGTTGCGAAGGTGACAAGGGACCGCCTGATGGAAGAGTACGACAAGGTGCTTCCGGGCTACGGTTTTGCATCGAACAAGGGCTACGGTTCGGCAGAGCATATCGCTGCTTTAAAAGAAATCGGCCCGTCACCGATCCACCGGCAGTCGTTTATCGGCCATTTCGTGTAAAGGCACCGCATCAAAAAAGGAGAGGGTATCGCATTTGAATCAGCGGGAAGTAGGAACGAGACAGGAGAGCCGTGCGGCAGAATATCTGGAAAGCCTGGGATATCACATCCTGGTGCGGAATTTCCGGTGCCGCTTCGGTGAGATCGACCTGATCGCAAAACAGGACGACACATACATTTTTATCGAAGTAAAATACCGCACCGGCCGGACAGCCGGAGACCCGACAAGCGCCGTGGATGGAAAGAAACAGAAGAAAATTTCAAAAACAGCAGATTACTACCGCATGCTCCACCAGATCCCGATGGATGTGCCCTGCCGCTTCGACGTCGTGGCAGAGACACCGGAGGAGATCCGCGTCTATGCGAACGCGTTTTATTATCAGGGGAGCGGCTGGTAGGAAAGGAGTTTTTATGATACCAATTCAATGGAAACAAAACGATAAAAAAACGATGCATGTCAACGAGGCGGAAAACGGCGTGGTCTATCTGACCTGGCCGGCGATTGAGAAAATTGAGGGCATCCGCCATGCATTTTCCACACGGATCGGCGGGGTGAGTAAGGAACATCTTTCCAGCATGAATCTCAGCTTTTCGCGCGGCGACGATCCGGCGAATGTGCGGGAGAATTACAGAAGATTCTGTGAGGCGGCGGGGTTTGAAGTGGAAAACATTGTTACCTCCGATCAGGCACACACAACGAAGGTCCGTTATGTGACGAAAGCAGACTGCGGCAGCGGCGTGACAAGAGACCGCGATTTTCATGATATTGACGGTATGATCACTGACGAGCCGGGCGTCGTACTTGCGACATTCTATGCGGACTGCGTGCCGCTCTACTTTGTCGACCCGGTGCACCGTGCAATTGGACTTTCACATTCCGGCTGGCGTGGAACGGTCCACAAGATGGGACAGGCAACGCTCGATGCGATGCACGAACGGTTTGGAACAGAAGCAAAAGATGTGATCGCAGCCGTCGGCCCGTCGATCTGCCAGGAATGCTACGAGGTGAGCGGTGACGTGATCGAAGAGTTCCGGGCAGCATTCCCGGAAACACTGCATGAGAAACTGTTCTGCGGAAAACCAGATGGAAAATACCAGTTAAATCTTTGGGAGGCGAATCATCAGATCCTTCTTGCGGCAGGAGTGCCGGAGAAGCAGATTCATCTGCCGAACCTCTGCACCTGCTGCAACCCGGATTTCCTGTATTCCCACCGTGCATCGAAGGGAAAAAGAGGAAACCTCGCGGCATTCCTTTCCCTGGTCTGAAAACAGAATAGAAAGCATCAAAAAACGGACCTGGAAAAAACAGATCCGTTTTTTTGCTGTATGCATCCGGCGGACACAAAATCGATTATCTGTGTTTTGCCAGCAGCTTATTGATTTTCTCTGTCGTAGACTGTACTTTTGCAACGGATACGTCGTGGTTAAGCGTATCGATGATGCTTGCCATATATTTGCTCATCTCAGCCGGCTCATACCAAGGACGGGAAACGAGTTCCGGTGTACGGTAGGTCAGGTCGGTGGTGATGACTTTGCTGATATAGCCTTTCTCATAGTAAGCATCGAATTTCTCCAGACCATCGGTGAAGAGGCCGAAGGTGGTGCAGACAAAGACGTGGTCAGCGCCGCGCTCTTTGACCTGTTTTGCAACGTCGAGCATACTCTCACCGGAGGAGATCATATCGTCGATGATGACAACATCTTTTCCTGCTACGGAATCGCCGAGAAACTCATGTGCCACGATCGGGTTCTTTCCGTTTACGATGGTGGAGTAATCTCTTCTCTTATAGAACATACCCATATCGACGCCGAGCACGTTGGAGAAGTATACGGCACGCGCCATCGCTCCCTCGTCCGGGCTGATGATCATCAGATGATCGTTGTCGATCGTCAGATCTGGAACGGAACGAAGAAGGGCTTTTAAAAACTGGTAGGTTGGCATGAAGTTGTCAAAGCCGCCGAGCGGAATTGCGTTCATGACACGAGGATCGTGTGCGTCGAAGGTGATAAAGTTGGAAACACCCATGTTCATCAGCTCCTGCAGAGCAAGTGCGCAGTCGAGAGACTCACGTTTGGTGCGCTTATGCTGTCTTCCTTCATAAATGAAAGGCATGATTACGTTGATCCGGTGTGCTTTTCCTGTTGCAGCAGCGATGATACGTTTCAGATCCTGATAATGGTCATCCGGTGACATGTGGTTCTCGTAGCCGCAGACCTTGTAAGTGATGCTGTAGTTGCAGACATCAACCAGGATGTAAAGATCGGCACCGCGGACGGATTCGTTGATCTTTCCTTTTGCTTCGCCGGAACCGAAACGCGGGCACTCGCAGTCAATCAGAAAAGAATCCTCGGAATATCCGGAAAAGGAAACCCCGTTGCGGCGCTCGGCGAGCTCTTTACGGAACTGAACCAGATACGAATCGACTTTTTTTGCCATTTCCATACTGCCCGGCAGAGCTGCGAGCTTTAACGGAGCAACCGGAATGGAATTTTCAAGTAAATCTAAATTAGCCATACAAACCTCCAGTAATCGACATTTTTTACAAACCATTTACTTCCTATTTATATCATCTTGGGAAAGGGCGCGTCAAGCAAAAAACGAAAGAATCCTTGCTTTTTGTGCAGGTTGTTGTTATTATAATGGATGAATGTCCGGAAGGTATGCAAAAAAAGCACGCTTTTTACTGGGCAAAGAGAAGTTATAAAGAAGTAAATGGAAAGGCCAAAACGTAAGATCTGTGAAAAACAAGACGAAACACATTATTAAGACAATAGAACCGGGCAGTATTGCCGAAGAACTGGAACTCGAACCGGGAGATGAACTGCTCCGCGTGAACGGGGAAATCATCGAGGACGTCTTCGATTACCACTTCCAGACCAACGACACGTATCTGGAACTCACGATCCGGAAAAAGGACGGCGAGGAATGGGACCTGGAAATCGAAAAAGAGTATGACGAGGAAATCGGCATCACATTCGAGAACGAGTTCATGGATCAGTACCGTTCCTGCAGCAACAACTGCATTTTCTGCTTCATCGATCAGATGCCGCCGGGAATGCGTCCCACCTTGTATTTTAAGGATGACGATTCGCGTCTGTCCTTCCTGCAGGGAAACTATATTACACTGACCAACATGAGCGACCACGATATCGACCGGATTATCCGCTACCATCTGGCACCGATCAATATTTCGTTCCAGACAACGAACCCGGAGCTCCGCTGCAAAATGCTGCACAACCGTTTTGCGGGCAATATCTTTCCGAAGGTCCAGCGCCTTTACGAGGCGGGAATCGAGATGAATGGACAGATTGTGCTCTGCAAGGGATACAACGACGGCGCAGAGCTGGAGCGCAGTATTTCGGATCTGTCAAAATATCTGCCGCATCTGAAAAGTGTTTCGGTTGTCCCGGTCGGACTTTCGAAATACCGCGACGGACTGGCGCCTCTGGAACCGTTTACCAGGGAGGATGCAAAAGAAGTTCTTGCCACGATTCACAAATGGCAGAAAAAGCTGTATGAACAGTGGGGACTTCACTTTATCCATGCTGGTGATGAATGGTATCTGCTGGCGGGAGAGCCGATCCCGGAGGAGGAAAATTACGATGGCTATATCCAGCTGGAAAACGGAGTGGGAATGCTCCGGCTTCTGGAGGACGAGGTTGCGGAAGAACTTTCGAAACGAGAAGGGGACGACCGTCACCGCCATGTAACGATTGCGACCGGAAAAGCTGCGGCGCCGTCGTTGGAAAAACACATGCAGAAAATTCGTGAAAAATATCCGAATGTACAGGCGGAGGTTATCACGATTATCAACTATTTCTTTGGAGAATCCATTACCGTATCCGGTCTGATTACCGGAAAGGATCTGATGGAGCAGTTAGAGGGAAGAGATCTTGGCGACTGCCTGCTGCTTCCGTGCAACATGCTCCGTTCGGGAAAAAACGTCTTTCTCGACGATGTGACGGTGGAAGAGGTGGAAGAGCGCCTGAAAACACCGGTACAGATTATCGATGAGCCGGGCAGCGACCTGGTGAAAGCCGTTGTGGAGGAAAACCAGGAGACGATACACAGAAGGAGAACAATGTATGAGCAAGCCGATTGTAGCAATTGTGGGCCGGCCGAACGTGGGTAAATCCACCCTGTTTAATGTATTAGCCGGAGACAATATTTCGATTGTAAAAGACACACCGGGTGTAACCCGTGACCGTATTTATGCCGACGTGGAGTGGCTGAACCACAAATTTACGCTGGTAGACACCGGCGGTATTGAGCCGGAATCCAAAGATATCATTCTCTCCCAGATGAGAGACCAGGCGCAGATCGCCATTGATACCGCAAATGTCATCATCTTCATCACTGACGTCCGTCAGGGCCTTGTAGATGCCGATGCAAAAGTAGCTGATATGCTCAGAAGAAGCCGCAAGCCGGTTGTGCTGGTGGTCAACAAAGTCGACAACTTCGACCGTCAGATGATGGATGTTTATGAATTCTATAACCTCGGCATCGGAGAGCCGCACGCCATTTCCGCATCCGGAAAGCTCGGCATCGGCGATATGCTCGATGAGGTGACAGGATACTTTGATCCGGAGATGGAAAACGAGGAGGAGAGCGAGATTCCGCGCATCGCCATTGTCGGAAAACCGAACGTCGGAAAATCCTCCCTGGTCAACAAACTGCTGGGCTCGAACCGTGTCATCGTATCCGATATCGCCGGAACGACGCGCGATGCGATCGATACCACGATCATGCACAATGGAAATGAATATATTTTCATCGATACCGCAGGTCTTCGAAAGAAAAACAAGATCAAAGAGGAGCTGGAGCGGTACAGCATCATCCGTACAGTATCTGCCGTAGAGCGCGCAGATGTCGTCGTTCTTCTGATCAATGCAACCGAGGGTGTCACCGAGCAGGATGCCAAAATTGCCGGTATCGCCCATGAGCGTGGAAAAGGTATGATCATTGCGGTAAATAAATGGGATGCCTTGGAAAAAGATGACAAGACGATCTACCGCTTTACCGAAAAAGTAAGAAATACATTGGCTTACATGCCGTATGCAGAGCTTCTTTTCATCTCTGCGAAGACAGGACAGCGTCTTCCGAAGCTGTTCGAGACGATCGACATGGTTCTGCAGTACCAGAACCTGCGCGTACAGACCGGTGTCCTGAACGAGATTCTGACCGAGGCAATGGCAATGCAGCAGCCGCCGTCAGACCGTGGAAAACGACTGAAAATCTACTACATGACACAGGTTTCGGTCAAACCGCCGACATTTGTTATTTTCGTCAACGACAAAGAACTGATGCATTTCTCCTATGTTCGATATCTGGAGAATAAAATCAGAGAGTCGTTCGGCTTCCGCGGCACACCGCTGAAATTCATCATCAGAGAACGAAAAGAGAAGGAGCAGTAAAGAGTTATGGTACGGATCATATGCCTTTTGATCGGATACGCATTTGGCCTTTTTCAGACCTCATATATTTATGGAAGGACGAAGGGAATTGATATCCGGGAACACGGCAGCGGAAACGCAGGAACGACCAACGCGCTCCGGACTTTAGGGAAAAAAGCAGGCGCCATCACGCTTGCCGGCGACTGCATCAAATGCATTCTGGCGGTCCTGACGGTACGGCTGATCTTCGGTGCATCGCACCCGGAAATACTGAAACTGCTGACGGTGTATGCTGCGGCCGGAACGATTCTCGGCCACAACTTCCCGTTTTACTTAGGCTTCCGCGGCGGAAAAGGAATCGCTGCGACCGCGGGTCTGATTATCTCATTTGACTGGAGAATCACGCTGGTCTGTGCAGCGCTGTTTTTCCTGAATCTTGCAGTAACACACTATGTTTCCCTCGGTTCCATGATGGTTTACGTTGTCTTTTTTGCAATGGCCGTTATCATGGGACAGGCGGGCTGCTTTGCGCTGGAACCGCCGTATCTTTATGAGATGTACGTGGTGATCGCACTTCTTGCCGTGCTTGCCTTCTGGGAGCACCGTGCAAACATCAAGCGTCTCATCGCGGGAACAGAGCGGAAAACGTATTTATCCAAAAAGTCGGAGAAATAAAATATGGCAAAGATTAGCATCATCGGAGCAGGAAGCTGGGGAACCGCCCTCGGCCTCCTGCTCTGCAACAACGGGCATGACGTGACGATCTGCTCGGAAAATGAAAAGGAAATTGAGAGCTTAAAGGAACACAGAGAGCATCTAACGAAGCTTCCGGGCGTAAGACTGCCGGATGAAATGAAGTTCACCTGCGATGTGCGCGGCTCCCTTTCCGGACAGGACATCCTTGTGATGGCAAAAGCATCCCCGTACGTGCGAACCACATGTAAAAAGTATGCGGCGGATATTCCGGACGGCCAGCTCATCGTCAATGTGGCAAAAGGCGTGGAAGCCGATACCCTGATGACGATGTCTCAGATCATCGAGGAGGAAGTGCCGGGAGCGAATGTCGTTGTTCTCTCCGGACCGAGCCACGCAGAGGAAGTCGGCCGCGGCCTGCCGACCACGATCGTTGTCGGCGCGCATGACCGCGAGAGCGCACTGTATGTGCAGAATGTGTTCATGAGTCCGGTCTTCCGCGTTTACACAAGCCCGGACATCACGGGAATTGAACTTGGCGGAGCTCTGAAAAATGTCATCGCACTGGCAGCCGGAACGGCGGATGGTCTTGGCTACGGCGACAATACGAAAGCGGCTCTGATTACCCGCGGGATCGCGGAAATTGCACGGCTCGGCACGGCGATGGGTGCCCATGCGGAAACCTTCTATGGCCTTTCCGGCATCGGTGACCTGATTGTAACGTGTGCGTCCGTACACAGCCGGAACAGGAAAGCAGGATATCTGATCGGCCAGGGAAGAACAATGCAGCAGGCGATGGATGAGGTTCAAATGATTGTTGAAGGTGTCTATTCCGCAAAAGCGGGGCTTACCTTGTCAGAAAAATTCGGAATCGAAACGCCGATCATTCAGGCAGTCAATCAGGTTCTGTTTGAAAACAAAAACCCGAAACAGGCTGTGGATGAACTGATGCAGCGTATGAAAAAAGACGAACTCGCCCCGGATCTCTGGGAGCGGTAAAAATAAGAAACCTGTCACTTCTGTGAAATGATACAGAGACGGCAGGTTCTTTTTTTTGTGCAGACCGAAATTTTTCAGCAAAAATACGGGAAAAAGATGACAATACTTTCGAAATCAAGTATAGTAATAGAAAGCGGAATAATTTTAACTGAAAAGATGCGGAGGAAAATACAGCAGGAGGAAGAAAGAATGAGAGGAGTAGAAACAAGAATTCAGGAAATCCGCCATGCCATTTTTACGGAAGTTGCAAAAATGGCGTATGACGTGGACTCCCCGGTGGAAAAGACGATCGAGGAAATTCCTTACCGTGTAATTCCCGGTGAGGTCGGAAATTTTAGAAATGATGTGTTTCTGGAGCGGGCGATTGTAGGAGAGCGGCTTCGCCTTGCAATGGGACTTCCGTGCAGAAGCGCGGCAGAGCACGCCCCGATCTCGGACAATATCAAACTGGCGGACCAGGCGGAGACGTATTATACACCGCCGCTCATTAATGTCATCAAATTTGCATGCAACGCCTGTCATGAAAAACGGGTTCTGATCACGGAGGGATGTCAGGGATGTCTTGCACATCCGTGCGTGGAAGTCTGTCCGAAAAAGGCCATTACGCTGGACCGCACCAATGGACGATCCTATATTGATCAGGATAAATGCGTCAAATGTGGTCAGTGTGCCAAGGTATGCGGATACCAGGCTATTATCATTCAGGAGCGTCCGTGTGCGAGAGCCTGCGGAATGGATGCCATCGGTTCAGATGAGAACGGAAAAGCGGATATCGATTACGAGAAATGTGTATCCTGCGGCCAGTGTCTCGTCAACTGCCCGTTCGGCGCTATTTCGGACAAATCCCAGATCTTCCAGGTAATCCGTGCGATCCAGTCGGGAGAGCGCGTCTATGCAGCGCTGGCACCGGCGTTTGTCGGCCAGTTCGGACCGAAAGTAACGCCTGGAAAACTGCGTGCGGCGATGAAAAAGCTCGGCTTTGCGGATGTCTTTGAAGTTGCGATCGGAGCGGATCTCTGTGCGGCACAGGAGGCAGAGGATTTTGTGAACGAAGTTCCGGAGAAACTGCCGTTTATGGCGACATCCTGCTGTCCGGCCTGGTCTGTAATGGCGAAGAAACTGTTCCCGGATTACGCTAACTGTATCTCGATGGCACTGACCCCGATGACGCTGACGGCGCGTCTGATCAAGAAACACAATC
This sequence comes from Blautia sp. OF09-25XD, assembly GCF_003482095.1. Classification (NCBI taxonomy): domain Bacteria; kingdom Bacillati; phylum Bacillota; class Clostridia; order Lachnospirales; family Lachnospiraceae; genus Blautia; species Blautia sp. OF09-25XD. The sequence goes on from NZ_QUMG01000001.1 coordinate 190,416, forward strand.
CGAATGCGAAGGTTGTCTTTGTCGGACCGTGTGCGGCGAAAAAACTGGAGGCCATGCGCCGGTCTGTCCGCAGTGAGGTGGACTTCGTTCTGACGTTTGAAGAGATGTCGGGCATTTTCGATGCGCGCCAGGTAGATGTGAGTGCACTTGAGGAAGATCCGGACGGCGTCAGCGATGCATCGGTGGACGGAAGAAACTTTGCTGTCTCCGGCGGCGTTGCAAAATCTGTGGAAAATGTAATCCGTGAAAAATACCCGGACCGCGAAATCAAGATGGCAAATGCAGAAGGTCTGAAGGAATGCCGGAAACTGCTGACAATGGCAAAGGCCGGAAAGTACAACGGTTATCTTCTCGAAGGCATGGCCTGTCCGGGCGGATGCGTGGCAGGAGCCGGCACGATGCAGTCAATCAAAAAGTCGCAGGCGGCAGTCAACAAATATGCGGCGCAGGCAAAACACAAGATTTCCAGCCAGACAGAATATGTAAAAGAACTGGACAAGCTGGTAGACTAAAAAGAACAGCAAGGTGGAGAAAAAAGTGAAAAAGAAAAGAAAGATGGGCTTTGCGGCAGCGATTCTTGCAATGGTACTTCTGTTTGCAGGATGCGGCCAGACAGAGACAAAGTCGGAGAGCAGCGGGACAAAAAGCACAGGATCAGAAAGTACAGTATCAGAAAGTACGCAGACAGAGAGCAGCACAGTGGCATCGGAAACAGAAGATGAGACACTGGTCCATGTGCTTGCATTAAAAGGACCGACCAGCATGGGAATGGTAAAAATGATGAGCGATAACGACAGCAAAGAGTCACCTGCGGACACGTTTGAACTTGCCGCTGCCCCGGATGAGGTCAGCGCAAAACTGGTACAGGGAGAGGTGGATATCGCCGCGGTTCCTGCGAACCTTGCAAGCGTACTCTACAACAAGACAAACGGCGGCGTGCAGGTGCTCGCAGTCAATACGCTCGGTGTCCTTTATATCGTCGAGGACGGCGATACCGTACATTCCATTGCGGATCTGAAAGGCAGAACCATTTATGCGGGCGGCAAAGGTGCAACTCCGGAGTATGCTTTGAATTATATCCTCGAAAAGAACGGCCTCGTACCGGGTGAGGACGTAACGATCGAGTGGAAGAGCGAACACGCCGAGTGCGTGGCAGCACTTGCAGAAGATGCCGATGGAATCGCCATGCTGCCGCAGCCGTTTGTAACGACGGCACAGACGAAAAAAGAAACGCTGCGCACCGCACTTGACCTGACCGAAGAATGGAACAAAATCCAGGAGTCCGAAGGAACAGTGAGCACACTGGTGACAGGTGTTACCGTTGTGCGCACTGCCTTTGCCAAGGAGCATCCGGAAGCAGTTGCAGACTTCATGGAAGCTTACCAGGCATCCGTATCCTACGTAACCGAAAACACGGATGAGGCGGCAAAACTGATCGGGGATTATGACATTGTTCCGGAGGCAGTCGCAAAGAAAGCGCTTCCGGCGTGCAACATTGTCTGCATCACCGGTGATGAGATGAAAGAGAAGCTTTCCGGTTATCTCGGTGTACTCAAAGACCAGAACCCGGAGGCAGTCGGAGGAGAACTTCCAGGAGATGACTTCTATTATTCCGAATAAAGACAAAAAAGAGAAACAGAGAAAAACGAAGCGCTGGCCGATCGTGTTCTGGCTTATGATCTGGCAGGCGGCAAGTGTTTTTGTCGGGCAGGAGATCCTTCTGGCATCTCCTGCCGCTGTTTTGAAACGCCTTTTTACGCTTGTAACAGAACCGTTCTTCTGGCAGTCCCTGCTGTTTTCCGGAGCACGCATCGGAGCCGGATTCCTTCTTGGTGCGGCGGCGGGAATTGCAGGAGCTGCACTTGCCGGTCGGTTTTCCATTGCAGAAGAACTCCTGACGCCGCTGGTTGCAGCAGTGAAAGCAGTGCCGGTCGCTTCTTTTGTGATTCTGATCCTGATATGGGTTTCGTCGAAGAATCTTTCGGTTGTGATTTCGTTTCTGATGGTATTTCCGATCCTGTATACAAACACGCGGAACGGCCTGCGGGAACTGGACACAGCGCTTTTGGAGATGACAGACGTTTTTCAGGTTCCGCGGCCGGTGCGGCTGCGCTGGGTGATCCTGCCGCAGCTGTACCCATATATCCGGACGGGATGTTCACTTTCCCTCGGCCTTTGCTGGAAGGCCGGAACGGCAGCAGAAGTAATCGGCATTCCGAACCGATCCATCGGAGAGCATCTGTATCAGGCAAAAATATATCTCGACACACCGGGACTCTTTGCCTGGACGGCAGCGATCGTGTACGTCAGCTTCTGTCTCGAAAAAGCTGTTTTAAAAGGAATGGATCTTGCGGAAAAAAGAATGCTGGTGATGAAATGAGAGAAGATACGATTGAAATCTGCCATCTGAAAAAAGCGTATGGAGAACACGTTATTTTTTCGAATCTTACGATGGAACTGAAAAAAGGAGCAGTGACCTGTCTGATGGCTCCTTCCGGGGCGGGAAAGACAACCCTGCTGCGGATTCTGGCAGGCCTGGAGCAGGCGGACGGCGGAAAAATCGGGGGACTGGAAGCCTTAAGAAAAAGTATGGTTTTTCAGGAACCGCGGCTGGCAGAAGAACTGACAGCTGCAGCCAATATCCAGCTCTCGGTAAGGCGCCGCATGTTTGGAAAAGAAAAAAGAAGCTTCCGTCATCTTGTGGAGGAGATGGAGGAACTCGGCCTTTCGGGCTGTGAAAACCAGGCTGTATCGGAACTGTCGGGCGGCATGCGCCAGCGGGTGGCGGTTCTGCGGGCCATGCGCATGGACGCAGATTTCCTCCTTTTGGATGAGCCGTTCCGGGGACTGGATGCGGGGACGAAAAAGAAAACGATGAACTATATCCGCAGAAAAGGAAAAGAAAAAACGATACTTCTGGTCACGCATGATTTAGAAGAAGCCGAAGCAATGGGGGACTGGATCTGCACCTGCAGCAGACTGGATGGTATCCTCGAAATAAAGAGAAACAGAAAAAGCAGCACAGAAATCTGAAACGGAAAGAAACAGATTTTCTGTGCTGCTTTTTCTGTGAATCCGCAGTTACAGCAGGTCATCCGGTATGGAAGCGGAGCGGAGCTGTTCGTCCATCGTGTCGATGAGCGCCATGTCGGCTTCAGAAAGTTCGAAGTCGAAGACATCCGCGTTGGCAAAAATGCGGTCCGGCTGTGTCGATTTCGGGATGACACTGATGCCCTGCTGGACGAGGTAGCGGAGGCCGATCTGCGCTTCAGTGCGTACATACTTTTCTGCCAGCTGCTGCATAATCTCACGGTTCAGATAAAGACCTCTTGCGAGCGGCGCATACGCTTGAACGGCGATTCCATGTGAACGGCAGAAAGCGATGAGCGGTTTCCGGTTCCAGAGCGGATGGCATTCGATCTGGTTGACGGCCGGGATGATGCCGGAAAATTCAAAGAGGGCGGTAAGGTGCGGCTCCTCGAAGTTGCTGACGCCGATCGATTTTGCACGCCCGGATTCGCGGATTTTTTCGAGTGCGCGCCATGTCTCCGGGTAGCAGCCCGGCACCGGCCAGTGAATCAGGTAAAGATCAACGTAGTCGAGACGGAGACGGTCGAGGCTGCGGTTGAAGGCACCTTCGATATCACCGACCCGCTGCGCGGTATTCCATACCTTTGTGGTAATAAAAAAGTTTTCCCGCGGAATCCCGCTTGCGCGGATCCCGCGGCCGATGCTGTCCTCATTTTTATAGGAGGAGGCGGTATCGATCAGACGGTAGCCGTATTTTGCCGCGGTGACAATTGCTTTTTCTGCCTCTTTTTCTGTCGATTTGTAAGTGCCAAGCCCCAGAAGCGGCATCGCTCTGCCGTCGTTCAATGTGATGGTTGGAATAGAAAGTGCCATAAAAACCCTCCGTATCTTGAATCAAAAAAAGATTCTGCCGTATTTCTCTCATAATTATGTTTAGTATAACATGAAAATTTAAAGAAATCAGACCAAATATATTAAAAAAGTTTAACACAATAGGGAAATGAAAAAAATAACAAGCCACGCAAGAAAAAAGAAGGATGCCAGGACGGCCTGTACGGCGAATTGTACAGAAATTTTGTGGAGGCCGTATTGATTTTGTGCATGAAATAGAGTATAATAAGTTTGAATTGATATTTATTTATCATTCCCTGTACAATCTGCAGGACGTTTCAGGAAAACAAAAGCGGACGAAACGGACGGCAGAGCAGAAAAACGGGGACAGAGGAGGCCATATTATGCATTTATTATATGACGAGAATGGAAATCCCATTCCGCACGGAGCTCACGACGAGCACCATCATCACCATGACCATCATCACGAGGGAGAAGACTGCGGACATGCCTGCAATGCATGCGGTTCCGAAGAAAAATGCAAGGACGAGAATCTTGCCCTTTTAACCTATATGCTGCAGCACAATGAACATCACGCAGCAGAACTCGACGAGATGGCCGACAAACTGGAAAAAGCCGGAATGGCGGACGCCGCAAAACAGATCAGGGAGGGAGTATCCGATTTCCAGAAAGGCAATATGCGCCTGTCCCTTGCACTGACGCTTGTAAAAGAGCATTTGAAAGAAGTTAAGTAGAGGAGGCGTAAGCTATGTGCCTTGCAACGGTATACAAAAATCCGGAGAACACAGTTGTCTGTAAAAATGTAAGCCGCATCGATGTCGATGGAGAATACGTTCTCATCCGCGACATCCTGGGCGAAGAGATCAGACTGCAGGGTAAGATCAAAATGGTAGATCTTGCAAACAGCATCGTAGAGCTGGACTGTGAATGATAATTGGTTGACGGAACCAGTTATTCTATAAAAGCGGTTTTAAGACCCCGGGGTCTGCGAATCGGAACAAACAGAACAGGCGAACCGGGACTTAGAATAGGAATATATTATATTAAAGCGGAGGTAAATTGAATTATGAAACTTTCAGAAGAGATGAAAAACAAGACCCTTCTGTCTTTTGAGCTGTTCCCGCCAAAGACAGAGAAGGGACTGCAGAATCTGCCGGGTACCATCGACCACCTGATGAAGTACAACCCGTCTTACATTTCCTGTACATACGGAGCAGGCGGCGGAAACGTCGGAGCAAACCGTGAAGTATGTCAGATGATCAAAAATGCCGGAACCACACCGGTTACTCATTTCACCGTTATCAAAAACACAAAAGAAGGAATTAAAGAACAGCTGGATCAGTATCTGGCTGACGGCGTAGACCACATGCTGGCACTGCGCGGTGATATTCCGCTTGGCGAGACCACAACCTGCGGTGACTTTGACTACGCTACGGATCTTGTAAAATTCGTACGTGATACCTACGGCGACAAATTTGAAATCGCTGTTGCAGGTTCACCGGAAGGCCACATCTCCTGCAGAAGTCTGGAGTCTGATATCGCAGTTCTGAAACAGAAACAGGACAACGGAGCTGACTACATCATGACACAGCTCTGCTGGGATATGGAGCAGTTCAAATACTGGCTCGATGCAATCCGTAAAGCAGGAATCACCATGCCGGTAGACGTTGGAGTTATGCCGATCCTGGATCAGGCAGCTACCATCAACATGGCACTTTCCAGAAACGGCTGTGTTATGGACAGAGAGCTTTCCAGAATGATCTCCAGACACTGGCTGTTCCCGAACCCATTTGCAGCAAAAGATGCAGAGGGCAAACCGTTCGACGTATTCTACGACAAGAAAGTTGCAGAGTTCAAAGAAGAGGGTATCGAATATACCGTAAAACAGATTGATGCATACCGTGCACTCGGTGTCAATGGAATTCATCTGTATGCACTGAATAAATGGAAAGACGTATCTGAAATCATCGACAGATCCGGCCTTTGCACACTGGTTTAATGAATTAATTACTTGAATTTGGGAGGCATCCGATTTTTATGGCACACGTAATAGCTGTCGCCGGAAAAGGCGGCGTTGGAAAAACAACATTATGCGGCTTGCTGATCCAGTATCTCTGCGAGTCAGGAAAAGGTCCTGTTCTTGCAGTTGATGCGGACGCAAACTCAAACCTGAATGAGGTACTCGGTGTAGAAGTAGAAGCTACCCTTGGAGATATCCGGGAGGAGATTGCCCGTGCAGAGATGGCATCCAAAAACCCGATTCCGGCAGGTATGAGCAAGGCAGATTATGCGGAATTTAAATTTGCAGGCGCTCTGACTGAGGAAGATGATTTTGACCTGCTTGTGATGGGAAGAACACAGGGAAAAGGCTGCTACTGCTTCGTCAATGGACTTCTGCAGAATCAGCTTGCAAAGCTGTATCCGAATTACCCCTTCATGGTTGTGGATAACGAGGCAGGCATGGAGCATATCAGCCGTGGTATACTTCCGGGAATGGATACAGCTATTTTGGTCAGTGACTGCTCAAGAAGAGGAGTACAGGCCGCTGCGAGAATCGCGGAGCTGATCAAAGAATGCGATATGAAGCCGAAGCAGGTAGGACTGATCGTAAACCGTGCGCCGAATGGCGTGTTAAATGAGGGAACCCGTGAGGAAATTGAAAAACAGGGATTAACTCTCCTTGGCGTTGTTCCGCACGATGATCAGGTTTATGAATATGACTGTGACGGAAAACCAACCGTACGTCTGCCGGAAGACTCTCCGGTACGCGCGGCATTAAAGAAAATCGTAGAAAACCTTGATTTATAAAAACAGAGAATCTGCCCTCCGCTTTGTACACGCTGCAGACGGAGGGATATTTCAAAAGTAAAATATCCCCCATGGGAGGATGTTTTTACCATAAAAATATTAAAATACAATCTTGAGGAGGACAAGATGAGCGAATTCAAATTAACAAGCGTAGAAGAATTCGAACAGGCCACGAATGAGCTCCTGGAAAATGGTGCAAAGGTTGGCGCTGACGCATGGCAGTTTCGTGTAAAAAACCAGACCCCGCACTGTAAATTCGGTGAGCAGGGAACCTGCTGCCGTATCTGTACGATGGGACCTTGCCGTATTACACCAAAGGCACCGAGAGGAATCTGCGGATGCGATGTACACGGTATTGTAGGACGTAACTTCCTGCGCTTTACAGCAGGCGGTTCCGCAACACATTCCGATCATGGCCGTGAGATCTGCCACACACTGCATGAGGCTGATCCAAACGGAAACTACAAAGTAAAAGATCCGGAGAAACTGATCCGTATTGCAAAAGAGTGGGGCGTAGAGACAGAAGGAAAAGATATCTATGATCTGGCACATGAGATGTCCGAGCTGGCTCTTTTAGAGTATGGTAAACCGTTCGGAACACAGAGATTCCTGAAACGTGCTCCGCAGCATACACAGGAAATCTGGGAGAGAGAAGAAATCGCACCGCGTGCGATTGACCGTGAGGTTGCATGTTCTCTTCATATGACCCATATGGGATGTTCTTCCCTTCCGGAAGCACTCGTTCGCCAGTCCCTTCGTTCCGGACTTTCCGATGGATGGGGCGGCTCCATGATGGGTACCGAGTTCTCTGACGTACTGTTCGGAACTCCAAAGCCGATCGAAACCGAGGCAAACCTTGGTGTTATGAAAGAAGATGAAGTAAATATCATCGTTCATGGCCATGATCCGTCACTTTCCGAGATGATCTGCGAATACGCAGACGATCCGGAGATGATCGCATATGCAAAAGAAATGGGAGCAAAGGGAATCAACGTAGCAGGTGTCTGCTGTACTTCCAATGAAGTAGCAATGCGCCGCGGCGTGCCGATGGCAGGTAACTTCCTGCAGCAGGAAAACGTGGTACTGACCGGTGCCTGCGAGGCCATCGTTGTTGACGTACAGTGTATTTTCCCGGCCCTTGGACCTTTAAGCAAATGTTTCCATACTAAATTCGTTACCACCAGCCCGATTGCGCAGATGCCGGATGCAGAATACATTCGTTTCAACGCAAAAACAGCAGGTGAGAATGCAAAAGCCATCGTAAAAATGGCAATTGAAAACTTTAAAAACCGGAAACCGGAGCTGGTACATATCCCGCATATGAAGCAGAAAGCAACCGTGGGATACTCTTTTGAGTCCATCATTAAGACTCTGGATAAAGTAACCAATTCCCAGGTTGACCAGACCGGAACTCTGATGCCGCTGTGGCAGTGTGTGGCATCCGGCGTTATCCGCGGTGCAGTTGCCATGGTAGGATGCAACAACCCGAAAGTCCGTCCGGACACCGCTCACATCGAGCTGATGAAGAAGCTGATCGCGCACGACGTTATCATCGTTGCTTCCGGATGCTCTGCACAGGCAGCAGCAAGAGCAGGTCTGATGGACAAACGTGCTAAAGATCTCTGCGGTGCAGGCCTGAAACGTGTCTGCGAGCTGGCTGATATCCCGCCGGTACTCCACATGGGATCCTGCGTTGATATCTCCCGTATGATGGTTCTTGTAGCAGAACTTGCTAAAATCGGTAATGTCAATATTTCCCAGCTTCCGGTTGTCGGATGTGCTCCGGAGTGGATGTCTGAGAAAGCAGTTTCCATCGGAAACTATGTTGTAGCAACCGGTATCGATACTTACCTTGGCGTAGAGCCGTACGTATCCGGATCCACTGAGGTAACAGGACTTCTGACCAACGGTGTCCGCGACTGGGTTGAGGCAGCTTACACAGTAGAAAAAGACATCGACAAGCTGGGCGATGCAATGCTCGCACGAATCGAAGAGAAACGTGCCGCACTCGGCGTATAAAAAGGACAGGGCGGTCCCTGACGTAAAAAGAGACCGCCCTTTTTGAAGTGAAAAGGTGTAAAATGAAAATAGCAGTAACTGGAAAGGGTGGCGTAGGAAAAACAACCATCGCAGCGACCCTTGCAAGACTTTATGCAGAAGAAGGCCATCCGGTTCTGGCTGCAGATGTCGATCCGGATGCCAATCTGGGCCTTGCGCTTGGATTTCCGGAAGAAATCCTCGATTCGATCGTTCCGATTACCAAAATGAGAAAACTGATCGAAGAGCGCACCGAGGCAAGTGCAGACAACCGGTTTTACAAAATAAATCCGAGAGTAAGTGATATTCCCGATAAATACAGCAAAGAGTACAACGGAGTCAAACTCCTGACGCTTGGCACCGTGGAGACGGCCGGAAGCGGCTGTGTCTGCCCGGAGCATGTGATGCTGCGGAGAATCATCAACAGCCTGGTCCTTCACAGAGGGGATGTTGTCATCCTCGACATGGAAGCAGGCCTTGAGCATCTGGGAAGAGGAACGACGGAGGGCATGGATATGTTCATCGTAGTCATCGAGCCGGGTGCAAGAAGTATTCAGACCTATAAGAATGTCAAACGTCTGGCCGAAGAGCTTGGCGTTCATCAGGTTCATGTCGTGGCAAACAAAGTACGCGACGAAAAAGATGAGGCATTCATACAGGACCGTATCCCCCCGGAGGATCTTCTGGGCATGGTCCACTACAACCCGGAAATTATGGAAGCGGACAGGGAAGGTTCGTCTCCATATGATTACAGCGCGGCTGCAGTAGAAGAGATACGGAAAATAAAAACAAAAATCGATAAGTCAAACATGCCTGGCATGGAAAAAGTGTGATAGGAGGAAAAACACATGACATTATTCGAGAGAGTATTTGGCGGAAATGATGCAGTATACGGTCTTACCGAAGCTGCCGTTGATGCCGCAATCGCAGCAAACGGAGAGGAAAAAGCAGTCAGCTTCCCGGACACTGCTTACGCACTTCCGTGTTACTATGCTGTAACAGGAGTAAAGGTTACCAACTTAAAAGAGATGAAAGAGGCTCTTGGCGTGGTAAAATCTCTGATGACAAGAGAAAATCAGCTGAATGATGTATTTATGTCCGGTGTTGCAACTGCACTCTGCGCAGAGTTCATCGAGGCAATTAAATACATCGACGGTGCAAAACCATATGATGAGCCGTGCTACGGCCATTTAAGCGATGCCATCATCCGTGAGCTTGGTGTGCCGCTTGTAACAGGCGATATCCCGGGCGTAGCTGTTATCCTTGGAAGCGCTCCGACCGCACAGGAAGGCGTGGATCTGGTTAAGAGCTATCAGGCACAGGGTATTCTTGTAACACTGGTTGGCGGAATCATTGATCAGTGTCAGGAACTGGGATACAAGACCGGCGCAAACGTACGTGTCATCCCGCTTGGAAAAGACGTAACATCTGTTATCCATGCTGTATCCGTAGCAATCCGTGCAGCCCTGATCTTCGGTAACGTAACTGCAGGCGATGCAGGCGCACTGATGACCTACACCAAAGACCGTGTACCGGCATTCGTAAATGCTTTTGCTCCTCTGGATGATGTGATCGTTGCATGCGGCGCTGGTGCGATTGCACTTGGCTTTCCGGTTATCACAAACGATGACAAAGACGTTCCGGCTATTCCGAAGAGCCTTATTATCCAGAAGGACGTTTCCAAATTCAACGCAACTTCTCTGGAAGCACGCGATATCAAGATCAAAATCACCAACATTGATATCCCGGTTGCATTCGCATCTGCATTCGAGGGTGAAATCATCCGCCGTGGTGATATGCAGGTTGAGTTTGACGGTTCCCGCGTAGACTGCTGCGAGCTGGTTCAGACAAAAGATGCTTCCGAAGTAGAAGATCACAAGATCGAGCTGATCGGACCGGACATCGACGAGTTCGAAGTAGGTTCCAAGCACAGCATTGCATACGTTGTTGAGGTTGCCGGAAAGAGCATGCAGCCGGATTTCGAGCCTGTATTTGAGCGTAAATTCCACAGCTACCTGAACTGCATCGAAGGTGTGATGCATACCGGACAGCGTGATATGATCCGTATCCGTGTCAGCAAAGAAGCTTTCAACGCAGGCTTCCGTGCAAAACACTTCGGAGAAGTTCTGTACGCACAGGTGAAGAACGAGTTCGAGGCTGTTGTTGACAAATGCCAGGTTAAGATCTACACCAATCCGGAAGACTGTACCAAGATCCGCCACGAAATTGCAATCCCGGTATTCGACAAACGTGACGAGCGTCTGTCTACCATGACAGATGAATCCGTACCGGTATACTACAGCTGTATCATGTGCCAGGCATTCTCCCCGAGCCATGTATGTGTTGTTACACCAGAGCGTCTCGGACTTTGCGGTGCTGTTTCATGGCTGGATGCAAAAGCTACCAACGAGCTGGATCCGAACGGACCTTGCCAGGTTATTACAAAAGAAAAAGTAATCGATGAGAGAATCGGTGAGTACGAGGATGTTAACGAGGCTGTTCGTAAACTTTCCCAGGGTGCTCTTGATGATGTATCTCTGTACTCCATCATGGAAAAACCAATGACATCCTGCGGATGCTTCGAGTGTATCTGTGGTATCGAGCCGTTCTCCAACGGTGTCTGCATCGCAAACCGTGAGTACGCAGGCATGACTCCTCTGGGAATGACTTTCTCCGAGCTGGCTTCCATGACAGGCGGCGGTGTTCAGACTCCTGGATTCATGGGACACGGCAAACACTTTATCGCTTCCAAGAAGTTTATGAAAGCAGAAGGCGGTGTTGCCCGTATCGTATGGATGCCGAAAGAGCTGAAAGAGCAGGTTGCAGAGAAACTGAATGAAACAGCAAAAGAGCTGTACGGTATCGACAACTTTACCGATATGATCGGTGATGAGACCATCGCAGAAGATCCGGAGACACTGGTTGCATTCCTGACCGAGAAAGGTCATCCGGCACTTGGCATGGATCCAATGATGTAATTCGTATTTTACAGGCTTATCCTGTGAAAGAATAAGCAGACCGGCATGGCTTGGGAGGGGATTCCAAAGCGGAGGAGGAAGCCCTTTCCGGCACATGCCGGCAGCTGTAAAGTGATTTTCTGGGAAAAAACGGCTGACGAAAAGAAAACGGATACTTTTTGTCAGAAAATCTTGGAAAATATCCTGGTAAATCTTGCATTCTCCGGGAAAAAACGTTAAAATAATAACAGGTGTGTCCATGAAGCGGAATCATGGAGATATGCCTGTATGGAATTTTATTTTTAAGGAGGCTTTTTTTATGCCGTTTAATCGCAAACCACAAAAGTTTAATGCAGCAATTAAATCCGTTGTAATCGGCAGCGGAGACAAAACCGTAACTCTTGGCGGAGAAAACGTATTACCATTCTATGCTTTCGACGGTGAAATCAAAAACGGACCGAAGGTCGGCGTTGAAATCACAGACCTTGGTATGGAAGGAGAACCGGAAAGCGTAAAAGCATACTATGAAGGTGCAGCTACCATGGGCGAGATTGCAAAAAAAGCAGCAGCTATGGAAGGTGCAGATTTCCTCTGCCTTCGTCTGGCAGGCGGAGACCCGAACGGTCTGAACAAATCGGTAGAAGAACTCATTGAGACAGTCAAAGAGGTTGCTGATGCCGTTGACGTGCCGCTTGTTGTAGAAGGATGTAAAAACGTTGAGAAGGATTCCGAACTGCTCACAAAAGTAGCAGAGGTCCTTCAGGGAAGAAACGTTCTTGTTATGTCCGCAAGAGAAGAAGATTACAAGGCAGTTGGTGCAGCCGCAGGTCTGGCATACAACCAGAAAGTCGGCGCTGAGTCCGCTGTAGATATCAACCTTGCAAAACAGCTGAATGTTGTTATGACCCAGCTCGGTGTCAGCGCAGACAGCATTGTTATGAACGTAGGTTCTGCAGCAGTCGGATACGGATATGAGTACGTAGTATCTACACTGGACCGTATCAAAGCAGCAGCATTATCCCAGGACGATAAAATGCTGCAGATGCCAATTATTACTCCAATCGCTTCTGAGACATGGAATGTAAAAGAGGCAATGGCAACAGAAGAGGAATCTCCGGAATGGGGAAATCAGGAAGTACGAGGAGTCTCTATGGAGATTCAGACAGCAGCCGCATCTCTGGCTTCTGGTTCTGATGCAGTTATCCTCAAACATCCACAGTCTGTTGCAACCATTTCCAAAATGATTCAGGAACTGATGTAATCAGTACGTAAGGAAGAGATTAGGAGGATAAAGAATTATGGCATTATCAGGTATTCAGATTTTTAAAATGACCCCAAAGAAAAACTGTAAGGAGTGCGGATGTCCGACCTGTATGGCATTCTCCATGAAGGTTGCACAGGGCGCTATGGATATTTCAGCGTGCCCATATATGTCTGACGACGCTATGGCACAGCTTTCCGAGCTACCGCACCGCCAATGAAGACGATCAAAGTCGGAACCGGCGACAGTGAGTACACTCTTGGCGGAGAGACGGTCCTCTATCGTCATGAGAAAACATTTGTAAGCAAAACCCGTTATGCGGTATCTCTCTGCAGCTGCATGTCTGACGAAGAGATCGATGCAAAACTGGAAGAAGACAAAAAAGTTGATTACGACCGTATCGGTGAGCGTATGTGCGCAGAGATGCTGTATGTAAACTATGCCGGAAATGGCGTAGACAAATACGTATCTCTTGTAACGAAAGCAGCAGCAACCGGAAAAGTTCTGGTACTTGGCTGTGAAGACGCAGATGCTGCAAAAGCTGCTCTGGAAGTATGCAAAGCAGGCAAACCGATCCTGAATGGTGCAAATGCATCCAACTATGAAGAGATGAGCAAACTTGCCACAGAGGCAGGCGTTGTTCTCGGCGTTAGCGGCGCAAACATTGATGAGCTTCACGACACCGTAGAAGCAATCGAGAAACTCGGCAACAAGAACCTTGTTCTTGATACCACAGAAGCGACCATCAAAGAGACTTTCGCTACTACCGTACAGGTAAGACGTGCATCCTTAAAGGATACAGACCGTACCTTCGGTTATCCGTCTATTGTAAATCTGGCAAAAATCGCACAGGGCGACAGATATATGCAGCAGGCACTGCTTTCCCTGTTCACCATGAAATACGGTTCCATCATCGTTCTTGAGGAGATGGGATACGCAGAGGCACTTCCGGTATTCGGACTTCGCCAGAACGTATTTACCGATCCGCAGAAACCGATGAAAGTAGAGCCGGGCATCTACCCGCTGAACGGCGCAGATGAAAATTCGATCTGCCTGACCACAGTAGACTTTGCCCTGACCTATTTCCTGGTATCCGGAGAGCTCGAGAGATCCGGAGTTCCGGTTAACCTTGTAATCAACGATGCCGGCGGACTTTCCGTACTGACTTCCTGGGCAGCAGGTAAATTCTCCGGTAACTCTATCTCCAAATTCTTCAAAGAGAATGTAGAAGATAAAGTAAAATCCAGAAAAGTTATCATTCCTGGTAAAGTAGCCGTATTAAAGGGCGACATTGAGTCCAAACTTCCTGGATGGGAAGTAATCGTTGCTCCGCTTGAGGCAGTTCAGCTTGTGAAATTCATGAAAGATCTGCAGGCAAACGGAGAACTGTAATACATAAAAAATCCGGGAGGAACTCCGGTATCCGGAAGTTTCTCCCGTGAAAAAATAATTATGGGGGATTCCCAAAAGAAAAGGAGAAGAGATATGGCAAAATTTGTAACCATCGGCGAAAGACTTTCTGTTACAGCTCCTACTGTAAACAAAGCATTCGCAGCAAGAGATGAAGAGCCAATTTTAAAGAGAGCAAAACAGCAGTTGGATGCTGGTGCCGTTTACCTTGATGTAAACATCGGACCGGCTGAAAATGATGGAGAGGACATTATGAAGTGGGCTGTTGAGCTGCTGCAGAGCAATTTTGACAATGTTCCGCTGGCTCTGGATACATCCAACAAAAAAGCAATTGAGGCTGGTATCTCTGTATACAATCGTTCCAAAGGAAAACCGATCGTAAACTCTGCAGATGCTGCAGGAAGAATCGAGTACGTTGACCTTGCGGCTGCAAACGATGCAATCGTTATTGCACTTTGCAACGGTGAAGGAATTGCAAAAGACAACGACGAGCGTATGATGTACTGCCAGACCCTTCTGGAAAGAGGTATGGAGCATGGTATGGAGCCGACCGATCTGTGGTTTGACCCGCTGTTTCTGGTTGTAAAAGGAATGCAGGACAAACAGATGGAAGTTCTTGAGTGCATCAAGATGTTCAGCGATATGGGACTGAATTCTACCGGCGGACTTTCCAACAACTCCAACGGTATGCCGAAAAACATCCGTCCGATCATGGATTCCGCACTTGTAGCTATGGCTATGATGCAGGGTCTGACCAGCGCCATCGTTAACCCGAATGACCTGAGACTGATGGAGACCATTAAATCCTGTGACGTATTCAAAGGCAACACTCTGTATGCAGATTCTTATCTGGAGCTTTAATCTTTAAATCTCGCAGGTTTTCCCCTGATGGTGCCGCAGCGTTTGCGAAAACCTGAGGCACCATCAGGGGTTTTTCTATCTAAAAGCGGAAAAATAAAAAAAGCGGAGAATATATACGACTGGGGGATTTACAGATTATGGCAAAAGTAACCTTTCGATTTGAAGAAGGAGAACCGGTAGTCACCTACGCAACCGAGGGTGAGCGCCTTCTTGAAGTAGCGCAGAAGAGCAATGTGCCGATCGATGCACCGTGTTCCGGAAACGCATCGTGCGGTAAATGCCGCGTTCGTCTTGTGAGCGGTGAGCTGGATTCCAAAATAACCCGCCATATTTCTGAGGAAGAATATCAGAATGGCTGGAGACTGGCGTGCGTCAGCACCGTCAAAGGCGATGTTGAAGTGGAAGTGCCGGACATTGCATCCGCTTACCGGAGCCGCATGAAAGTGGCAGACCTTAGTTCACCGAGTGAAATTGCAATTTTTGAAGATACGAAAAAGAAAATTACAGACGCCGGCCTGGAATTGAAAAACAGCATGCAGGTGATTACAATCTCAATGGAAGAGCCTACTCTGGATGATACGATGCCGGATAACGAGAGAGTAACCTGGGCTGTACAGGCAGCGACGGGGCTTGAACGGGTACGGATTCCGTACTCTGTACTGAAAAAAATGCCGGATGTCCTTCGGGAATCCCATTTTCAGGCACAGTGTGTCGTCCGGGTTACGGCAAATGACGTCTTTTTATACGATATGCTTCCAATGGAAGCAAAAGCAGTGGTCGGTGGTCTCGTTGTCGACATCGGAACAACGACAGTTTCTGCACTGATCGTGGATATGCTGAGCGGAGAAATCCTGGCAAAAGCCTCTTCCGGAAACGGACAGATCCGGTATGGTGCGGATGTTATCAACCGTATCATTGAATCCCAGAAACCGGGAGGCCATGAAAGACTGCAGAATGCAATCATCAAAGAAACCTTAAACCCGATGATTTCCAACATGTGCCGCGCAGCGAAAATCAGCAGTCAGCAGATTTACCGTGCGGCGATTGCCGGAAACACTACCATGGAGCATCTGATGATGGGCATCAATGCAGATCCGCTTCGGATGGAGCCGTATATTCCTGCCTTCTTTAAAACAAACTCACTGTTTGCATCGGACGTCAATCTTGCGATTCATCCGGACGCCCATATCATTCTGGCACCGAACATCGGAAGCTATGTGGGCGGAGATATTACTGCCGGCGCGTTGGTCAGCATGATCTGGAACCGGCCGGAGATGAGTCTTTTTATTGACCTTGGTACCAATGGCGAGCTTGCATTTGGAAACTCTGACTTTATGGTAAGCTGTGCCTGCTCGGCCGGACCGGCCTTTGAGGGCGGCGATATCAGCTGTGGTATGCGTGCGACCGACGGTGCGATTGAAAAATGTACGATCGATCCGGAGACGATGGAACCTTCGTACCATGTTATCGGAGATGAGGGAACGAAGCCGATTGGTCTTTGCGGTTCCGGAATCATCGATGTAATTGCAGCGCTGTTCCGTGCGAAAATGGTTAATCCGAAGGGAAAATTTATCCGGGAAGGCAGACGGATCTGCCACGACAAATATGGCATGGGAAGCTATGTCATCGCCTTTGAAGAGGAAGCCGGAAGCGTCCGCGACGTTGAGATTACAGAAGTAGATATCGACAACTTTATCCGTGCCAAGGGCGCGATTTTCTCAGCGATCCGTACGATGCTGAACTATCTGGATATGGATGTTTCCATGATCGAGGAGGTTTACGTAGCGGGCGGTATCGGAAGCGGCATCAACATGAAAAATGCCGTTACCATCGGTATGTTTCCGGACATCCCGCTGGAAAAATTCCATTACATTGGTAACTCTTCCCTGACCGGTGCGTACTCAATGCTTTTATCGACAGCAGCAGAGAAGAAAACGTATGAGGTTGCCCGGAACATGACATATCTGGAACTCTCTACGGTACCAACCTATATGGATGAATTTGTAGCGGCGTGCTTCCTGCCGCACACAGACACGACGATGTTCCCGTCTGTGGAAGCATAAAACGGAAGCAGAACTTGCTGTTACGATTCAAGGTGAAACACATGTGGTTTTGCTTTGAATTGTGGCGAACCTTTTTGAGAGGAATTGGATTTACATGGCAGTAGACTTAAATTACGAAAAAGACAGCAAAGAGCGTATTCCGTATGAGCATTATCTGGAAGTGTATCAGAATGCAGATCCAAGAGAGATTTCCAGCCGGTGCGACGTTCCGTATGATGCGGAAAAACAGGAGTTTACCGTTTCCCTGATGGGTGTTTCCTACCGGATTTCGTGGCCGGAGTACAACGTATTTCATATTGGAGATGATGGAAGCGTTTCGCCGATAATTGGCTGGTATCCACTCGAGAAAAAACCGAATGCAAAAATTTTGGTATTGCGTTATCTGACAGAGGGCGGAGCTGCTCCGTCTACCGGAAAATTTTTGACGTACCGGGAGATTCCGTGGGGAGAAGTTTATTTTAAACAGTTCCAGGGAAGATGCCTGTTCCGTCTTGCGTTTGGCTTTGGCGGAAAGCTGGATGCATTCCGTGAGATCATGGAACGTGTCGGCGCTCAGGCGATTTCATCCGGTGATGTCGGATATGAGCTGGAGTTTATGAAAGGGCTTTTTGTACGACTGATTTTATGGGCAGGAGATGATGAGTTTCCGCCGTCCGCGCAGATCCTCTTTTCGGACAATTTCCCGGCTGCATTTACGCAGGGAGAGGATATGGCGGTTGTGGGAGATGTCACAATTGATATGCTGAAGGCTCTGGCTGCAAAATAGTTATGGTTTGAGGCCATCAGGATGGCTTCTGGATCGAAAAAAATAAGCGGAGGAAAATAACATGGGATTTTCAACAGTACCTTGCAATGAGTTTGTAGACGTGCTCGGTTCCAAAGCACCGGTTCCGGGCGGCGGCGGAGCTTCTGCACTGGTTGGCGCTGTCGGCACAGCGCTTGGCAACATGGTTGGTGCGCTGACAGTAGGTAAAAAGAAATATGCGGATGTCGAAGAGGAAATGAAAGAGCTGATGGCGAAAGCAACCACGCTTCAGGACGAACTGCTTCACCTGATCGAGCGCGATGCAGAAGTGTTCGAACCGCTCTCCAAAGCATACGGCATGCCGCGCGAGACAGAGGAGGAGAAGGCAGAAAAAGCAAGAGTCATGGAGATTGTGCTGAAGGATGCCTGCTCTGTTCCAATGGAAATTATGGAAAAATGCTGCGAAGCAATCGACCTGATCGTAGAATTTGCAGCAAAAGGTTCTGCACTTGCGATCAGTGACGCAGGTGTTGGCGCAGCATTCTGCAAAGCAGCCTTAGAGGGTGCTTCCCTGAATGTATATATCAACACGAAATCTATGAAAAACCGGGAATATGCAGAAGAACTAAATCGAAAATGTGATGAAATGCTTGCGGTCTATACCGTAAAAGCAGACGAGATTTTCCGGAACGTACTGGGAAGACTGAAAGCCTGAAAACAAACGGCCAGAGAAACTTCCCGGCAGCAAGCGGGTTGCAAAAGGAGTTCTCTTTGACCGAAAAGAAAAGCGGAGGATAAAAAAATGGCAAAACAGTTATTAGGAAAAGAAGTAACAGCAGCATTAAATGAGAAGATCAAAGCAAATGTAGCAGAGCTGGAAGCAAAAGGAGTAAAACCGACTCTCGGAATCATCCGTGTCGGAGAGAGAGAGGATGACCTTTCCTACGAAAGAGGAGCAACCAAACGCTGTGAGACCTTAGGCGTTGCATACGAGAAATTCCTTCTCCCGGCAGACGTTACCCAGGAAGAGCTGATGGCTACCATCGATAAAGTAAACAAAGACGATTCCATCCACGGCGTTCTGATTTTCCGTCCGCTTCCGAAACATCTCGATGAGGCAGCAGTCATCAAAGCACTCTCCCCGGAGAAGGACGTAGACGGTATCACAGACGGTTCCATGGTAGGCGTATTCGCCGGAACAAAACAGGGCTTCCCGCCATGTACTCCGCAGGCCTGCATGGAGATCCTCGACCACTACGGCATCGACTGCACCGGTAAAAAAGCCGTTGTCGTAGGCCGCAGCCTCGTTGTAGGAAAACCGGCAGCCATGATGCTGTTAAAGAAAAACGCAACCGTAACCATCTGCCATACCAGAACGAAAGACATGCCGTCTGTAGTTAAAGAGGCAGATATCGTGATCGTAGCAGCAGGCCGTGCAGGTGTTGTAGATGATACTTACCTGTGTGCAGGCCAGACCGTTATTGATGTCGGAATCAACGTAAACGAAGAAGGAAAACTCTGCGGAGACGTTGCATACGCAAAAGCTGAGCCGATCGTTGAGGCAATCACACCGGTTCCAGGCGGCGTAGGATCCGTTACCACATCTGTTCTGGTCGGCCATGTGGTAGAGGCTGCCATGAGAAAAAACAGCTGATCATAGGCTGAAGATAAGAAAGTGACAGAAAAAAGGCACTGTGCGTCCGAAAAAAGGGCGGCGGTGCCTTTTTTGCGTGCGCGGCAGTGCAGTTTTGGTGATAGGAGAGGGGGCCGGCTCATAGAATATAACAGTACATAGCAACAAAGATCAAAAGGGGGACAATAGCGCATGGATGCATATTCAGTATACCGCGATATTCAGAAACGAACGAAGGGCCAGTTCCTGATCGGAGTGGTGGGGCCTGTACGGACGGGAAAGTCCACCCTGATCCGCCGTTTCCTGGAGGTGCTGGCACTGCCGTATCTTTCGGAAAAGGAACAGGCGGAGGTACGGGATGCCCTGCCTTTAAGCGGGGAGGGAAAGACGATCACAACGGTGGAGCCGAAATTTGTGCCGAAAGACGCCGTGGAGCTGCAGCTTGGGGAGGGCGATCCGATCCGGCTGCGACTGATCGACTGCGTCGGCTTTCTGGTGCCGGACGCGGCGGGAAATCTGGAAAATGAGAAGGAGCGGATGGTGAAAACACCGTGGTCCGAGCAGGCGATTCCGTTCCGGGAGGCGGCGGAGATCGGTACGAAGAAGGTGATCGCAGAACATTCCACGATCGGTCTTATGGTGACGTGCGACGGATCGTTCGGCGAGCTGCCGCGGGAGAATTTTCTGCAGGCGGAGGAACGGACCGTTGCGGAGCTCAAAAAGCAGGGAAAGCCCTTCCTGATTCTTGTGAATGCGAAAAAACCGTACCGGGAGGAGACACAGCGCAGGTAAAGGAGCTTGAAACAAAATTCGGCGTGGCAGCGATGGCGGTGAACTGCGACCAGCTCCGCAAAGAAGATATTCTGCATATGCTCGAAAAGGTGCTGTATGAGTTCCCGCTTCAGCAGATGGAATTTTATATTCCAAAATGGGTGGAGCTTCTTGCCGATGACCATCCGCTGAAGGCAGAGCTGCTGCAGAAGATCCGTGAGATGTGCAGGGAAAAGACGCGCCTGAAGGATGCAGTGGGCGGAAAAACAGCGATTGCCAGTCAGTATGTCAGCCAGACACTGCTGCAGTCGATGGATCTTGCGAGCGGTACGGTGAAGGTGCGGATTGAGGTGAAAGAGCAGTATTATTATGAAATGCTGAGTGTACTTGCCGGCGTGGAGATCAAAGGCGAGTATGATCTGGTGCAGACGATCCGCGAGCTGTCGGCACAGCGGGAAGAGTACCGCAAGGTAGAGGACGCGATTCATGCGGTGCGCGGATGCGGCTACGGCGTCGTGATTCCGGGGAGGGAGGAGATTCAGCTGGAGGAGCCAGCCGTGATCCATCAGGGAAACAAATACGGCGTGAAAATTAAATCGGTGAGCCCGTCGATTCATATGATCAAGGCCAACATCGAGACGGAGATTGCGCCGATCGTCGGAAGTGAGCAGCAGGCGGAGGATCTGATCGCCTATATCAAAGAGAGCGCAAAGAGCCCGGAGGGAATCTGGAATACCAACATTTTCGGCAAATCCGTCGAGCAGCTCGTTGACGACGGCATCCGCAGCAAAATCGCCCAGATCACCGAGGATGGCCAGGCAAAACTCCAGGATTCCATGCAGAAAATTGTCAACGACAGCCGGGGCGGAATGGTGTGTATTATCATTTAATACAAAAGCTGTTCGAATATTTTTGAGTAATTGTGCAATAATACTTGAAAAGCGAACCAAAATAGCGTATAATCCGAATTGTGAAAAGAAAAGAAGAAAAATGTAACTTCCTGGAATGTTCGATGATCTCATTATTTTGAACCTACATTTACTTTAAACGGGAGGCTTATTATTGTCATGTGGATGTCAGGCCACCCTGGAAACAGACGTCAGTGGAAGGCAGAAATGGTGACTGCGGCTACCCACCTAGCTTGCGTTGCTAGGAGTCAAAGTATGGGAAACGGCATTCCGGGGTTACAAAAGAGAAAAAAGAGAATCATGAAAATGGTTCTCTTTTATACGTTACATACAACCAAAAGGAGAAGGAACATGAAAAAACAGGGTTTTGGAACAACAAAAGACGGAAAAGAAGCATTGCTCTACACGCTCTCCAATAAAAACGGAATGGAAATCAGTGTAACCGATTACGGCGCACATCTGGTATCGGTTCTCGTTCCGGATAAGGATGGAAAGAAGAGAGACGTTGTCCTTGGATTTGACTCCGTAACCGGCTATGAGACCGACGGAAGCCATTTTGGAGCCACCATCGGAAGAAACGGAAACCGTATCGCGGGAGCAGCATTTGAACTGCACGGAAAAACATACCAGCTGGCAAAAAATGAGAACAACAACAACCTGCACAGCGGCCCGGACGGATACGATTACCGCCTCTGGAACGTAGAAGAGGCGGATGACAGCGCCGTTACCTTCGTTCTGATGAGCCCGGACGGAGACCAGGGATTCCCGGGAAACTTTGAAGTGTCCGTTACGTATACCCTGACCGATGAGAACGCCGTAGAAATCCACTATGAGGGAAGCTGCGATCAGGATACCGTTGTCAACATGACAAACCACAGCTACTTCAACCTGGCAGGCCACGATGCCGGATCTATTGAGAACCAGACACTTGTCTTAAAAGCGGAGCAGTTCAGCCCGGTGATCGATTCTGCATCCATCCCGACCGGCGAGCATGCACCGGTACAGGGAACCCCGATGGATTTCACCAGCGAGAAAGCAATCGGAGCAGAGATCGAAGCAGATTTCGAACAGCTCAAACTGACCGGCGGCTACGACCACAACTTTATCCTGGACAAGGCTGTCGAGGGAAGCATTGAGCTGATGGCAGTCGCATCCTGCAAAGAGAGCGGCATCACCATGGAAGCCTTCACGGATCTGCCATGCGTTCAGTTCTACGCCGGAAATTTCATTGCTCCGGTTACCGGAAAGAATGGGGTATTCTATGACAAACGCAACGGCTTCTGCCTGGAATCTCAGTATGTGCCGAATGCCATCAACCAGGAGGGTGAGGAGAAACCGATCCTCGAGGCAGGCGATACTTACGACACCACAACCGTATACAAATTCATTTTCTAAGATCCTATTTTATAGCAATCCTCGAAAATAATGCAAAAAATTCAGCACCGCAGAGCGTGAATTACTGCGTCACAGATTTTCGTCGTACCTCGGTACGCCTTCAAATCTGTTCCTTGCAATTCGCGCTCTGCAGCACTGCCTTTTTTGCATTATTTTCGGGTCTTGCTATAGAAACAGCATAAAAAAGCTCCCTTCCTGCAGCGTCCTGTGAAAACAGGAGCGCAGGCGGGGAGCCTTTTTATGGGAAAATATGCAGAAAACGAATTCTGAAAAAACAGAAAAAGAAAAGACCCTGTTTTCGAATCCAACAGAATCTTACCAGTTATGTCATATTCTTTTCAGAGGTGGGTAACCGCTTCGCCATCTGAATCAACCTGCAAGCGGAATAGCAGACACCTTTAAGCGGAGGATGGCGCCTGACTAAGAACAGGCGAAACCAGAATCTGAAACGGTTTACCCGGCCGTTTAATGCAATGCATAAATCTCGCTCGAAGGTTTCTAAAAATCTAATCGAAAATTTTCAGACATTCCATATCCCATAATAGTCTTTGAATGGAAGCTTTCATCGGAAGCATCAACCCTATGCATACAGAGCAGGTTTCCTGACTTACAGATCATCGTTCCACATTCCTTCTCATATGTTGCGGACATACAATGGATTTGTTATGCTTCACTCCCTGATTACAGTGACCGGATCGCCCAGGAATCTCACCTGAATTCCCTCTCTCACCAAAAGACGGATCTTCTTTTGATGCACTCTGGATGTTGATATGAAATTTATACACAACCGTACTATATACCATAGGGCGGTATTTGTCAAGGAAAAATCGCAAAAAGAAAAGGAATCAGACAAAAAGCCGTGTGCATAGAATGAGATATGAAGAGAAAAAATGATAAATTGGAACTGATACTGTTAGGAGTGGGGATTCTCCTGCTGCTGTTATTGTTTGTTGTGAAGCGCCGTCTGGATGCGCCGGAAGAGACAGCGACAGCAGAAAGCAGGACGGAGACGATGGAAGGCAAAAAGCAGGAGGAGACGATACAGAACATGGAACAGGAAAACGCGGCTTTTCTGAACAGTAAAAAGGAAGAACAAAAAGAAACAACGGCAGCCGGACCGGTGCAGATCCGTGTCCTTCTGACAGACTGCGGAAAGCTGGGATACGCACAGAAACAGGTGTCCCTGCGTGGAAACGCAAGCCTTTCCATGAACGACGGCGCATACATAGCTTCCCCGCAGGAGACGATCTGTGTGACGGAACAGGAATGCGGGGAAGTTGTGCATGTGGTGCCGGCCGATGAGACGGCGGGAACGGCGGTTTCCCTTACGGGAAAGCCGGAGGACGAGACGGTTTATCCGGGAAGTTTTGTCATCTATAAAAGCGAAGAGGGACTTCTCGTTGTAAATGAACTTGATCTGGAAATGTATCTTCGGTATGTCGTGCCGAGTGAGATGCCGTCCTCCTATGAAAAGGAGCATTAAAAGCACAGGCGGTCTGTGCGAGAACGTATGCGTGTGCCAGGATTCGTGAAAAAACGTGGGAGAACTACCACGCGGATGTAGACGACAGCGTGGAAAGCCAGGTCTACCACAATATGGAAGCGCAGCCGGAGACAGACGCTGCGGTGGCGGAGACAGAAGGAAAAATCATTACCTGCGGCGGGGAACCAATTCAGGCGTATTTTTTCTCAACCTCCTGCGGGAAGACGAGTACGGATGAAGTGTGGAATACGGCGGAGACGGCAGAATATCTGAAGAGCGTGACGGTAGGCGGGGAGAAGCAGGAACCGGAGACGGAGGAGGCGTTTGCATCGTTTATCACCAAAAGGGACAGCACAAGTCTGGAAGTGGAGGACGGCTGGTACCGCTGGCAGGTGACGATTCCGGCGGATGTGCTGTCAGAACGGGCAGCGGATCAGAAAATCGGGGAGATCACGGGGATTGAGGTGCGGCGGCGGTCAGAGGGAGGTGCGGCAGAAACCGTCCGTATCGAGGGAGAAAAAGGATCCATGGAAATCGAGGGAGAGTATCAGATCCGAAAGTTCCTCTCGGCGAAAGGCTGGCCGATTCAGAAAAATGACGGAACTGTAAGCTGTGAGATGGAGCTGCTTCCGAGTGCCTGCTTTATCGTGGTTCCGGAAAAAGAAGGGGAAACGGCTGTCTCCTTTACATTTTACGGCGGCGGCTACGGCCACGGCGTCGGCATGTCACAGAACGGTGCGAAACATCTGGCAGAGCAGGGAAAATCGTATGAGGAGATTCTCCGCTATTTTTACCAGAACATCGAAATCGGCGACTGCCGTTCCCTTTTTTAAAAAAATCACCGAAAACAGATTTTTTGTGCTATAATGGGCGAAAGTGAAAAACAGTTAGAAAATGACGAGGAGAGAAACATGGCGACAATCAAGGACATAGCGGCACGCGCCGGCGTTACGGCGACGACGGTTTCCCGCGTGATCAACAACCGCGGATACATCAGTGAAGAGACAAGAAAAAAAGTAACGCAGGCGATGCAGGAGATGAATTACCAGCCGAATGAGCTGGCGCGTTCCCTGGCAAAAGCGCATTCCAATACGATCGGGGTTATCGTTCCGCACATCTCGCACCCGTTTTTCAGTAAAATGATCAGTGCACTCGAGAGCGCGGCGGCAAAGCGGGGCTACAAGATTCTGCTCTGCAACTCGAAAGATCAGCCGGAGAAAGAAACCGAATATCTCGATATGTTCATCTCCAACCGTGTAACCGGCGTTGTGATGGCAAGCCGCGATGTGCAGATTGAAAAGTTTCATGATCTGAAAATTCCGATCGTCAATTTCGAGCGAGAGGAAAATACGGAGGCCATTACAATCCAGTGTGACAACGAGCAGGGAGGAGCGCTTGCAGCATCGCATCTTGCGGACTGCGGCTGCTGCCATCTGCTTCATTTCGGCGGAATCGTCGGAAGAGATATGCCGGCGGACCGGCGTGCGGATGGATTCCTGCGCGTCTGCCGGGAGCGGGGGATTGAAGGGGAAGTTCTTTTGAGTGACCGCTTAAGCTACGGCTCCATGCACTATGAATCCTATATTGAAAAGGGCCTTCTGGAGCACCCGGAGACGGACGGCATTTTTGCAAGCAGTGACCTGATTGCCGCACAGGTACTCCAGCGCCTTTACGCCATGGGAAAACGGGTGCCGGAGGATATTAAAGTTGTCGGGTTTGATGACACTGTGATCGCCGGGATTACCACGCCTTCCATCACGACGATCCATCAGCCGATTGAGGAAATGTCGGAGCTTTCCATTGCGTATATCGACCGGAGAAGAAAGGGAGAGATGGTGCCGAATGTGACGACCATGCCGGTGAGCCTTGTGGTGCGCGATTCGGCGTGAAACAAAAACGAAAAGAAAACTCTGCGGAAAAAAGAAACCGCGGAGTTTTTTTCTGCCCTGCGGTAAACGATAGACAGAAAAATAGCAAAAAAGACAAAGAAGAAGCCGGAAATTTGTTGAAAAATATGGTATGTAAACGGTTGACATATAATTCACACAACGGTATACTGCAAGAGAAGAAACGTAACACAGAATTACCGTTACCGGAATGATGTGACAAAATAAAGAATAAGATAAAGGAGAATAAACAACATGACAGTGGAATATCAGAGAAGACTCGAAAAACACTACGACGAGCTGAAATGGCTCTACTGTGAGCTGTATCCAAACGGCCAGGGACGCTTTGAGGAACTCTGTGCAGCCATGGAGCAGTGGTACAAAGAGCGGAATAAAAAATGGAAAGCGCTGGATCGGAAAAGAGAAAAACAGAAAGACTGGTACAAGAGCCAGAAAATGCTCGGTATGATGCTGTACATCGACGCATTCGCAGATAACATCAGCGGCCTTGAGAAAAAACTGGATTATTTAAAAGAGTGCAACGTCAACTACCTGCATCTGATGCCGTTCCTTGCAACGCCGAAGGGAAAAAGCGACGGCGGCTATGCGGTTGCCGATTACCGCACGGTACAGCCGTCCCTTGGAACGATGGAAGATCTGGCTGCCCTCTCTGAAAAATGCCATGACCAGGGCATGAGCCTTTGTATGGATTTCGTTATGAACCACACTTCCGAGGATCATGAATGGGCAAAACGTGCACTTGCCGGTGAAAAAGAGTACCAGGACCGTTACTTTTTCTTCGACAACTACGATATTCCGTCCGAATATGAAAAGACCTGTCCGCAGGTATTCCCGACAACGGCACCGGGCAACTTTACCTGGAGAGAGGACTGCCATAAATTTGTCATGACGACGTTCTATCCATACCAGTGGGATCTGAACTATGCGAACCCGGTTGTCTTTAACGAGATGGTAAACAATATGCTCTATCTCGTCAACCAGGGAATCGATATCGTCCGCATTGATGCCGTTCCATACATCTGGAAACAGCTCGGCACCACCTGCCGTAACCTGCCGCAGGTACATACCATTGTCCGCATGATGCGTATGATCACCGAGATCGTCTGCCCGGGCGTTCTGCTGCTCGGCGAGGTTGTCATGGAGCCGGAAAAGGTTGTTCCGTACTTCGGAACACTCGAGAAACCGGAATGCCATATGCTGTACAACGTAACGACGATGGCATCCACCTGGCACACGGTTGCAACGGCGGATACCCGCCTGCTGAAACATCAGATGGATATTGTGACGAGACTGCCGAAGGACTATGTCTTCCTGAACTATCTGAGATGCCACGATGATATCGGCTGGGGCCTCGATTACGAATGGCTGAAACAGTTCGGCATCGCCGAGGCACCGCATAAGAAATATCTGAATGACTATTTCCGCGGTTATGTGGAGGGAAGCGACGCAAGAGGAGAGCTCTATAACGACGATCCGGTGCTGCAGGATGCGCGTCTCTGCGGAACAACCGCTTCCCTGTGTGGACTTGAGGCGGCAGGCTTTGAGCAGAATGAGGCGAAGACCGAACAGGCGATCCAGAGAATTGAGATGCTGAACGCATACCTTTTCATCCAGTCTGGTATTCCGGTTATCTACAGCGGCGATGAGATCGGCCAGGTCAACGATTATTCCTACAAAGAGAGTGAAGATTCTGACCGCGCAGCCGACAGCCGTTATCTGCACCGCGGCCACTTCCGCTGGGATCTGGAGCCCCAGAAGGAGAAAAAAGGAACGGTTCAGAATCAGATTTTTGCTTCGATGAAAAAGATGGAGGAGCTGAAATTCAAATACCGTCCGTTTGAGGGTGAGGCGGATGTCTGGACCGAGGAAACGTATGATACGGCGCTTCTCTGTGTCTGCAGAAAATCCGGCAATGAGATGGTAACGGGTCTCTTTAACTTCAGCAATGAAGACCGCACGGCCTGGATCGATATGGGTGAGTTCACCTGGAAGGATCTGTTTACCGGCGAAAAACGCGTTCTGCGCGGTGTTCCGGTTCCAGCCCGCGGTTACGCATGGTATTACCGCAAATGGGATTGAAATCCCTTGCGAAGGAAAGAAAAGTATGATATGCTTTGTAGGCTATCCTGCAATACAAGATGTGTGCAATAATGGGATAGATTCACGAAAACAAAGAAAAGGCGGTTTTGCCAGATGATAAAAACAATCCGCGGTTTTATGAAGCGCCTGAATGAGGACCATGTCGGTGCTTATGCAGCGCAGAGCGCGTATTTCATTCTTCTTTCCTTTATTCCGTTTGTTCTTCTGGTTGTTACGCTTGTAAAATATACGCCGCTGACACGCGACGATGTTTACAGCGTTCTGATCAATATGCTGCCCACGGAGTTCCAGAGCTACGTGGGCGGTATTGTAAATGAGATCTTTTATCAGTCCGTTGCCTATATGCCGATTACGATCATCACAACGCTGTGGTCGGCGGGAAAGGGCATTGCGGCGCTGACAAACGGGCTGAACAGCATTTATCACGTAACAGAGACACGTAATTACATCATCAACCGGCTGCGGGGCATGGCATATACCTTGATATTTGTCGCTGCATTCCTCACCAGTCTGGTGCTTCTGGTCTTCGGAACCCGCATTCAGAATAAGCTGACGGAACATCTGCCGATGGTGGCGCGCGTGACATCCTCTATCATGGGCATGCGTACCCTGATTACGACAGGCGTGCTGGCGGTTCTGTTCCTGGTGCTGTATAAATGCATTCCGAACCGGAAGGCGAGCTTTAAGAGCCAGTGCCCGGGCGCACTGATCTCATCCCTTGCCTGGTCTATTTTTTCCCTTGCATTTTCCATGTACCTCGACATCGCGCTTGCGGCGTCCAATATGTACGGCAGTCTGACGATGATCGTGTTTATCATGATCTGGATGTATTTCTGCATGTGGATCCTTCTGATCGGCGCGGAGATCAACGCGTATTTTGAGGATAAACTGCGGAAACTGCAGAATGCGGCGATCGAGCATTTTATGGAAAATAAAGAGACAAATAAAGAAGCGGGAAAATAATGGCTTGACATCCAGGGGTCAAGACGGTACAATAAACATTGTTTATGAAAGTTTTATAAATAATCTAACAGGAAAAATGCTGTGAAGATGTTCAGAGAAATATTTTTTCCGCCAGAGAGAGGGAGTCATCGGCTGCAAGCTCCTTCAGGTTCAGGAATATTTCAAATTTCGCATTGGAGCAGATGTCCGGAACGCATAGCAGGATACTGGAAATGCAAGTAGGGACAGACGTTTGGTGTACGTTACAGCACCGGTTATGAGTGTCTGCAGGAAGTATCTGCAGAAATCAGGGTGGTACCGCGAAATTTCAGATCTCGTCCCTTTATGGGGCGGGGTCTTTTTTTCGTGAGCAACGAGCCAGGCAGCCATGCTTGCATGGATATCTGGCGACTGCCACGAAAATCAGATGCTCCGCTGTTTGCAGCGGGGTATCTGATTGTTTTTCACATTTACCATCAAACAAGCAAGAAAAAGAAAGTAGGAGAGTCAAATGCAGGAAAAAAGTGTATTAACCGGCCATCTGTCTGAATTAAAACAGAAGATTGAAAATGGACTGGAAGAGCTGAAAAGCTCCAAAGAACTGTATGAATTTAAGAGCGAGTATCTGGAAGGAAAGAAAAGTAAGATCAGCGGGCTGATGAAAGAAATGAAAAACATTGCCCCGGAAGAGCGCGCAAACTACGGTAAATCCGTCAATGAGTTAAAAGAGTGGGCGCTTGGCCGCTTCCAGAAAGTGGAAGAGGAGATGAAAGAGCGCGAGCTGCAGAAGAAATATGAGTCCGAGAAAATCGACCTGACCCTTCCGGCAGAAGAGACAGCGATCGGAAACCTTCATCCGGTTACCCTGATCCGCAAACAGCTCATCGACATCTTTGCAGGCATGGGCTTTGAGGTATACGAGGGAAGAGAAATCGAGACCGATTACTACAACTTTACTGCACTGAATACACCACAGGATCACCCGGCAAGAGATATGCAGGATACTTTCTATCTCTCCCCGGAATTCCTGCTTCGTACCCAGACATCGGCAGGCCAGATTCATGTCATGGAAAACAAAAAGCCGCCGATCAAGATCCTTTCCCCGGGACGTGTTTTTCGGTCTGATGACGACGCAACCCATTCTCCGATGTTCCATCAGATGGAGGGACTCGTTGTCGACAAAAACATCACCCTCTGCGACCTGAAAGGAATGCTCGACGTACTCGTACAGAAGATCTACGGCGAGGGAACCACAACCCGTCTCCGTCCGTCTTACTTCCCGTTCACGGAGCCGTCCGTTGAGGTAGACTGTAGCTGCTTCGCCTGCGGCGGAAAAGGATGCAGCCTCTGCAAGGGAACCGGCTGGATCGAGGTCCTTGGAGCAGGTATCGTAAACAAACGCGTGCTGGAAAACTGCGGCATTGATTCAGAAGAGTACAGCGGCTTCGCTTTTGGCATCGGCCTGGAGCGTATCGCCATGCTGAAATACGGAATCAACAACATCAAACTGTTATTCGGTTCCGATCTGCGGGTTTTAAATCAGATTAACGAGAAATAAAGACGAAACAGTTTGAATTTGGAGGTTTAATATGTTAGTACCGTTAAGTTGGCTGAAAGAATATGTAGATATCGATGTTACCCCGGAAGAACTGGAGAAAAAACTGTTCGACGGCGGTTTTGAAGTAGAAGAGCGTTATCAGGTGGGAAAAGACATCAGCAATGTTGTTGTCGGTCTGGTGGAGGGCTGCGAGCCGATCCCGGAGACCCATCTTCATGTGTGCCAGGTAAATGCAGGAGAACACGGCGCCATGCAGATCTGCTGCGGCGCAGACAACGTGCGCACCGGCGGAAAATTCCCGGTTGCCCTTCCTGGCGCTTCTGTTTATGCAACAGCAAAAGATCATAAGACCATCGAGGGTGTTATGACCATCAAAAAAGGAAAATTAAGAGGATATGAGTCCTGCGGAATGCTCTGCTCCGGCGTGGAGCTCGGCCTTACCGAGGATCTGTACCCGGGCGCAGGCTACAACGGACTGCTTGTTCTGCCGGAAGATGCCGAGCTTGGCGCAGATGTCAAAGAGCTGACAGGTCTTGACGACTGGATCTTTGATATCTCCCTGACTGCAAACAGACCGGACTGCCAGAGTATCCTCGGTATCGCAAGAGAAGTATCGGCGATGCTGGAAAAACCTTTAAAAATGCCGGCAACCGATTACACCGAGACGGATGTGGAAAAAGAAGGCTTCTCTGTCCGCGTGGAAGCTCCGGAACTCTGCCCGCGTTACAGCGCTCATTACGTATATGATGTAAAAATCGGAGAGTCCCCGGCATGGATGAAACGCCGTCTGGCACTCGTCGGCATGTCCGCAATCTCCAACGTGGTTGATATCACAAACTACGTCTTAAAAGAGATCGGTCAGCCGATGCATGCCTTTGACTGCTCTTATCTGGAAGGCAATGAAATCTGTGTCAGAAGAGCAAAAGAAAATGAAAAGATCGTGACCCTCGATGAGCAGGAATACACAATGAATGAGAACAACCTCGTGATCTGCGACGGCGTAAAACCGGTTGCACTTGCCGGTGTCATGGGAGGCTTAAACTCCGAGATCCGCGACACGACAGAGGCTGTTATGTTTGAGTCCGCAAAATTCGCACGCGACAACGTCAGAAAGACAGCCCGTGCGCTTGGAAAAGCGACGGATGCCAGTGCAAGATATGAGAAAGGCGTGGACGAGTATTCAACCGTACTTGGTATGAAACGTGCGCTGCATCTGATGGAAGAGCTTGGCTGCGGTAAAGTTTCCCGTACCCATTTCGATGTGAACACCGGAAACTCCATCGATCCGACTCCGATGACCGTCAGTGTCAGCAAAGTAAACGGCGTACTCGGTATCGAAGTTCCGGAAGCAGAGATTCTCCGCATTATGAAAAACCTGAACTTTGCACCGGAAATCAACGGCGATGAGCTGACCATCCAGGTTCCGGCTTACCGTGAGGATATGCTGCCGGAGGGAGAGAACGATGTCGAGCGCTATCCGGACGTGGCAGAGGAAGTCATCCGTATGTACGGCTACGATCACGTAACCGATACCTTCCTTTCCGCTGCACAGGTAACGATGGGCGGCTACAATGAAGAGCAGAAAGGCGAGCTGGCACTGAAGAATACCTTATGCACCATGGGTATCTACGAGTGCATGCATTACTCCTTCTTCTCCCCTGCAGATCTGGATCTCTTGAAACTGCCGGCAGATGCAAAAGAGAGAAATGCCATCGAGATCATCAACCCGATCAACCAGGATCTGTCCCTGATGCGTACCACACTGGCAGCTTCCATGCTGAATGCCATTTCCAGAAATGAGAAACAGGGCACCCTTGAAGGAAGACTGTTCGAGGTAGCAAGCATCTACATTCCGGAGTCCCTGCCGCTGACATCCTACCCGGATGAGAGAAAAGTTCTCTGCGTCGGAACCTTCGGAAACAACGAGAGCTTCTTCACTATGAAGGGCATCGCCAACACCATCGCCGAGAGCATGGACATTGAGTTCACCTACGAGCCGGTTCAGAAATCCTTCCTGCATCCGTATCAGGCAGTGAAAGTACTCTGCGAGGGTACAGAAATCGGATACTTCGGAAAAGCAGCATACGATATCCAGAACGAGCTGAGCATGCGTACTTCCGCTTACATCATGGAGCTTGACTTAAAAGAGCTCTCCAGATGGTACGGCAAAAAACGCACCTTCCAGCCGATCTCCAAATTCCAGGAGGAGAAACGTGACCTGGCATTTGTCATGGACAAAAACATCAGCTGCGGCGATGTAGAGAACTGTATCCGCGAGGCAAACAAATACGTAAAAGAGATCCGTCTGTTCGATGTTTACGAGGGCGGCCAGATTCCGGAAGGCAAGAAGAGCATGGCGTTCACCGTCACCTTTGCACCGAAGGAAGAAGCATTTGACTTCGAAAAAGTACAGAAATTTGTCGAGAAGATCTGCAAGAAACTGCAGAATGAGTTCAACATCGAACTGAGAGGCTGATTTTTATGAAACTTTATATCATACGCCACGGTGAAACTGCGTGGAACGTAGAAGGCAGACTGCAGGGCCAGACGGACACCGAGCTGAATGAGAATGGTGTCCGTCTGGCGAAAGTGACGGCGGAAGGACTGAAAAATATCCCGTTTGACCTTGGAATTTCCAGTCCACTGCGCCGCGCAAAGCACACGGCAGAGCTCGTCCTTGCGGGCAGAAATGTGCCGCTTACGACCGACGACCGCCTGATGGAGCTTTCCTTTGGCTCCTGGGAAGGGCTTGAATGCCGGGCAAACAATTTTGAGATTCCGTCTGAACACTTCGACGATTTTTACAGAGATCCGTTCCACTTCTGCCCGGCGGGAGACGGAGAGACGATCCAGGAGTCTGCGACCGGGCAGAAGCGTTCTATCATGAGCTGACTGCAAAACCGGAGCTCCAGGACAAGACGATCCTGATCGCCACCCACGGCTGCTGCATGCGCGCGCTGCTACGCAATGTCTATGAAGACAAGAACGACTTCTGGCACGGCGGCGTGCCGTACAACTGTGCGGTCAGCATCATCGAAGTACAGAACGGTGTTTCCACGCTGCTTGCGGATAATAAAATCTATTATGATCCGTCGGACTGCGTAAACTTTTATAAAGAAGTAAAATAAAAAATGATATTCAGAGGCAGACATAAAAGGAAAGTATTTCCCTTTGTGCCTGCCTCTTTAAATCGCGTTTGCCGTCTGATAGAAAGTGTGATACTATAGAAATAACGGATTTTAACACCAGTAGACAAGAAGTCCCCCGTTTCTGAAGCGGTGGGATGAATTGCTAAAAGAAACATAACGGCAGTGGCGGGCGGAGAGAAATCGGTATTCTCCACTGACATGAGGCAAGTCACAGTCGAACTATTTTCGACATGTCAGACTCCGTGAAATACCGACTATGAGTTGAAACAATGAAAGCGAAAAAGGAGGAACACAAGTATGTCCATGGTAACACTGGGAAGTACAGGAATCTGTGTAAACAAGAACGGCTTCGGCGCGCTGCCGGTACAGCGTGTCACGAAAGAAGACGCTGTTTATCTGCTGCGCAAAGCGTATGACGGAGGCATCCGCTTTTTTGATACCGCGCGTGCATACAGCGACAGCGAGGAAAAATTAGGCGCAGCGTTTGAGGGAATGCGTGAGAAGGTCTTTATCTCTACGAAGACGATGGCAAAGGATGTGGAGGGCTTCTGGAAGGATCTGGAGACAAGCCTTTCCCTTTTGAAGACGGATTACATCGATATCTATCAGTTCCACAATCCGTCCTTCTGTCCTAAGCCGGGAGATGGAACCGGCCTGTATGAGGCGATGCTGGAAGCAAAAGCACAGGGAAAAATCCGCCACATCGGTATCACGAACCACCGCATGAGCGTGGCAGAGGAGATCATCGAGTCCGGTCTTTACGAGACGCTGCAGTTCCCGTTCTGCTATCTGGCAACGGACCGTGAGAAAGCACTGGTACAGGGATGCAAAGAGAAAAATATCGGCTTTATCGCAATGAAAGCGCTCTCGGGCGGGCTGATCACAAACTCCGCGGCTGCATATGCTTTTGAAGACCAGTACGACAACGTGCTTCCGATCTGGGGCGTCCAGAGAGAAAAAGAGCTGGACGAGTTCTTAAGCTACATTGCCTGTCCGCCTGCCATGACGGATGAAATCAAGACGATCATCGAGAAAGACCAGAAAGAGCTCTCCGGCAACTTCTGCCGCGGCTGCGGTTACTGTATGCCATGTCCGGCAGGCATTGAGATTAACACCTGCGCGCGCATGAGCCTGCTTCTGCGCCGTTCCCCGTCCGCCAACCAGCTCACCGAGCGCGGCCAGGCGATGATGAAGAAAATCGAGGTTGTCTCCACTGCGGCGCCTGCATGAAGAAATGTCCCTACGGTCTGAATACGCCGAAGCTTCTCGAAGAGAACTACGAAGATTATAAAAATGTACTGGCAGGAAAAACACTGGTATGAGTAATCTGATCTTCAGCCTGAACGCGACGATGCCGATCTTCCTGACAATGATTTTGGGACTTTTCTTTCGAAAGGTTGGTATTCTGGACGAATCGTTCACAAGCAAAATGAACAAATTTGTGTTTAAAATCGCACTCCCGGTGCTGCTGTTCCAGGACCTGTCGGATTCTGATTTCTCCGCTGTGTGGGATATCAAATTCGTTCTGTTCTGCTTCTTTGCAACACTGCTCTCAATTCTTGCGGTATGGGGACTTTCCCATCTCTTAAAAGAGAGAAGTGCAAGAGGCGAATTTATCCAGGCGGCGTACCGGAGCAGTGCGGCGATCCTTGGTATTGCCTTTATCCAGAATATCTACGGAAATTCCGGCATGGCGCCGCTGATGATCATCAGCAGTGTGCCGCTGTATAATATCATGGCGGTTGTCGTTCTTGCGGTATTCGGTCCGGAACGGGAGGAGATCACGGCAGATTTTGTGAAAAAGACGGCGAAAAATATCGTGACAAACCCGATTATCCTCGGGATCGCTGCAGGACTTCTCTGGTCGGTGCTTCGCATTCCAAAGCCGGTGATTCTGCAGAAAACGGTGCAGAATATTGCGGTACTTGCAACGCCGCTCGGCCTGATTGCGATGGGTGCGTCGTTTGAGGCAAAGAGCGCGGCAAAGAATATCCGGCCGTCGATTGCTGCAGCTGCGATTAAGCTGGTCGGTCTTGCAGCTGCCTTTCTGCCGATCGCCGTGATACTTGGCTTCCGTCAGGAAAAATTGGTGGCAATCCTTGTGATGCTGGGTTCCGCAACGACGGTGAGCAGTTTTATCATGGCGAAAAATATGGGTCATGAGGGAAGTCTGACGGCAAACACCGTTATGCTCACAACGTGCGGCAGTGCCTTTACGCTGACGTTCTGGCTGTATCTGATGAAAACGCTGGCGTTTATCTAACCGGATTGCGAATATCCGCTTTGATTTTCAGTACACCAAAAGCGTGTCCGGGATTTTGTCCGGGCACGCTTTTATCAATCATAAAAATCAGAAAAAGAGGGAAAAGAATGGACTTCAAAAATGCGGTCAAAGCATTACAGATTGGAAAAAAGGAAGGAAAAAAATTCCGCCTTTCTACGGAATTTGGGAAAAATCCGGAAGAAGAGCTCCCGTTTCCGGAATATCCGCGTCCGCAGATGCGCCGGGAAAACTGGACAAATCTGAACGGATGGTGGGAGTATGCGTTCACGGAAACGCAGAAAATGCCAAAACAGCGGGACGGAAAAATTCTCGTTCCGTTTTCCCCGGAGTGCGATGCGTCCGGCGTGAAGCGGCAGCTGCTTCCAAAAGAATATCTGTGGTACTTCCGCACGATTCAGCTTCCCAAAATTCCTGCCGGAAAACGGCTGCTGCTGCAGTTCGGCGCCGTGGATCAGGATGCGGTAATTTACTGCAACGGAAAGCGTGCCGGAGGCCATCTCGGCGGGTATCTTTCTTTTTCAGTGGATCTTACGCCGTATCTCAAAACGGGAGAGAACGAGCTTGCCGTCAAGGTGCGCGATGAGACGGACACGGACTGGAAGGGCCGCGGAAAGCAGAGCCTTACCCCGGGCGGCATGTTTTACACCGCGCAGAGCGGCATCTGGCAGAGCGTCTGGATGGAATGGGTGCCGGAGACGTATCTGGAACGCATCGTGATCACGCCGGAATATGATACGGCGAGCGTAAAAGTACGGGTTTTCCTCAACGGACCGGATGCGGGACTGACGAAAAAAATTACGGTGCGGGAGAGCGAAGCGCCGGATGCGAAGGTGATCTGCGTCCGGGAGACGAGAGAAAACGAGGCGGAGCTGATTCTCGGTAATTTTGCAGGCTGGAGCCCGGAACATCCGCATCTCTATGGGGTTTCCATTGAAGCGGGAGAAGACCGCATCGAGAGTTATTTCGGCATGCGCAAATTCGGCATTGGAAAAGATGAGAAAGGAATCACGCGTCTTCTCTTAAACGGAAAGCCGTATTTCCAGAACGGTGTCCTCGACCAGGGTTATTGGCCGGAAAGCTTCTACACGCCGCCGTCCGATGAGGCGATGGTTTATGACATTAAGACGGCCAAACGCCTCGGTTTCAATATGATCCGGAAACACCTGAAAGTTGAGTGCGCAAGATGGTATTCCCACTGCGACCATATCGGTATGCTGGTGTGGCAGGATATGATCAACGGCGGCGGCCGGTCGATTCAGACGTTCCTTTTGTACCTTCCGACCGTACTGCCGTTTGTGACAACGGAATTCAGGGATAACTGTTATCCGCTCTTTTCGCGGACCTCAAAAACGGGAAGAGAGTGGTGGAAGCGGGAGTGCCGCGAGACGGTTCATCAGCTTTACAATGCACCGTGCGTGTCGCTCTGGGTTCTGTTCAACGAGGGATGGGGACAGTTTGATGCCAGGGAGATGACAGAAATGGTGCGCGCTCTCGATCCGACGCGGCAGATCGACCACGCGAGCGGCTGGTACGATCAGGGAGCGGGGGACATCAAGAGCCTTCACAATTACTTTCGTCCGTTAAAAGTAAAACCGGAGGAGCGCGCGTTTGCTTTTTCTGAATACGGCGGCTATACGTATCCGGTACAGGAGCATCTCTACTCCGAAAAATCGTTCGGCTACCGCACGTACCAGAACCAGACACAGTACCAGAAAGCGATGAATGCACTGGCAGAAAAGATAAGAGAACTCACAGAACAGGGACTTGCCGCAGCAGTCTACACACAGCTTACCGATGTCGAGGAGGAGTCGAACGGCATCCTTACGTATGACCGGAAGGTATGCAAATGGGAACCACAGGAGGCAAAAGATTTTTGCTCAAAAGAATAATTTGGTAAAATTTTTGTTGACAAAGTGAGGATAAGTTGCTAATATATTGGATAAGGCGTTGGAAGTTGTAAGAAATTGCTGAAAATCCGCGGCGCCTGCGGATGGAGGAAAGTTGGTGTTTATGGAACAGAAAAGAACATTATCCCTGCTGGTGGATAATACGCCGGGACTTTTAAGCAGAGTAGCTGGTCTTTTCAGCCGACGCGGATACAATATCGAGACGATCACCGCCGGTGTGACAGCAGACCCGCGATACACAAGAATGACTGTTGTTCTGTACTGCAGTGATGAAATGATTCTGGAGCAGATCAAAAAACAGCTGGCAAAACTTGTCGATGTGCGGGATATCAAAGAGCTGAAGCCGGACGAGAGTGTCAGACGAGAGCTGATGCTGGTCAAAATCCGTGTGAATGAAAATGAACGCCGCAATGTCATCGCCATCTCCGATGTCTTCCGTGGAAGAATCGTGGATGTGGGACAGGAAAGCCTGATTGTAGAGCTGACCGGAAACCAGTCAAAGCTCGAAGGGTTCCTGAATCTGGTACAGGGATACGAAATCCTGGAACTGGCCAGAACAGGAGTGACAGGACTCTCCAGAGGAGCCCACGATGTGCGTTACCTCGATTAACGCAGATCACATTACATACGTTTGCTAGAGGAATGAAATTTTTGTATAGAAAAGTTCATTTCCCTGACAAACAGCAAAAGGCAGAAATGCTTTTCGCTGTATAAATTGACCGACCTGCCGCCGGTCAAGACATTCTATATATTATGGAGGAAAATAAAATGGCAGCAAGACTTTTTTATCAGGAAGATTGTAATCTCTCTTTACTGGAAGGCAAAAAAATCGCAATTATCGGCTACGGAAGCCAGGGACATGCTCATGCACTGAACCTGAAAGATTCCGGCTGTGATGTTATTATTGGACTTTATGAAGGCAGCAAATCCTGGGCAAAAGCAGAGGCACAGGGATTCAAAGTATACACCGCTGCTGAGGCTGCAAAACAGGCTGATATCATCATGATCCTGATCAACGATGAGAAACAGGCTGCAATGTACAAAAAAGATATCGAGCCAAACCTGGAAGAGGGCAACATGCTGATGTTCGCTCATGGTTTCGCTATCCACTTCGGACAGATCGTACCTCCGAAGAACGTAGATGTAGCTATGATCGCTCCGAAAGCACCTGGCCACACAGTAAGAAGCGAGTATCAGGCTGGCAAAGGAACTCCTTGCCTGGTTGCTGTTGAGCAGGATTACACCGGAAAAGCTCTGGACAGAGCACTGGCTTACGGCCTTGGAATCGGCGGAGCAAGAGCTGGTCTTCTGGAGACAACCTTCAGAACTGAGACCGAAACAGACCTGTTCGGTGAGCAGGCAGTTCTCTGCGGCGGTGTATGCGCCTGATGCAGGCTGGATTTGAGACTCTGTGCGAGGCTGGATACGACCCAAGAAACGCATACTTCGAGTGCATCCATGAGATGAAACTGATCGTAGACTGATCTATCAGTCGGGATTCTCCGGAATGAGATACTCCATCTCCAACACAGCCGAGTACGGCGATTACATCACCGGACCGAAGATCATCACAGAAGAAACCAAGAAGACCATGAAGAAGATCCTTTCCGATATCCAGGATGGTACTTTCGCAAAAGACTTCCTTCTGGATATGTCCCCAGCAGGCGGACAGGCTCACTTCCGTGCAATGAGAAGAAAAGCTGCAGAGCATCCGTCAGAGAAAGTCGGAGAAGAAGTCAGAAAACTGTACAGCTGGAGCAACGAGGACAAACTGATCAACAACTAATCGGTTTGCTGTCAAATGATCCATATCGGGAGGCTGCCTTTGCGGGCAGTCTCCTTTTTTCGTTCTATCGTTTTATCATAGAAAAAACACTTCCGCGCCATGCATATCCCCCAATATGATAGGGCGCGGAAGTGTTATCTTTTCTGTATTCGTTTTTTTTATGCCTCCTGACGACAGGCAGGAAAAGCACGGTAGTATTTGATATAAGAACTTAAAATATCAAAAAATTCGGAATTGGTCGGTTTTGTCAGAACCGGATGCACAGAAAGCGAAAAGAGCAGATCACGGTTTCCGCGGGTCCAGCAGACGGAAATAGCGGTGCGGATGTCTCGTTCGACGCAGGAGGACGATACCTGAAACGTTTGCGCGATCTTTGGGTACAGCGTTTTGCTGACCCGAAGGAGATAATCTTCGTCTTCCATGCATAAAGCGATACCATAGGCGAGATAGCGAAATCCGCGGTATTTTGCACCAATTCCTAAAGAGTGTAGTAGAAAGTAAATTTCAGTTTCCATTACGATGTCTCCTTTTATTCAGTTTTTACATAGTCTTTGCAGACGGGCATGCCAGAGGTGAAAGTTTGTATGGCATACGATTTTCCCCTTTCACTTATGATACGTGGAAAACGTCGAAAAATTACATATTCAGAAAGAAAAAGTGACAATATAGTAAAATAAAAGAGAATATGACACGAAATAAAGAAATGAATGTAATGAAACGGGAGAGGGAAAAATAACATTGATTTTTCAGAAGTTCGCTGGTATAATGAAAACATGATTACGGGGTATGGCGTAGCTTGGTAGCGCGCACGGCTGGGGGCCGTGAGGTCGCAGGTTCAAATCCTGTTGCCCCGATCGGTAAGAGTGTCGTTTTACGGCACTTTTTTTCTTACGGACAAAGACGTGTGCGGAAGAAAAATGAATTGCGCAGAAAAAACAGGGAGGAAGTTATGGGGAAAGTAACGATACAGAGTATGGCAAAGGAGCTGGGACTGTCCCGGAATACGGTTGCTATGGCATTAAAGGATGATCCGAAGGTAGCTCCGGTGACGCGGGAGAGAGTTCTTCGGATGGCGAAAAGAAATGGCTATCTGGGCGAAAATGTATATGTGGAAGAAGTTCGGGCACCGCAGGAGAAGCATTACAATATTATGGTTCTGCGTACGCGGGATGCCGCTGTTTATTGGGACCGTGTCGTGAGCGGCATCTCCGAGGAGGCGAGCCTCAATAACTGTCAGACGCGCGTTGCGGTCGTGACGGAGCGGGAGGAGGCGAACGGCATTCTGCCGCTCGGCCTGAATGAAAATATTGATGCGATCTTCTGCATTAAAATGCTGCCGCCGGAATATATGCAGAAACTGGTAAATCTGGGGTACCGCATTTTTCAGCTCGACCATTACTGCGGTATCGAACAGCGGCCGATGGGCGATATCGTGCGTGTGGACGGTGTGCAGCCGGTGAGTGTTCTGACATCCCATCTGATCGGACAGGGCATGACGCGGATCGGCTTTCTGAGCGAACACAGCAGTACGTATGAATCGATGCATGACCGGTATATCGGTTTCCTTGCGGCGATGGAGCAGGCGGGCATTCCGATCGAGGCAGATCTTGTTCGTCCGGATATGGAGAGCGATCATTTTTATTATCCGGAAAATTTTGACAAGATTGTGGCGAGCTACGATACACTGCCGGAAGCGATTGTCTGCGGCAACGATATGATCGCCAAAAGACTGACAGAATCCTTCCGGAAAATCGGCGTGCGCGTGCCGGAGGATGTGGCACTAACCGGATTTGATGATGATGAGGACCGGATGCTGTATCCGTTCTTCTCAACCGTTCATGTCGATACGAAGTGGCTTGGCCGCCGTATGGTGCATGAATTTTTATGGCGGGAGGAGCACCCGGAAGCGCCGAAAGAGCGGATTCTCGTTTCGGGGGAGGTTGTGGTGCGCCGTTCCTCGTGCAAGCGCCAGGGATAGAAAGAAATAGAAAAAACAGGAAAAAGTGAACAAAGAAAGAAAGCCAGGGACGCCCCGGCGGACGAGAAGAAAAACCGTCTGCCGGGGCGTTTCCGGCTCCCTTTTTGCGATGATTCAAATTCGTGCATAAATGCCATGTAGAAAAACACTAATTAATAATGCAAAATAGTGCATTTAAGGAAAGCTAAACTGAACGAAAATGACAAAAACGCAAGAATAAAAACCTCGTTAATATCACACATTAAAAAATAATGGTGCAAAATAATGCATTATATCGCCGGAAGGAAGGGAGAGAGCGAAATGCAGAAATGGATGGAGGACCGCTGCAACCTGGATATCGATATCATCGCACTGCCGGGCTGGTCGGATGCAACATCCAAAATTTCCCTTCTGATAGGCGATGAGACACAGCGACCGGACATCATCTGGTGGTGGAACATGGAAGCTGACTATACGAAATGGGTAGACGCAGGCCTTCTGGTGGATGTTTCTCCGTATATGAAGAAATACACCAACATGGTTGACTACTACAACAGCGTAGATCCTGGCGTTATGTTCTATGCATCCGGAGACAACGGAATTTACCGTATCCCGGGCGACGTTGCAGAGCCGGCATGTGAGACTCTGTGGATCCGGAAAGACTGGCTGGACAACTTAGGACTGGCTGTTCCGACTACACTGGATGAGCTGGATGAGCTCAAGGAAATCCACGGAAAACAGGTAGAGGATTACCAGAAATACCTGGAAGAGTACAACAAATAAAACAACGAAATCATGCGTTAGAGTACCCGCCGGAGCCTCCTTTCCGGCGGGTGTATTTTTACGGAATCCTGCGTTTTGCGCTTGACAGAGATGGAGAAAAATGGTAACATAAGAGCCAAGTTAGGAAAAAGGCAAAGAAGAGGAATATTACATGGAGCTTCCGAATCCAGAAAGCTGTTGGGTGATGCGAAACAGCAGACGAATTCCGTGGAACTGACCTCAGAGCCGCTGCTCCCAAATTTAGAATAAAAAGAGTAGGTGCAGACGGAAACCCACCGTTAGAAGGGCAGGATATGCAGATGTTTCATCCGTATCCGCAGAGTGTACAGAGAAAATCTCTGTAAAACAGGAGTGGTACCGCGTAAGATAGCAAGTCTTTCGTCTCTTGTGTCAGAAGCCGACACAGAAGATGAGAGATTTTTTTATGCTTTCATCCCGAATTTATGTCGGCAGAATAAATTATATTTCACTTTCTGGGAGGAAAAAATCATGATGAATGCAAAGAAGTATCAGAAACAGTATTATATGCCGCCGGTTCCGTGCATGGACTGGGCAGAAAAAGACAGCATTGACAAAGCACCGGTATGGTGCAGCGTTGACCTTCGTGACGGAAACCAGGCACTTGTAATTCCGATGAGCCTGGAGCAGAAGGTAGAATTCTTCAAACTCCTCGTTGAGGTTGGTTTCAAAGAGATCGAGGTCGGCTTCCCGGCAGCATCTGAGACCGAGTACGAATTCCTTCGCACCCTGATCGAGCAGGATCTGATCCCGGATGACGTAACCGTTCAGGTTCTGACCCAGGCGAGAGAGCATATCATCCGCAAGACCTTCGAGGCATTAAAGGGCTGCAAGAATGCCATCGTTCACGTTTACAATTCCACTTCCTATGCACAGCGTCAGCAGGTCTTCAAAAAATCGAAAGAAGACATCCTGAAAATCGCCGTTGAGGGAGCAAAGCTCTTAAAAGAGCTGACAGAAGAGGCCGGCGAGAAATACCGCTTCGAGTACAGCCCGGAGAGCTTTACCGGAACCGAGCCGGAATATGCGCTTGAGGTGTGCAACGCCGTTCTCGACGTATGGCAGCCGACTGCAGACCGCAAAGCCATCATCAACCTGCCGAGCACCGTGGAGCTTTCCATGCCGCACGTTTATGCAAGCCAGGTGGAATATATGAGCAAAAACCTGAAATACCGCGATAATGTCGTTCTTTCCCTTCATCCGCACAATGACCGCGGCTGCGGCGTTTCCGATGCAGAGATGGGTATCCTTGCCGGAGCAGACCGTATCGAGGGAACGCTGTTCGGAAACGGCGAGAGAACCGGAAACGTGGATATTATCACGGTCGGCATGAACATGTACATGCAGGGCGTCGATCCGGAGCTTGACTTCTCCGATATGCCGAAACTCTGCCATGCATTTGAATCCTTCACCGGTATGAGCATCAACCCGAGAAGCCCGTACTGCGGATCTCTCGTATTTGCAGCCTTCTCCGGTTCCCATCAGGATGCGATCGCAAAAGGCATGCACTGGATCGAGGAGAAAGCACCGGATACCTGGACCGTTCCGTATCTGCCGATCGATCCGACCGATATCGGAAGAAACTACGATGCAGACGTCATCCGCATCAACAGCCAGTCTGGAAAGGGCGGTGTCGGCTATATTCTGGAGACGAAATACGGCCTGAATCTGCCGGCGAAGATGCGCGAGGCTATGAGCTATACCGCAAAATCCGTTTCCGATCATCTGCATAAAGAGCTGCGTCCGGATGAGATCTTTGAACTCTTTAAAGATACCTTCGAGAACGTAACGACACCGTACAACATCAACGGCGTTCACTTTAAACAGCTCGATGAGGGCAGAATTGAAGCACAGGTTACCTCCAATTACGAGGGCGGTGAGTATGCAACTGCATATGCAGAAGGAAACGGCCGTCTGAATGCTGTCAGCAACGCGCTGAAACAGCAGTACAATCTGCAGTATGATCTGGTCAGCTATACGGAGCACGCGCTGGAGCAGAGCTCAAGTGCACAGGCAATTGCCTACGTCGGCATCAAAAAGCCGGACGGAATCCTTTCCTGGGGCGCAGGCGTAGATCCGGATATCATCCGTGCTTCCATCGACGCGCTGGTAACTGCAATCAACAACCGATAAGAAAAGAGAGAGCATATGCTGTTTAAAAACAAAATTGAATACACCAAAGGAATGTTTGTGGAGATTTACGGCACCGAGATAAAAAAAGTACGTCTGGTACTGCGGATCATTACAGGGATTGCTGTTGTGGCTGCGATCGCTTTTATGATCTACG
The DNA here is from genome assembly GCF_003482095.1 of Blautia sp. OF09-25XD. Classification (NCBI taxonomy): domain Bacteria; kingdom Bacillati; phylum Bacillota; class Clostridia; order Lachnospirales; family Lachnospiraceae; genus Blautia; species Blautia sp. OF09-25XD. Next base: position 235,308 of record NZ_QUMG01000001.1, read on the forward strand.
GTGCAGCAGCGCGGGGATTTATCATGCCGGGAGACTTCTTCAATCTTGGAATTTCCATTCTGATGGCACTTCTGTGTACGTTTCTGCCGAATCTGATGGCACGTTCACAGATGAAAAAATGCAAAAAGAGAGGACTCCTTGGAGAACGTACCCTTCGTTTTACTGAGCAGGTGCTCACAATGACATACGAAAAAGAGGGCAGAAGCACTGATATTCCGCTCGAAGAGCTGACAAAGGTGACGGAGTTTGACAACTTTATCCGCATCACCATCGGAGGCAGAAGCACCTTTCTCGATAAGAAACGCTTTGAAATCGGAGACGCGGCAGCGTTTGTGACCTGGGCGGAAGATAAAATCGCAGAGAATGCGGAAAAAGAGGAAGAGGCACTCGCACTCGAGGAGACAGAAAGGGAAGCTCCGGCGTTAGAAGACGGCGAAGCAAAAACGGAGGAGTCCGACGAAAATTAAATCATACATTTTGACAAAAAATATTTTGGCAGAATGGTGGAAAATGGCTGTGCATTTTTGTGCACAGTCATTTTTTGTATATTTTTGTTGTTTTTTCATACTTCATCCATTATAATAAGAGGAAGCGTACAGGTAAAACTAATCTGAAACGTATCCGGCCGGGAGTCAGAGAGGCTCTGCCGGGAGTCAAAGTGAAGGAGAGAAAGAGCATGGAAGTATTATACAAAAGTACCAGAGGCAATGGAGAAACCGTAACTGCATCCCAGGCAATCTTAAAGGGTCTGTCCGACGACGGCGGATTATTTGTACCGACCTCCATTCCAGCACTGGATGTTCCCATGGAAAAACTTGCGGCTATGAGCTATCAGGAAGTGGCATACGAGGTAATGAGCCGTTTTCTTACCGACTTTACAGAAGATGAACTGAAAAACTGTATTGCAAACGCATACGATGCAAAATTTGACACAGAGGAAATTGCACCGCTGACAAAAGCAGACGGTGTTTACTATCTGGAGTTGTTCCACGGCGCAACGATCGCGTTCAAGGACATGGCACTTTCCATTCTGCCGCATCTGATGACGACCGCCGCAAAGAAAAACGGCGTGAAAAATGAGATCGTTATCTTAACTGCTACATCGGGAGATACCGGAAAAGCAGCAATGGCAGGCTTTGCAGATGTGCCGGGCACCAGAATTATTGTATTTTACCCGAAGAACGGCGTAAGCCCGATTCAGGAAAAACAGATGGTAACACAGAAGGGCAAAAATACCCACGTTGTTGCCATCCACGGAAACTTCGACGACGCACAGACCGGCGTGAAGAAAATGTTTAACGACAAAGAGCTTGGAAAAGAGCTGGCAGATAAAGGCTTCCAGTTCAGCTCTGCAAACTCGATCAACATCGGAAGACTCGTTCCGCAGGTCGTCTACTACGTATATGCTTACGCAAACCTGGTGAAAAACGGAGAGATTGCAGACGGAGAAAAGATCAATGTAACCGTTCCGACCGGAAACTTCGGAAATATTCTCGCTGCATTCTATGCAAAACAGATGGGACTGCCGATCGCAAAACTGATCTGCGCTTCCAATGAGAACAAAGTTCTGTTTGACTTCTTCCGCACCGGCGTTTACGACAGAAACAGAGACTTTATTCTGACAACATCACCGTCCATGGATATCCTGATTTCGAGCAATCTGGAGCGTCTGATCTACCGCATCGCCGGAAACAGCGAAGCAGCAGACCGCGAGCTGATGCAGGATCTTGCAAAGGACGGAAAATATGAGATCACCGATGCGATGAAAAAAGAGCTGGCAGACTTCTACGGCAATTATGCATCCGAACAGGAGACAGCAGACGCGATTGCAAAACTGTACAGCGATACCGGATATGTGATTGATACCCATACCGCGGTTGCAGCGGCTGTATACGGAAAATACCGCGAGGAAACCTATGACGAAACCAAGACCGTCATCGCATCTACCGCAAGCCCGTATAAATTTACAAGCAGCGTTCTTGCAGCGATTGCACCGGAGTATGACACCCTTCCGGTACTGGAGCAGGTAGACAAGCTGTCTGCACTTGCCAATACCGAGATTCCGCGTGCGATCGAAGAAATCCGTACTGCACCGGTGCTTCATACGACAGAGTGTGATGTAGATCAGATGCCGGAGACTGTTCGGGCGTTTTTGAAATAAGATAAAGCAGGAGCAGAATTTTAAAACAGGCAGAGCACACAGCAGGCTTTGCCTGTTTTTGCAGGGAGAGAAGAATAAATAATGAAAAATAAAGTAATCAGGGGAGTACTGGCGGCAGCTGCGTGACAACCGCTGTCAGTGCTGCGAACGTATTTGGAGCAGGCACAGAGCAGAGTCTGGTAAATGAGGCTTCTGCTGTTACACAGGAAGAAACAGAAGAAACATCGGAGGCGGAAACCACAGACGAAAATACGCCGGAGATGACAGAAACGGAGACGCCGGATTCGACAGCGGAAAATGCCGCCTCGGATCTTCCGGCGGCAGAAGTACAGAGCGGAAATCCCGAAGAAACGGCGGTATCCGTGCAGGCTGGAAGCTATTACCCATGGGTGAATGAGAACGGGATCTGGTATTTTAAGGATCCGGATGGTACCATTGTCAAAGGAGCCTGGAGAGAGTACGACAAGAACCGTTACTACCTGAATAATGACGGAAAAATGGCGGTCGGCTGGAAAAAACTTGATGGAGCCTGGTATTATTTCCAAAGCTGGGGCGGTGTTTACCGGGATGCCTTTTACACCGTGAAAAATGTACCGTATTATTCTGATGCGGACGGAAAAATGGCGACCGGCTGGAAACTGATCGATGATGTGTATTATTATTTTGATGATCAGGGCGCGATGTACCGGAATCGTTTTTTTGAGTATGACAAGAATACGTATTATGTTGATGCGGATGGAAAAATGGCATCCGGGTTCGAACAGATTGACGGGATCTGGTATTACTTCCGAAGCTGGGGCGGCATGGCACAAAACACCTTTCTGACGCATAAAAATAATATTTATCATGTTGATACGGATGGAAAGATGACGACCGGCTGGCTGCAGCAGGATGGAACCTGGTATTATTTCCGAAGCTGGGGCGGCATGTACCGCAGCACCTTTTTCAAAGCACCGACAGGAAGTGCACTTTACTATGCCGATGAGAACGGAAAGATGGCTGTCGGAAAAAAACAGATCGACGGTGACTGGTACTATTTCAAGGACTGGGGCGGCATGTATCAGAATGCATTCATCAAAAACGGAACGAGTGTATGCCATGCGGCTGCAGATGGAAAACTGACCGTCGGCTGGCTGCAGCAGGGCAGTACATATTACTATTTTGATGAAACCGGAGAGCAGTATTTTGACCGCTTTTTTGAATATGACAACAATACATATCGTGTGAATGCAGATGGAAAGATGGTAACCGGCTGGCAGAAAATCAATGGTACGTATTATTATTTCCGGGGCTGGGGCGGCATGTACCGTGGTACCTTTTTCCAGCTTGGCGGTGAAACGTATTATGCCGATGCGGATGGAAAGATGGTGACGGGCTGGCTTTCGAAAGAGAACCAGTGGTATTACTTCCGGGAAAATGGTGCGATGTACCGCAATACCTTCTTTACACATTTAAACAACAGTTACTATGCCGATGCCAACGGCGTGATGGTGACGGGAGAGCGGACTATCAACGGCGCTTCCTATTACTTTAAAGACTGGGGAGGCATGGCAAAGAACCAGTGGCTCAATGCACAGAAACGGATGGTAAGCGGTGATCCGCAGACGGGCTGGTATTACTTTGGAAGCGACGGAAAGATGGTAAAATCGTATTACGCTCTGCTGAAAAAGAACAGCAGCAACTGGTACTACAGCTTTGACGAAAACGGAGTGTGCATTCTCGGCTCGAGCCAGTATGTGCGTGCAAAGGACAGCGTAAGCGGAAAATATTATACGATGGAGCATCAGTATTACACGGATCCGTCTGTGAGTGACCGTGATTTCTTTGCGGCTATCTGCAGTGCGGAGGCGGGTGTCCAGAGAAAAACAGGTATGACGGCAGTTGCGATGGTCATCCGGAACCGGATGGCGGCACAGAATATTTCGCTCCGCACCGCGATTTATAAACAGCAGCAGTTTGAACCGGCGCGGAACGGAAGTCTGACAAACTATCTGACGGGAATTGCGGAGCAGAGCAGTTCGATTATCAATCAGCTGAAAAATAATGGAGCCTACGGTGCAGTGGATGAATCCCAGTCGATCATGGATGCATATCTGAAGAACGGCACAAAGCGTGTGATCCCGGGCTTTGGCGATACGAGAGATGATTTTGATTATCTATATTTCATGACTCCGAAAGCATTTAAAAATCTGAATATGGATAAAGAAAAATGTGTGACATATACATACACCTATAAATGGACAACTTCCAGCGGAACAGCGCGGGAAGATTCCCATATTTTCTTTGTGAACTGGGTGAAAAAACAGAGCTGATCGGACGTCATATCGAAAGAAGGGGCGAACAAAAGATGACATTACAGGAAACAATCGAACAGATCCATCCGCTTTCGAAAGAGGCGATGGATCGTGCCAAGGCTCACTGGGACGGCATTGCAAAGCCGCTCCACAGCCTCGGAAAGCTGGAGGACGTGCTCATCCAGATTGCCGGAATCACCGGAAAAGAGGAGATTTCGATTGAAAAAAGAGCACTTCTGACGTTCTGTGCGGACAATGGCGTTGTGGAAGAAAACGTGACGCAGAGCGGTCAGGAAGTGACAGCGACAGTTGCGGAAAATTTTCTGCAGGAGAAGGCGACAGCAGCCATTCTCTGCCGCGGCGCGCATGCGGATCTGTTTCCGATTGATATCGGAATGGCGCGCGATACGAAGGTTCCGCGGTATAAAGTTGCGTATGGAACAAAAAATATGGCAAAAGGCCCGGCGATGACAAGGGAAGAGGCCGTTCGTGCGCTTGAAACAGGAATCGCCGTGGCGGAAGAAAAAATTGCGGCGGGCTATCAGCTGATGGCAACCGGTGAGATGGGCATTGGAAATACGACGACGAGCAGTGCAATGGCAGCCGTTTTCCTGAATCAGCCGGTTCCGGAACTGACGGGACGGGGCGCCGGGCTTTCGAGTGAAGGTCTTGCGCGGAAAATTGCAGCGATTGAAAAAGCAATTGCCATCAATCAGCCGGATCCGTCCGATCCCATCGATGTGCTGGCAAAGGTCGGCGGTTTTGACATTGCCGGCATGGCGGGTGTCTTTCTTGCAGGGGCTGCACATGGCGTTCCGGTTGTGATGGATGGCTTTATTTCCTGTGTGGCAGCGCTTCTTGCTACACGGATTGCACCGTTTGCAAAGGACTATATGATCGCTTCGCACGTATCGAAGGAGCCGGCGGCGCATCTGCTGCTTGCAGAGCTTGGAAAAGAAGCCTTCCTGCACTGCGATATGTGTCTGGGCGAGGGAACGGGCGCCATCATGCTTTTCCCGATTCTGGATCAGGCAAATGCCGTATACCGCGGCATGGCGACATTTGACGAGGCACAGATCGAAACGTATGTGCCGCTGACTTAAAAAAGGCAGGTGAAACGATGATACATCTGGTTACAGGCGGCAGCGGCAGCGGAAAATCGGCGTATGCGGAGCAGTGTATTCTGGATTTTGGCGGAACACGGAGGGTTTATATCGCAACGATGCAGCCATTCGGTGCGGAAGGGCAGGCGCGTATTGCACGCCACCGGAAGATGCGCGCGGCAAAGAAGTTTTCGACGATTGAGTGTTATACGAATTTAAAAGAAGTGGAGCTGGAACCGGGAAGCGATGTGCTGCTCGAATGTATGTCGAATCTCACGGCAAATGAAATATTTGATCCATCCGGGGCAGGAAAAGCGCGGGCGGAGGAGGAAATTCTTGCGGGCGTTTCCCGTCTGGCCCATCAGGCGCGGAATCTGGTTCTGGTGACGAATGAAATTTTTTCGGATGGATACCGATATGAGGAGGAGACGATGGAATACCAGCGGATCCTGGGAAACATTAATGTACGTCTGGCAGAGATGGCGGACTGTGTGACCGAGGTTGTGTATGGGATTCCCGTCAGAATAAAAAAAGAATAAGATGAAAACGATATGGAATAACTTTAAAGTGGCGTTTGCCATGTACTCGAAAATCCCGATGCCGCCGGCAGACTGGGAAAAAGAGAACATGAAATATGCGTTGTGTTTCTTTCCGTGGGTCGGACTGGCTGTCGGTGCAGTTTCGGCGGTGCTTTTCTGGCTGCTGCAGCAGATTGGCGCGGGAAGCATGCTGCGGGCTGCAGTGCTGACGGCAGTTCCGGTTCTGGTGACGGGCGGCATTCACCTCGACGGCTATCTGGATACGATGGATGCGTTAAGTTCCTGGAGAGAAAAACAGCGCCGACTGGAAATCTTAAAAGACCCGCACGCCGGAGCATTTGCGATTATTATGGGATGTCTGTATTTTGTACTGTACGCGGGCGCAGCCGGAGAACTTGTCTGGAAGATTTTTCCGGCGTATGCATTTGGCTTCGCAGTTTCGAGATCGTTCAGCGGTCTTTCGATCGCGTTTTTTCCAAATGCCAATCCGAAAGGAACAGCGGCAGCGTTTGGCATGAGCGCAGAGAAAAAAAGAACGGCGGCGGTGCTTGTTGTGACGATTTTTGCCGTGACGGTGCTCTCAGCTTCATTCTGCGTCTGGGCGGCACTGGATGTACTGGTTGTATCGGCACTGGTATTCTGTTATTATAAATGGAAAAGCAGTAAGTATTTTGGAGGAATTACAGGAGATCTCGCAGGCTATTTCCTTTCGCTCTGTGAGCTGGCACAGCTCCTGTCTCTTGTGGTACTTTCTCTTGGAATGGAGAACTGGAAATGAAATTAGTAATTGGAGGGGCTTTTCAGGGAAAGCTTGACTTTGCAAAAAAGATGACCGGAAAAGAAACAGGATGGGCCGATGGGGCAGCAGTTTCGAAAGAGGAGCTGTCGGCATGTTCCGGCGTATATGATTTTCAGGAACTGGTCCGCAGATGGCTCCTTCTGGAAGAGGAGACCGGGACTGCACCGGAAGCGGAACTGGAAGAACTGCTGCAGAAAAATCCGGAAATCTGCATTGTTACGAATGAACTCGGTTACGGAGTGGTTCCGATCGAACCCTTCGACCGGAAATGGCGGGAAAAGACGGGGCGCATCTGTACGGAGCTGGCAGCAAAGGCTGATTCGGTAACCCGTGTGGTGTGCGGAATCGGAATCCTGCTGAAAGGTGAGGAAAAACATGATTAAAATTGCAATGATCCGCCATGGAAAAACCTATGGCAATACATTAGGACGGTATATCGGCGTGACGGATGAACACTGTGTGAGGAAGGGAAAAAAGAGCTGGAACAGCGGACGATGGATACTGTTGAGCTTCTGTTCGTCAGCCCGCTGAAACGGTGTCTGGAAACGGCAGACATTCTGTATCCGTACGCCAAACAGGTCAAAATCCCGGAATTTGCAGAGTGCAATTTTGGTGAGTTTGAGAACAAAAATTATCAGGAATTAAAAGATAATCCGAAATACCAGGAGTGGATTGATTCCATGGCGACGCTTGCCTTTCCGGGCGGTGAGAGCCGCAGCAGTTCAAGGACCGCTGCATCGCCGGCTTTGACAAGATGGTGGATACGTGTATCCGCCGCCATTACCGCAACGTGGCGATGGTGGTACACGGAGGCACGATCATGAGTATCCTTGAGCAGTACGGCGTGCCACAGAAGAGTTACTATGACTGGCGAGTAGAAAACGGCTGTGGATATCATCTGTATCTCTCGGAGCAGAACTGGAAAATGGGCCGTAGAGAAGCTGTGGTGGAATCGGAGATAAGGCGGTAAACAAAAATGGTGACAGCAGAATGCCATGCCCATATTTTTATGGACGGTGTGGATTACAAAAAGGCGGCGGCAGCGCATGAAAACGGCCCGCGGGAGGATCTGATCCGGGAACATCTGGCGGCGTATCAGAAGGCAGGGATTTCCTATGTGCGTGACGGCGGGGATCCGTACGGGGCGGGTGTTCTTGCACGGAGCCTTGCGCCGGAGTACGGGATCACATACCGCACACCGGTTTTTGCGATTCACAGGGCGGGCCGTTATGGAAAAATTGTCGGACGCGCATTTTCAGACTGGAAAGAGTATTGTGCGCTTGTGCGTGAAGTACGCCGTGCGGGCGGAGATTTTATCAAGATCATGACGACGGGAATCCTGGATTTCGCGACAAAGGGGCATGTGACCAGTGAGCCGCTTTCCAGGGAGGAGGTTTTTGCAATGACGGCTGCGGCACATGATGCGGGGCTTTCTGTGATGGCGCATGTGAACGGCGCACAGGCTGTGATGGATGCGGCAGAGGCAGGCGTGGACTCGGTTGAACACGGGAACTTTCAGAATGAAGAGAGCATCTGCTGTATGGCAGAGCATGCAACAATCTGGGTGCCGACAATTGTGACGGTTTCGAATCTTCTGGAGAACGGCAGATATCCGGCTGAAACGCTGGCGTGGATTTTTGAGACGCAGAAAAAAGGTCTGCAGCTCGCATTTGAAAAGGACGTTGTGCTTGCGGCGGGAAGTGATGCCGGCGCATACGGCGTACTTCACGGAAAAGGAATCCGGGAAGAAGAGAGTGTAATGCGAAAAATCCTTGGGGCAGAAAATGGGCAGGAGCTGGAAAAGCGGCTTGCGTTTGGAGAAAAAAAGATCCGGGAAAAGTTCTGAAAATTTTCTGCGTTTCAGGCTTTAGAAAAAATTTAGAATTAAACGGGCAGACAATGCTTGCGCTTTCGCCCGGACTATGGTAAGTTTAAATCACTTTTACAAGAACTTTAGAGAAAATGAAACAGGGATATTCTGAGACAGAGGGTAAATGCTATCCTCTGTTTTTTGCGTGCAAAAATGACAGTCTGGATATCCGCATCGACGGAAGGGAGCAAATGAAAGCAAAAGGAAAACTGGGGCTGCAGGGCTTTCTTTCCTTCCTTTTTCTGGCGGCGGGATGGTATCTGATGCAGTATTTCTGCGCCTATGTCGTACTGTCCGGTTCCATGGACCGGAGATCCCGACGGGATCTGTTGTGGTTGTGGATGGACGGAAGAAGGAATGGAATCCGGGGGATGTGATTACCTACCGGAGAGGAAATATGGTGGTGACACACCGGATCGTGGAAAAGAGCGAGGAAGGATACTGTACTAAGGGGGATGCCAACGCGGAGGAAGATGCAGGCATCGTTTTGGAAAAACAGGTGATCGGGAATGTGATCGTAGCTCTTCCCTGGCTTGGCTTTGGTATCGTCTGGCTCCGGCAGAGAGGAACACTCTTTTTTCTGGCCGTGGGAGCGGTGATGCTTTTTACAATCCGGCAGCTTTGGCACGGTAGAAAAATCATGCAGGAAAACAAGTTATAAAAAGAATTAGCAAAATTATTTAGGAAAACAGGAGGAATTGATCTATGAAAAAACAGCGGAAAATCGTATTCTGGGCAGCATCACTGCTTCTGACAGGAGCCCTGGCAGCGGGCGGAACACTGGCGTATCTGACGGATAAGGATTCTGTGACGAACCAGTTTGTTGTGGGAAAAGTAGATATCGAAGGAAATGAACCATCGTACGCACCGGATCCGGACGGAAAGACCAATCATATTGTGCCGACCCAGGTGATTCCGAAGGACCCGCGTATCAAAAATAAAGGTAAAAATGATTCTTACGTCTATATGGATGTTTCCATACCAATCGCAAAAGTGATCGTTGCAGATACATCCGGAAACCGTTTAAACGGCGGAGCAGCCGGCGATACGGAACTGTTTTCGATGAATCAGCTTTCGAAAAAATGGGTGCTGATGTACAAGAAAAAACAGAACAATTCGATGGTATATACATATCTCTACAATGAAGTGCTTGCAGCTGGCAAAACGACGGATCCTTTATTTACGAGCGTGACAGCAGCTAATATCGTGGAAGGGCAGCTGGATGAAAAAGAGGTCGATATTCCGATCAATTATTATGCAATCCAGGCGCTGAATACCGGTGAGGGAAGTACGGCTGCCGAGCGGGCAGCAAAGGCCTGGGAGAAGTATGTAAATCAGAATAATGGGCAGAAGGGGCAGGTAACGGCACCGCAGTCGGAGCCGGAACAGACAGAAGCACCTGGAATTTAAGCAGTTTTCTGGGGGACAAAAGATGAAGAAAAAGACGAAACGGCTGTTTTTCCTTGCGGGTGCGGCCGGGTGTACGATGGCGGCAGCCATTTGGCTGCTGCCGGGAACTTCGGCGTATTTTACAGATCACGAGAGTGTCTGGAATCGTATGGTGTTCGGACATAATACAAGTACTATCGATGAAGAATTTCCGACACCGACGCCCGTACCGCCAGGGAAAAGTGTGGTAAAGAGAGTAAAAATCAGAAATGAAGGTTCCGTTGCCTGCTATATTCGTGCGGCACTTATATTCAGTGAACCAATTGAAGCGATTGAGGGACTTGATACGGAAAACTGGGTAAAAGGAGAAGATGACTACTATTATTACAAAAAACCGGTTTCAGAAGGCGAAAGCACGACGGAATTGTTTACCGGAATCCGCGTTGCAAAAGAAATGGAACAGAAAGAACTTGAGGTTTCGGTCTATGAGGAATCGGTGCAGATCCAGAAGGGGAATATGGTATTTCACGGCTATCGGGAGGCATGGGATGCTTATGAGAGAGGTGGTCAGACATGAAAGGAAAACGCGTCAGGATCGGATGTGCGGCGGCGAGTCTTCTGATGGGAATCAGCGGAACGTATGCATATTACCGGAGCAGTGTTGAGACCATTAACAAAATAGCTGTCGGAGATGTAAATATTGGAATCTGGGAATATGAGGAAGACGGGGATGGAGAAAAGAAGTATGAGGGACCGGAAAACGGCATTGTACTGCCTTCCCAGGTGATTTCAAAAATTCCGCGGATCACCAATTATGCCGAACCATGCTATGTCCGCGTAAAGCCTGTGTTTGATGCGGAAGAAACGCAGGATTACCGTCTGGGGGAAGAGGATCTTGGGGGAATCGAGGACGTCTGGCTGAAAGCAGGAGAGTATTATTATTATCCCAAAGTGCTGGGAAAGCAGGATCTGTCGATTTTTTCCGTACAATCACCATTCCATCTGCGTGGACCAGTGAGGCGGAGGGACAGGTGCTGTCCGTTGAAATCCAGGCGGAGGCCGTACAGGCAGCGAATGTGACGCCGGATTTTACGGCAGAAGCTCCGTGGGGAGAAGAACTGGAAATTGAACAGTGTGTCCACGAGGCGGATAATACCGTTTCGGAGGTTTCGCAGCAGAGCTTCCTCACCGTTTCGTACGAAGGAGCAGCGCGGAATCTGATCTTGGCACCCGACAATTTCTTTCGGAACTTTCCAGTGCTGATGCCGGGAGATGAATGGGAAGATACGTTCACACTGGTGAACACGACAGCAAGCCGTGCAGAATTTTTTCTGCGGACGGAACTTCCGGAAGAACTCAGTGAAACAGAAAAAGAACTGCTTTCCAAGGTGAAACTGGAAATACGAGAGGGAAACAGCGTGATTTATGAAGGTGATTTAGAGAGTGAGGGACTATGGGCAGCAAAAAGTCTTGGAATATGCAGTCCAGATGAACGGAAAGAAATCTGTTTTTCAATCCGTGTGCCGTCAGAACTTGGAAATGAATGGGCACTTCGGAAAAGCGGGGTAAAATGGATTTTTTCTGTCGAAGGAGAAGATCTGCCGCAGGAAGAAGGCCCCTCTATCTGGCACAGCGCGCCAAAAACAGGTCTGCGCGATCCGTTAGCAGCGGTCCCCATTGGAATTGCCGTGACAGGAGCCTTCCTGTTTCTTGCCGCGGGCCGGTCTGAAAGGAGGGAAGAATGAAAAGAGCAAAGAAAAGCTTCTGGTTTCTCGCAGGAATTCTGCTGTTGTTGGGATTTTGTTTTCGGGAAGATGTTCTGGCTTCGAGTCTTACGAGTCTTCCTTCTCTTTCGAAAGCCGGAATCGGAGAAGTTGTATCATCGGACTCTGTTATTGACGGCCGATATGATTTTACCCCGCTGATCGGAAGTGAGACAAAAATCCGTTTTGGAAGTACAGATGGAAGTACCTGGGACAATCTGTTCTGCAAAAACGGAGAGAGCCATTCGAAATGCTGTTCCACATGGTGGCCGGCGGCCGATGTGAAGGGATGGAGTAATCTCCGTTCCTTCACGCCGCTGGAGTCGAAAAAAGGAAAAATGTATGCGGAATATACGAATGTTGGAGAGTGCCACGGGGAAAATGTAACGATGCGGATCTGGCTGGAAGACTGGCAGAACACGGTTGTACCATCAGGGTATGAGGACGTGGATGCGGTAGTCGTGGCGATTGACCACAATAAGCCGGTCATTGATATTAAAGGTCTGCTCTGGATCAAGGTACGGTTTGCTTATTACGACAGTAAAGGAAATCCGCTGAATGTGAAAGGGTATTTTACACTTTCAGATCTGGACTTTAAGCAGGGCTTTTATCTGGCTGATGAGACAGAACATATCTATCTGACGAAGGAGGCAGATGCCAGAATCGTCTACGATGCCAGAACAGAAGCGATCTGGTCGGCAAGACGCGGCTCTGAGCCGGACGGTGGAACAACTCCGGAAAATTCGGAAGGCTGGGTTACAGTTACCTTTGAAGGAAATTCCCAGACGATGATTTTCTATGATGGAGGCACTAACGACGCGGTAACTGGTCCTGGCGGCGGAGTAAAAGCACCGAAAAAATGGCCGGATAATTTTGTAAACGATACTTCCAGTACGTACAACAACTGGCATGGAGCATCCCGGGAAACGGGAATAACTGTTGTGCCGTGGAATACTTCGGAATTTGGTTACACAGCGAACGTTCCCTGTCATCTGTCGAAAGTAGGAGATCTTGTAGTGAAAAAAATGGATGCAGAGACAAAAGAAGCTATTTCGGGTGCAGAATTTACCGTGTACCGCTGGAAAAACAACACCTGGAGTGAATTCAAAAAGATGAACTGGGTGAAAAAAACGGGTTCTTATCTGCTGGAGGGAATTCTGGATACAGACAGTGAAAATGGAAAATTCCGTGTTGTGGAGACAAAGAATCCAGCTGGTTATGCAGGAAGCTGGGAGCAGGAATTTTCCATTGACAAGGAAGGCATGCAGACGATCCATCTGGAGGCAGAAAACACAAGAAAAACAGGCTCACTGAAGATAAAAAAGACGGAAGAAAACTCAGGGAAAGCACTTTCTGGTGCAACATATCAGGTGATTGCGAGCGGAGCAATTACAACGGTAAACGGAACAGTGCTGTTTCCGGATCAGGCGGTAGCAGCTGTGCTGAAAACGGATGAAAATGGAGAGGCGTTCAAAGACGGGCTGGAGTACGGAACGTATCTTGTGCGGGAAATGGCGGCTCCAAATGGATATGTGCTGGATCCGACGGAAAAGAAAATAACGATCGGGGAACAAAACGCACAGATCACACTGACGTTTACAAACTGGAAGAACCGTTTTATTCTGCAGAAAGTAAGTCAGGGAGACGGAAAAGTGCTTCAGGGAGCAGCCTTTCATATCTGGACGAAAGATGGAAGTTTTGATGAGACAAAAAAGACGGATGCAAATGGAAAAATTGAGCTGACGGGACTTTTGGACGGTGTCTGGTACTATCAGGAGACAGCATCTCCGGAGGGCTATCTGCTGGACAGCACATGCCGGGAATTTGTGGTAGAAAACGGAAAAATTGACGGTAAATCGGAACTGTCGGTGACGGTCGAAAATGATGGAACACATCTGACAATTGAAAAAATAGATGCAGAGAGCGGAAAACGAATTTCCGGCGCAAAGCTGGTATTAAAAGATATGGATGGAAACCGTGTGGACAGCTGGATTTCAGGAGGAAGCGGCCCGCATGAACTGGAAAAATTAAAGCCGGGTTCTTATGTCATTGTGGAGGAGGCCGCGCCGGATGGATACCTTGCGGCAGAACCGGTTTCGTTTGTGCTGGAGGCAAAACAGGAAGTGCAGACCGTGACGATGAAGGATCTTGCATGTGAAACCTTGACGATTACAAAGAAGATTAAGGCGGATGAGATTACATGGGCGCATGGAAATCCAACGTTTCTGTTTTCCGTGAAGGGAAAGGATCTGTATGGAAAAGAACATACATACCAATGCTATCTTACGTTTACAAAAACACAGGTGGAGAAAACGACAGATCAGGACGGCTACACGGAACAGTCGGTACAGATCCGGGGAATTCCGGCAGGAAACGATTACCGGGTACAGGAGAAGAAGGTGCTGCGGTATTCGCTTATGCAGGTGACAGGTACGAAGAATGTTACCGTGAAAAAACTAGAAGAGCCGGCATATGGAAAAGATCCTGCGCGCGTCTTTTCGGTATCGGTAAATCTTTGCGGACATCCCAAAGAAAGTGAGGTTGTATTTGAAAATCAGAAATACCGCTGGGATGATTATGGACACAACAGTATTGTAAAAAACCGGATTCCGGTTGAATAACAAAATGGAAAAAACATTCCACCATCGGTTCGGGTGGTGGAATGAAAACAAAATGGAGAGAGAAAAAATCGGCAGAAAAAGAAGAGGGATTGCAGTTCTGACATTGGCGGCGCTTTTTTTCTGGTATCTGCCGCAGATTCAGGTAAGCCGGCAGATTCGAAAAGAACAGGAAGAAGCGGTGGAGATGTATGTCAGAGAAGAAAAAGAAGAGAACAAAGAGGAAAACGAAAAAAGCGAAGAAGTGCAGGAGCAGGAACCGGGCAGTACAGACAAAAATCTGTTTCGGACAATTGATTTTGCAGGACTTCGATCAAAAAATAGAGAAATCTGCGCGTGGCTCTGGATTCCGGGCTGCGCCTTAGATGTTCCGGTTGCGCACGGGCAGGATAACGCATATTATCTGACACACGATGCGTTTTGCAGGGAGCGGATTTACGGCAGTATTTTTGCACCGTGTGATACACCGGAGGATTTTTCTGAACGTCACACGATTTTATATGGGCATAATATGCGGGATGGAACGATGTTCGGAGGATTGAAAAAGTATCGTGAAGCGTCGTGGAAACAGGAATTTCCGTATCTGTACCTGTATTTGCCGGGTGAAGCATGGCAGTGCCGTATTTGGAGTGTGGAGGAGACGGATGCCAAAAGTGATGTTTACCGGCTGGGAGCATGGAGCGATGCGGACTGGAATGCATGGGTACAGGAAAGAAAAGAAAACAGCATTATCTTTGGCAGCGGTGAGGAAAAGGAAGTTCAAAAGATACTTACCCTTTCCACCTGCATTGGTGACGGCAGCAGTTCACAGAGACTGGCTGTACATGCGGCGGTGGAGATGATTTTTGCAACAAAATCTGGAAGGGAAGAGGGTTCTGTGCTAGAATAAGACAGAATCAAAAGACTTATGATACAGAGCAGGAAAAAGGATGGCGATAAGACATGAAAGAACTGTATACGGCAGCAGGAATTTTTGTGGTTCTGATACTGCTGGGAGTTTGGATGGTACAGAATAACAGAAATGAACAGGAAAAGAAGCTGGTACAACTGCGGAAGAAATGGGGAAAAAAGCAGGAGAAACGGACGGCACGGGAAAAGAAAGAAAAACTGGAAGCGTGTCTGAGACGAAAAGCAGGGGAAAACTTCTGCGTGGACGCGATTACCTGGAATGACCTGGATCTCGATGCGGTTTTTGACACAGTCGACCACACAGTGTCGGTGTGCGGGGAAGAATATCTGTACACGGCGCTTCGGATGCCGGTCACAACAACAGAAATCAGGGAAGAGCGGGAACGGCTGATGAAGCTTTTTGCAGAGAACCAAAAAGCCAGAGAAGCAGTGCAGAAAGCACTTCTTTTGATGGGAAAAGAAAAGATGAATCCGCCGACAGAAGAAATAGCCGTACTGATGGAGGCGGAGCCGGGAGAGAAGGGGAAATATCTTCTGATGGCCGGTATTGCTGTGCTTGGAATTGGACTGCTGTTTGTACTGCCTCCGCTGGGTGTGTCTGTTCTGTTTGCTTCTATGGTCGGCAACGGACTGATGCATGGAAGGGAGAGCAAAAAGCTGGAGAGTGCATTAAAAGCGTTTGGCTGTATCCTGCGGCTGCAGCGGACAGCCAGGGAACTTGGAAAAGAAAAAATTTCCGGACTGGAAATGTATCAGAAGCGTCTGGAAGAACAGGAAAAACAACTCCGTCCGATTACAAGAAAATGCAGAACACTTGTGAATACGAAAGAATCGCAGGGCGGTGCAGCAAACATGATTTTTGCATACTTTCGCACGTTCTTTCTGCTGGATCTGATCGAGTATTCTTCGGTTGTTTCCGGAGTGAAATCGTATGAAAAAGCGATTCTGCAGATGGCAGAGGATCTTGGACTCCTGGACTTTGCACTGTCAGCAGCATCGTACCGGGAGAGCCTTTCGTATTACTGCCGGCCGGAATTCCTGGATGAGAAAAAGGCGGGCTGTCGGATCGATGTGGAGGAGCTTTATCATCCGCTTCTGACACATCCGGTGGCAAACAGTCTGTATGCGGAGGGCGGAATTCTGCTGACCGGCTCGAATGCGTCGGGAAAATCCACATTTATGAAAAACATGGCAGTGAATGCGATTCTGGCACAGGCACTGAACACGAGTCTTTCGAAGCGGTACCGCGGTGTTGTGTGCCGGATCATGACATCCATGGCACTCCGCGATAATCTGGCACAGGGAGAGAGTTACTTTGTTGTGGAAGTAAAATCTTTAAAACGGATTCTGGAGGCAAGCCGTGAAAAAACACCGCTTCTGTGCGTCATTGATGAGGTGCTGCGGGGAACAAACACGACGGAGCGGATTGCAGCGTCAGAGAGTGTGCTTGCTGCCCTGCGCCGTGCAAATGTGCTCTGTCTTGCAGCAACACATGATACTGAACTGACGTATCTGCTGGAAGATCTCTACACCAATTATCATTTTGAAGAGCAGATTACCGCGCAGAGTATTTCCTTCCCGTATCGCCTGGAACAGGGGCCGGCAAGAGGAAAGAATGCGATTGCGCTGCTTGGAAATATGGGAATTGATGAAAAAATTGTGAAACAGGCAGAAAGAAGAGCTGCGGAGTTTGAAACAACAGGAAGCTGGGAAAAGAATAAGTTTCTGAGATAGAAAAACAGCCGGGAAAAATTGATCTTTTTTGAAAAAATATGCGAAAATGGTTCAGCATTTTTTCATTGTGTGTTATGATAAAATAGATCGCGTGATCCGGCAGAAAAACCGCCGGATCTGTTAAGGAGAAAAACATGAGCAGGACAGGCTTGGAAGATGCATATATTATGCGCGGCAGCAAGAAACTCCGCATGGGATATACGACGGGTTCCTGCGCTGCAGCGGCAGCGCGGGGAGCGGCGTTTATGCTGCTTTCCGGGAAAGAAATACAGGAAGTGAAAATCCATACGCCAAAGGGCATTGTTCTGAATCTGGAATTGCTGGATATCCGGAGAAGTGCCGAAAAAGTAAGCTGTGCCGTCCGAAAAGACGGCGGGGATGATCCGGATGTGACAGATAAAGCATTGATTTACGCGGAAGTGACGTTTGGAACAGAAGAGGGAATTGTAATCGATGGAGGATTCGGCGTCGGGCGTGTGACAAAGCCGGGGCTGGATCAGCCGGTCGGAAACGCGGCGATCAACCATGTACCGCGCCAGATGATCCGCGAGAATGTGGAGGAGATTCAGAAAAAACTCGATGATTTCCGCGCACTGCAGGTTATCATCTCCGTACCGGAAGGGGAAGAACTGGCAAAGCATACATTCAATCCGAGACTTGGCATCACCGGCGGCATTTCAATCCTTGGAACGAGCGGGATTGTAGTGCCGATGAGCGAGGAGGCGCTGATTTCCACGATCCGCGTCGAGATGGAAATGCGGAAAGCACAGGGTGACCGCGTCCTTCTGGTGACACCGGGAAATTACGGACAGGACTTCTTAAAAACGTATCCGTGGGTCCGTGCAGACCATTCCGTTAAGTGCAGTAATTACGTCGGAAAAACACTGGAATTTGCAGCTGAGCTCGGCTTTGACGCCATCCTTTTTGTGGCACATCTTGGAAAATTTGTCAAGGTGTCCGGCGGAATTATGAATACCCATTCCCACGAGGCAGACTGCCGTGCGGAGCTTCTTACGGCGCAGGCGGTGCGTGCAGGGGCGGATCTTGCACTGGCAAAAAAACTGCTGGAGACCGGAACGACGGAAGAAGCGGTGCAGATTTTAAAGGAAGCAGGATGCCTGAAAGAGACCATGGAAAAAGTGACAGAAAAAATTGCTTTTTACATGAATTACCATATTGAGGGCAGAGTGCAGACGGAGGCGATTGTTTTTTCAAGCAATGAGGGCCTGCTCGGGGAAACCCCGGGAGCGGGAGAACTTCTGGAGCGCCTGCGGGAGCAGGAAGAAAAAGAAAACAGAAAAGAGTAAAAACAAAATGACAGGAATTTTATTTGGAACAGGAATCGGACCGGGAGACCCGGAGCTTATGACGTTAAAGGCCGTCCGTCTGATCCGGGAAAATGATACGATTGCAGTACCAGGAGAGAAACCGGAAGAGAGCATTGCCTACCAGATTGCTGTTCAGGCAGTGCCGGAACTGGCAGAAAAAGAGCTCGTTGCTATTCCAATGCCGATGACAAAGAATGCCAAAGAACTGGAGGAAAATCACCGGCGCGGTGCAGAAAAAATAGAGGAGCTGCTGGATGCAGGAAAAAACGTAGTATTTCTGACACTCGGAGATCCAACCGTGTATTCTACCTACCTTTATGTACACAGACGGGTACTGGAAGACGGTTACGATGCGAGAATTGTAAGCGGTGTTACATCGTTCTGCGCGGCAGCAGCATCTCTTTCCGAGGGACTGGTGGAAAATTCCGAAGAACTGCATGTGATTCCGGCGTCTTATCAGATTGAAGATGCACTGGAACTTTCAGGAACAAAGGTTCTGATGAAAGCGGGTAAAAAGATGCCGGCTGTGAAACAGTTCCTGAAGGAAAAGAACTGCCGGGCGGTGATGGTAGAAAACTGCGGCATGGATACGGAACAGAAGTATTTCAGCGCGGAAGAAATCCCGGACCAGGCAAGTTACTATTCACTGATTATTGTAAAAGAAAAGAGGAAAAAATAGATGGTATATTTTATTGGAGCGGGCCCTGGAGCCCCGGATCTGATTACGGTAAGAGGACAGAAGCTGCTTGGTGAGGCGGACATTATCATTTATGCAGGTTCTCTTGTCAATCCGGAACTGCTGGATCTGAAAAAAGAGGGCTGTGTGGTATATAACAGTGCAACCATGACGCTGGAGCAGGTGATTGATGTTATGAAAGAGGCCGAAAGCAAAGGTCAGACTGTGGCAAGACTCCACACGGGAGATCCGTGCCTGTACGGTGCAATCCGCGAACAGATTGATGCGCTCGATGCCCTTGGAATCGCTCACGATGACTGTCCGGGTGTCAGCTCTTTCTGCGGAGCGGCTGCTGCCCTTGAAATGGAATATACGCTGCCGGATATCTCCCAGAGTGTTGTCATCACCAGAATGGCCGGAAGAACACCGGTTCCGGAGCGGGAGAGCATTGCGTCTTTTTCGGCACATCAGGCAACGATGGTTGTATTCTTAAGCACGGGACTCTTAGAGGAACTTTCCCGTGAGCTGATTGCAGGCGGCTATACGGCAGATACTCCGGCAGCGATCGTTTACAAAGCAACCTGGCCGGAGGAGAAGACGTTCGTCTGCACCGTTGGAACACTTGCCGAGACGGCGAAAAAGAACCAGATCACCAAGACAGCGCTGATGATCATCGGAAATGCCGTTTCCCAGGGAAATTACCGCAGAAGTGATCTGTACAATCCGGCGTTTACCACCGAATTCCGAGAGGCAGAAAAATAAGATGAAAATAGCCATAGCAAGTTTTACAAGAAACGGATGCGTCTGGAATCAAAAACTCTGTGCGGCACTGAAAAAACACAGCTGTGAAGGATATGCACTGGAAAAGTACGGGAAAGAAGCGGGAATTCCTGCGATTGCACCGTCGCTTCCTGCATGGACAGAGCGCATGTTTCAGAAAATGGATGCGATTTTGTTTATCGGAGCGTGCGGGATTGCGGTGCGCAGTATTGCACCGTACGTGAAAAGTAAAAAGACAGATCCGGCGGTTCTGTGTATGGATGAACAGGGAAAGTTTGTGATTTCATTACTTTCCGGCCATATCGGCGGAGCAAACGAGCTGACGGAAGAAGTTGCAGCTGTAACGGGTGCGGTTCCGGTCATTACAACGGCAACGGATGTCAATCACAAGTTTGCGGTCGATGTCTTTGCTGTAAAAAATCATTGTGAAATTTGTGAGATGGAGCTGGCAAAAGAGACAGCGGCGCTTCTGGTGGACGGAAAAACGGTTGGATTCTGCAGCCGTTTTCCGGTGGAGGGAACAAAACCGGAGGAACTGATCCCGGAAGAGGCGGCAAAACCGTCGATGGGAATCTGCATTACCACATCGGAAGAGGATTCGCCATATGAGAGAACACTTCACCTGATCCCGAGGTGATCACCGTCGGCATCGGCTGTAAGAAGAATACACCGGCCGGCCGGATTGAAGAAAAGGTTCTTGCGGCACTTGCGGCGGCCGGGATTTCTCCAAAAGCAGTTCGACAGGCGGCAAGTATTGATCTGAAAGCGCAGGAGCCGGGAATTCTGCAGCTGGTGGAAAAGTATGGCTGGCAGTACCGGACCTTTTCTGCAGAAGAACTGGAAACGGCGGAGGGGGAATTTACGCCGTCTCCGTTTGTGAAGAAGATTACAGGAATTGACAATGTCTGTGAGCGCAGCGCAGTTCTTGCCGGCGGCAGACTGATAAAGAAAAAAAAGGCAGCGGACGGTGTAACAGTTGCACTGGCTGCGGCGGACTGGAGGGCAGTATTTTGAGTACAATTTTTGTCGTGGGCATCGGCCCCGGAGCATATGAAAAAATGACGATCGAGGCGGCGGATGCGCTGCGGAACTGCGATGTGATCATCGGCTATACCGTCTATGTGGATCTGGTAAAAGAACATTTTGCAGGAAAAGAATTTCTGACGACGCCGATGCGGAAAGAGGTGGAGCGCTGCCGTCTAGCATTTGAAACTGCGGCAGAGGGAAAACAGGTTGCTATGATCTGCAGCGGAGATGCCGGCGTTTACGGTATGGCAGGTCTGATGTATGAGCTTTCGGAAGAATGGCCTGATATTGAAATTAAGGTAATTCCAGGCGTGACCGCCGCAACGGGAGGCGCTGCCGTTCTTGGTGCACCGTTGATCCACGATTTCGCCCTGATCAGCCTGAGCGATCTTCTGACACCGTGGGAGAAAATTGAAAAACGTCTTCTGCTGGCATCGGAAGCGGATTTTGTCATCTGTCTTTATAACCCGGGAAGCCATAAGAGAGCGGATTATCTGGAAAAAGCGTGTGATCTGATGCTTCGTTACAAAGCGCCGGAAACCGTCTGCGGAATCGTAAGCCAGATCGGAAGAGACGGGGAGACGAGCCGGACCATGACGCTTGCAGAACTTCGCAATACAAAAGTGGATATGTTTACGACGGTATTTATCGGAAACAGTCAGACAAAGGAAATCCGGGATCACATGGTAACGCCGAGGGGATATCGCTATGAATAAAGTAATCGTCTTTGCCGGAACGACGGAAGGCCGGGAAATCTGCAGTTTTCTGAAGAAATATGAGATTGCATCCCTTGCCTGTACGGCGACAGAATACGGCAAGTGCCGGATCGAGGAGGGCGGTGCCCTGACGGTTCGAAGCGGAAGACTGACAGAAGAAGAGATGGAACAGCTTTTTGGCGAAGAACAGCCGGAAATGGTTATCGATGCAACCCATCCGTATGCCGATCTTGTGTCGGAAAATATCCGGTCTGCATGTGAAAAAGCAGGAAAAACGTATCTTCGGCTGCTGCGGCCGTCGCTTGCGGCAGATCCATCCTGCGTCATGGTCGATACGACAGAAGAAGCGGTATCGTATCTGGCGGGCACAGAGGGAAAGATTCTGGTGACAACAGGAAGCAAGGAACTCGCAAAATTTGCAGAGCTTCCGGATTATAAAAACCGTGTGTATGCCCGGGTGCTGCCGTTGCCAGGCGTAATTGCATCCTGCGCGGAACTTGGATTTGATGCCGCACATACCATAGGCATGCAGGGACCGTTTTCTATGGACATGAACGTTGCAATGCTGCAGTCGTTCCATGCCGAATGGATGGTAACGAAGGAATCCGGAAGAAACGGCGGCTTTGAAGAAAAAATTGAGGCAGCAAAAAAGGCCGGTGTCCGTGTCGTTCTGATCGGCCGTCCGAAAGAGGAAGAAGGACTCTCGGAGGACGAGGTCAAGCGGTATCTCGTTGAAAAATTTGATCTGTCCGTGAAACGGGACGTCGTGATCGCCGGAATCGGACCTGGTGCAGAAGCACAGATGACGCTGGCGCTCGTAGACGCGTGTGAGCAGGCGGATGTGCTGATCGGTGCGGGACGCATGACAAAAGCAGTAGAAAAATATCAGAAGCCAATGCTTGCAGAATACAGCCCGGAAAAGATTTACGAGTATCTGAAGGCGCACCCGGAATATGAAAAGATTGTTCTTCTGCAGTCGGGTGATGTCGGCTTTTACAGCGGAGCAAAGAAACTTCAGGCCGTCCTTGCGGAAGATGCGGATTTTTCTGTCCGTGTAGAGCCGGGAATTTCTTCGCTGGTTTATTTCTGTGCCAAAATCGGAGTGTCCTGGGAGGATGCAGCATTTGTGAGCCTGCACGGACAGCACTGCAACTTTCTGGAGACGGTCCGCCGAAACCGGAAAACTCTGGCGATCGCCGGCGGAAAGGGCAGTGTCAGGGAAATCTGCCAGACGTTAAGTTCGTACGGCTGGGAGCAGATTGTGCTGCATGTGGGAACGGATCTGTCGTATCCGGAAGAACAGATTGTGACAGGAACCCCATTCGAACTTGCTAAAATGGAGTTTGCTCCGCTTGCGGTTCTTCTGTTTGAAAACCCGAATCCGGAACCAGAGTTTACAGCCGGCATGGCAGATGAAGTATTTCTGCGTGACAAAGTACCGATGACCAAGCGGGAAGTGCGCAATGCGTCTCTTTCTCATCTGCAGCTTTCTTTGAATTCTGTTGTCTATGATATTGGATCGGGCACAGGTTCTGTTTCGATTGAGATGGCGCTTCGTGCAGCACAGGGAAAGGTATATGCGATAGAAAAAAATCCGGCAGCCGTTGCACTTCTGCAGGAAAATAAAAAGAAATTTGCAGTGGATCATCTGGAAATTATTGAGGGAACTGCACCGGAAGCACTCGAAGCACTCCCGGTTCCGACGCATGCATTTATCGGCGGGTCTGCCGGAAACTTAAAAGAGATTCTGGAACTGCTCCTGCGGAAGAATCCGAACATCCGTGTGGTATTAAATACAGTAACCGTGGAAACATTAGCGGAGGCAGCATCGTGTTTCAAAAAACTTGCGTTTGAAGAGCCGGAAATCGTCTGCCTGCAGGCTTCCAATGCGAAAAAGGCCGGAAGAAGCCATCTGATGATTGCCCAGAATCCGGTTTATATCTTTACAGCCCAGGGAGGTGCCAAAGAATGAAAGCACCAAGAATCATGCTGGCAGCAGGAAGGAGCGGAAGCGGGAAAACGATGATCACCTGCGGACTGCTCCGTGCACTGCAGCAGATGGGAAAGCAGCCCGCAGCGTTTAAATGCGGCCCGGATTATATCGATCCGATGTTTCACGAACAGGTAATCGGCGCCCCGTCGTGTAATCTGGATCCGTTTTTCACAGAGGAAGAAACAACACAGTATCTGTTCTGCAAACATGCAGCGGGTCATGACATTTCCGTATTGGAAGGCGTTATGGGGTATTACGACGGTCTTGGCGGAATTTCTACCAAAGGCAGCGCCTACGATCTCGCCGGTATGACAAAAACGCCGGTTCTTCTGGTTGTCGATGCCAAAGGCATGAGCGTTTCAGCGCTTGCCTTTATCAAGGGATACCTGCAGTACAAAGAGGACAGCCGGATCGCCGGTGTAATCTTTAACCGGATGTCAGAGATGCTGTACCGGGAGATCGCGCCGATGGCGGAAAAAGAACTTGGCATTTTCTGTGTCGGCTTTGTGCCGGAACTGAAGGAATGCCACTTAGAAAGCCGCCACCTCGGCCTTGTGATGCCGGATGAGGTGGAAAATCTGCAGGAGCAGGTCAATCTGCTTGCAGAAACACTGCAGAAGACACTGGATTTTGAAAAAATTCTTGCGATTGCAGAAGGGGCAGAAGAGCTCTCGGGAAAAATGCCGGAAGTCCTGCGTAAGGTGACAGAAAGCGAAGCAGCCGCCAAGGTGCGTGCTGCGAAGCCGATTCTTGCCGTTGCAAAGGATGAAGCATTTTGTTTCTTTTATCGGGATAATCTGGAGCTTCTCGCGTCACTTGGAGCCAAAATCGAATATTTTTCGCCGCTTTCCGATGCGGAGCCGCCAAAGAATACAGACGGATTTCTGTTCTGCGGCGGCTACCCGGAGCTGCACGCAGAAGAGCTTTCGGAAAACCAGACCATGAGAACGAAGATCCGCGATAACATCCGTCAGGGAATGCCGGTTCTTGCAGAATGCGGCGGTTATATGTACCTGTCAGAATCCATGGAGGATATGGATGGAAATGTGTATCCTATGGTACAGGCTGTTCCGGGAAATGTTTACCGGACAAAAAAGCTGGGAAGATTCGGCTATATCACCCTCACGCCAAACACGAAAGATACCTTTCGGAACGGCGGAAATCCGGTGCGCGGCCATGAGTTCCATTACTTTGACAGCACAGACTGCGGAAGTGCATGGCATGCGGCAAAACCGCTGCGGAAGCGGAACTGGGAATGCATTCATGCGACAAAACGGATGATGGCGGGATTCCCGCATCTTTACTATATGGCAAGTCCGCACCTCGCACTGGAATTTCTGGAGCAGTGTGTCTCTTACCGGAAAGAACAGGAGAAAACAAGATGAAAACAGCATTAGCAGCCCTGATTGTGGGCTATGGATTGGACCTGCTGCTTGGAGATCCCTCCTTTTTGTACCATCCGATCCGTGTGATCGGAAATCTCATTGCCCTGCTGGAAAAATGGCTGCGGAAGGTATTTCCGAAAACGCCAAAGGGAGAGCTTGCCGGAGGAGTTTTTCTCGTGATCCTCGTCTGTCTGGCGGGATACGGTGTTCCGGCACTGCTGCTCTTTGCGGCATTTAAAATTCATCCGGTCATCGGCTTCCTTCTGGAGGTTCTCTGGTGCTGGCAGATTCCGGCAACGAAATGCCTGAAGGATGAGAGCATGAAGGTCTATCAGAAATTAAAAGAAAACGATCTTCCGGGGGCGCGCTATGCGGTTTCCATGATCGTAGGACGTGATACGGAAAATCTTTCGGAAACAGGAGTGACGAAAGCTGCCGTGGAAACGATCGCGGAGAATACGTCGGACGGTGTCATTGCACCGCTCCTCTTTCTTGCCCTCGGCGGACCGGCATTGGGCTTTCTGTATAAGTCCATCAATACCATGGATTCCATGGTGGGATACAAAAATGACAAATATCTGTATTTTGGACGGTGTGCGGCAAAGCTGGACGATGTCGTCAATTACATACCGGCGAGAATCAGCGCATGGCTGATGATTCTTGCGTCTGCATGCGAGCGCATGAACTGGAAAAATGCAGAAAAAATTTACAAACGCGACCGTTACTGCCACGCCAGCCCAAATTCTGCGCAGACAGAAGCAGTTATGGCAGGGGCGCTGGAAGTACAGCTTGCCGGAGATGCCGTGTATTTCGGCAAAGTCGTAAAGAAACCAACGATCGGCGATGATATCCGCCCGGTCGAGGCGGAAGATATCAAAAGAGCAAATCATCTGATGTATCTGACCTCGTTCCTCGGACTGGTGTTCTTTGCGGGAATCCGCGCGCTCTTTTTATTTCTGTAAAAAGAGAAGATAGAAACACAACGGAAAAGAGAAAGGAAGGCATATGGTATGAGACAAAATCCACATGGAGGAGACATTTACACGAAAAAATGCAGAGTCGATTTTTCTGTGAATGTCAATCCTCTTGGAGCTCCGGAAAGTGTGAAAGAGGCGGTGAGAAAGAGCGCGGAATCGGTGGAACAGTATCCTGACGCACTGTGCCGGGACCTGACCCGGGCACTGTCGGAAAAGGAGCAGCTTCCAGAAGAAAATATCCTGTTTGCAAACGGCGCCGCGGAGCTTATTTTTGCCCTGACACAGGCTCTCCGCCCGAAAAAAGCGCTGATTGCAGCGCCGGGATTTGCAGAGTATGAAGCAGCGCTTTCAGCGGCAGGGTGTTTTATCCGTATGTATCTGCTGCAAAAGGAAAAAGGCTTTCTTTTACAGGACGATTTCTGCGATGATCTGACCGACGATCTGGATCTTGTTTTTTTATGTAATCCAAATAATCCAACCGGCCTTACGATTCCGCAGGAACTTCTTTTAAAGATCCTGGATAACTGCCGGGAGCGTAACATCTATCTGGTGCTGGATGAGTGTTTCATAGAATTTCTGCCGGAGCCGGAAAAAGTGACGATGCAGGGAAAACTGGACGAATATCCGAATCTGCTGATTCTGCGTGCGTTCACAAAGATTTACGCAATGCCGGGCCTGCGTCTTGGCTATCTGCTCTGCAGCGACGAGGATCTGCTGGATCGGATCAGCCGCAGCATGCAGTCGTGGAATGTTTCGATTCCGGCGCAGATGGCAGGCCTTGCCGCCCTGAACGAGGATGCTTACGTCAAAGAAGCACGGGAACTGATCGGAAAAGAACGCGCCTGGATGAAAGCAGAACTGGAAAAAGCAGGTCTTACCGTATGGGATTCCTGTGCAAATTATTTGTTCTTTGAGGGACCGAAAGGACTTGCCGCACGGCTGGAAAAAGGCGGCATTCTGATCCGCGACTGTTCCAACTACTCGGGCCTTGCCGACGGATATTACCGTGCAGCCGTACGCACACATGAAGAAAACCAGATTCTGACAGAAGCCGTTTCACAGATTCTGCAGTGGTTTTAGGAGGAAAAACGATGGCGAAAGTAATTATGATACAGGGAACGATGTCAAATGCGGGAAAGAGTCTGCTTGCGGCGGGCTTATGCCGGATTTTCCATCAGGACGGATACCGTGTGGCGCCGTTCAAATCACAGAATATGGCGCTGAATTCGTTTATTACGAGAGAAGGCCTTGAGATGGGACGTGCACAGGTCATGCAGGCGGAAGCGGCCGGGATCGAACCGTCCGTTTTGATGAACCCGATTCTGTTAAAGCCGACGAATGACACCGGTTCGCAGGTGATTGTAAACGGTGAGGTACTGGGAAACATGAGTGCGCGGGAATATTTTTCCCACAAAAAAGAGCTGATCCCGGACATCATGAAAGCGTACCATGCACTGGAAGAACAGTATGATATCATTGTGATCGAGGGAGCCGGAAGTCCGGCGGAGATCAACCTGAAAGCCGATGATATCGTCAATATGGGAATGGCAAAGCTTGTGGATGCACCGGTGCTCCTCGTCGGAGATATTGACCGCGGCGGCGTTTTTGCTCAGCTTTACGGTACCGTAGAGCTTTTAGAGCCGGATGAGCGCGACCGCATCAAGGGTCTGATAATCAACAAATTCCGCGGGGACAAAACCATCCTGGACCCGGGCGTTGTGATGCTGGAAGAAAAAACACACATCCCGGTGGTCGGCGTGGCGCCGTATCTCCACATCGAAGTGGAAGATGAGGACAGTCTGACCGAGCGATTCACCAGAAAAGAGGAGATCGGTCTCATTGACCTTGCGGTCATCCGTCTTCCGCGTATTTCAAACTTCACCGATTTCAACCCGTTCGAGCGGATCGAAGGCGTATCACTCCGCTACGTAAGCTCTGTCTCCGAACTGAAAAATCCGGATATGATTCTGCTTCCGGGAACGAAAAACACGATGGAGGATCTGCTCTGGATGCGTCAGAATGGTCTGGAAGCGGCCGTACTGAAGGCGGCTGCGGCCGGAAAAGTAATTTTCGGTGTCTGCGGCGGCTTCCAGATGCTCGGAGATACGCTGAGCGATCCGCTGCATGTCGAAGCCGGCGGAACGATCAAAGGAATGGGACTCCTGCCGATGGATACTGTATTTGCCGGTGAGAAGACGAGAACCCGCGCGGAGGGCGCTTTTGGAAAAACAGAAGGCGTTCTTGCCGGGATCGAGGGAACCCGGATTGAGGGCTATGAAATCCATATGGGAGAAACGGTGCGGAAAGAAGAAACAGAAGCATTCACGTTCATCGATGATCAGAACCGTGCTGATTCGGATAAGCTGGACGGTGCACAGAAAGGAAATGTGTACGGTACGTATGTGCATGGCATTTTCGACAAAGAAGAAGTTGCCGAGCGGATCGTGGAAGCACTTGCAAAGAATAAGGGAATTGCCATGGAGCAGATTCACGGTGTCGATTACCAGACATTCAAAGAGACACAGTACGATATTCTCGCAGATGCGCTGCGCGAGCATCTCGACATGAAGAAGATTTATCAAATTCTGGAAGAAGGGGCATAAAGATGAAGATAGAACTGGAGCAGGTAAGCCCGCACGAGATTGAAAAGAGAAGCTTTGAAATTATCACGGAAGAATTAAACGGAAGAACGTTTCCAGAGGATCAGGAACTGGTTGTAAAGCGGTGTATCCACACAAGTGCGGATTTTGATTATGCGGATAATCTCTGCTTTTCGGAGCATGCGGTGGCAAAAGGCATCGAGGCGATCCGGGAGGGAGCCTGCATTGTGACGGATACGCAGATGGCAAGATCCGGCATCAACAAAAAGGTGCTTGCGCGCCACGGCGGTGAAGCGCTCTGCTTTATGTCAGACGAAGATGTTGCGGCAAGAGCAAAAGAAACCGGAAGCACCCGCGCGGCAGCCTGCATGGAAAAAGCGGCGGAGCTGGATAAAAAGCTGATTATTGCGGTTGGAAATGCGCCGACGGCACTGGTCCGCCTCTATGAACTGATCGGGGAAGGAAAAATAAAACCGGCGCTGATCATCGGAGTTCCGGTCGGCTTTGTCAATGTGGTACAGTCCAAAGAACTGATTATGCAGACCAATATCCCGTATATCGTGGCACGCGGACGAAAAGGCGGCAGCAATATCGCGGCGTGCATCTGCAACGCACTCCTGTATATGATGGATCAGGACCGCGGATATTAAAAATAGATGAAAAAACGGAAAGCAGAAGTCTTGACAGATTTCGAATCACCGTTTATACTATGGAACATGGAAAAAGGCTTGGAAGGGAACAAGTAGACGTACAAAAACGCGGACAGAAAGCAGCCGGCAGATGAGAGGCGCATGCAGGTTCTGTACGATTCGAATACATCCCGGAGTTGCGCACCGAATAAAACGGGCGGCAGAAGAACGAACTATGATGCACGTTTTTAGTAGGCTGCGACGTAAGAGACGAACGTTACAGCGTCAGGGTATTCAGAGGTTTTGGATACCGACAAAGGCAGCTGCCGTGAGACAGCTGTGAAGTAAGGTGGTAACACGGGAGATACGGGCTCTCGTCCTTTGAATCGGAAAGGACGGGAGTCTTTTTGTATAAAAAACTTTGGTCCCAGACGGTAACACATACCCGAAAGTCAACCGAAAAAAGGAGAAAAACAAAATGCAGATTTATGACGAACTGATCGCCAGAGGCCTTCTGGCACAGGTAACCGACGAAGATGAAATCAGAGACTGGTAAACAATGGAAAAGCAACGTTCTATATCGGATTCGACTGCACCGCAGACAGTCTGACCGCAGGTCACTTCATGGCACTGACCCTGATGAAACGGATGCAGATGGCAGGAAACAAACCGATCGCCCTGATCGGCGGCGGCACCACCATGATCGGTGACCCGTCCGGAAGAACCGATATGAGAAAAATGCTGACCCGCGAGGAGATCGACCACAACGCAGAGTGCTTCAAACGTCAGATGGAGCGTTTCATCGAGTTTGGCGAGGAAAAAGCTATGATGCTCAACAACGCAGACTGGCTGCTGAACCTGAACTATGTAGAACTGCTCCGTGAGGTAGGTGCATGCTTCAGCGTCAACAACATGCTCCGTGCAGAGTGCTACAAACAGCGTATGGAAAAAGGTCTTTCCTTCCTGGAGTTCAACTATATGATTATGCAGAGCTACGACTTCTATCACATGTTCCAGAAATACGGCTGCAATATGCAGTTCGGCGGCGATGACCAGTGGTCCAACATGCTGGGAGGAACCGAACTGATCCGCCGTAAACTTGGAAAAGATGCCTATGCAATGACCATCACCCTTCTGACCGACTCTCAGGGCAAGAAGATGGGTAAAACCGCAGGAAACGCTGTATGGCTTGACCCGAACAAGACCAGCCCGTTCGATTTCTACCAGTACTGGAGAAACGTGGACGATGCCGACGTCTTAAAATGTATCCGTATGCTGACCTTCCTGCCGCTGGAGCAGATCGACGAGATGGATTCCTGGGAAGGAAGCAAGCTGAACGAGGCAAAAGAGATCCTGGCCTATGAGCTGACCTCCATGGTACACGGCGAGGAAGAAGCAAAGAAAGCGCAGGAAGGCGCACGTGCCGTATTCTCTACCGGAAGCTCCGAGCATATGCCGACCAGTGAACTTTCTGCAGAGGATTTCACGGACGATAAAATCGATATCGTAACCCTTCTTGTCAAAGCAGAGCTTGCAAAGACCAGAAACGAAGGACGCCGTGCCGTAGAGCAGGGCGGTGTATCCGTAGACGGTGAGAAAATTACAGATCCGAAATATGCCGTAGAAAAAGCAGCCTTCGGCGAGGACGGTATCGTTCTGAAAAAAGGAAAGAAGAATTTCAAAAAAATTTGCGTTAAATAATTAAGTGTGCTATTATAAAAGAATGGATTCCCGGAAGAAATTCCGGGACACACTGAATTATTTGGAGGACAAACAGTCATGGAAAAATATGGCGTAAACGAATTACGAAAGATGTTTCTTGAGTTCTTCGAGAGCAAAGGACATCTTGCTATGAAGAGTTTTTCGTTGATTCCACACAACGATAAAAGTCTTTTACTGATCAACTCCGGTATGGCTCCGCTGAAACCTTACTTCACAGGCGCAGAGATTCCGCCGAGAAGAAGAGTAACAACATGCCAGAAATGTATCCGTACCGGCGATATTGAAAATGTAGGAAAAACAGCCCGTCACGGCACCTTCTTTGAGATGCTCGGAAACTTTTCCTTCGGTGATTATTTCAAACACGAAGCAATCGCATGGTCCTGGGAGTTTTTAACACAGGTAGTAGGGCTCGATCCGAATCGTCTGTACCCATCCATCTATCAGGACGATGATGAAGCATTTGATATCTGGAACAAAGAGATCGGCATCCCGGCAGACCGTATTTTCCGTTTTGGAAAAGAGGACAACTTCTGGGAGCATGGCGCAGGTCCGTGCGGTCCGTGTTCTGAGATTTATTATGACCGCGGAGAAAAATACGGCTGCGGCAAACCGGGATGTACCGTTGGCTGCGAGTGTGACCGTTACATGGAAGTATGGAACAACGTATTCAGCCAGTTCAACAACGACGGCGAGGGCCACTACACCGACCTGATCCAGAAGAACATTGATACCGGTATGGGACTTGAGCGTCTGGCCGTTGTCGTACAGGATGTAGATTCCATCTTCGATGTCGACACCATTCAGGCACTCCGCAACAAAGTATGCGAAATCTCCGGAAAAGAGTATGATAAAGATCATGAGACCGATGTTTCCATCCGCCTTATCACAGACCATATCCGTTCCGCAACATTCATGATTTCCGATGGAATCATGCCGACCAACGAAGGAAGAGGCTACGTACTGCGTCGTCTGATCCGCCGTGCAGCACGTCATGGCCGTCTGCTTGGCATTGACGGACTGTTCCTTGCCCGCCTTTCCGCAAGCGTAATCGAAGGCTCCAAAGACGGATATCCGGAACTTGAAGAGAAAAAAGATTTCATCTTCAACGTTCTGAACAACGAGGAGACCCAGTTCAACAAAACCATCGACCAGGGACTTCATATCCTCTCCGAGCTCGAAGAAAAAATGCAGAGCGAAGGCAAAAAAGTTCTGGACGGACAGGATGCATTCAAACTGTACGATACCTACGGATTCCCGCTGGATCTGACCAAAGAGATCCTCGAGGAGAAGGGCTACGGCATCGACGAGGACGGTTTCCATGCAGCAATGGAAGAGCAGAGAGAGCGTGCAAGATCGAGCCGTGAAGTAACAAACTACATGGGTGCTGATGCAACCGTTTACGATGAGATCGACCCGTCCGTAACAACTGAGTTTACCGGATACGATCATCTGGAGGATACCTCCAAAGTAACCGTTCTGACGACAGAGACTGAGATTGCAGAATCTCTGATGGAAGGCCAGAAGGGAACCATTTTCGTAGAGAAAACTCCGTTCTACGCTACCATGGGCGGTCAGGAAGGCGACTGCGGTATCATCAAAGGAGCAAATGGTGTATTCGAAGTAGAAGATACCATCAAACTCCGCGGCGGAAAATACGGCCACGTCGGTGTCATGAAATCCGGTATGATTTCAAACGGCGAGGAAGTTACACTTCAGGTCAACGAAGAGGCAAGAAAAAATATCGAGAAGAACCACAGCGCAACACACCTTCTGCAGAAGGCATTAAAGACTGTTCTCGGTGCACACGTAGAGCAGAAAGGTTCTCTCGTAACCCCGACCAGACTCCGTTTCGACTTTGCCCACTTCCAGGCTATGACACCGGAAGAACTGGAAAAAGTTGAGAATCTGGTAAATGAAAAGATTCAGGAGCAGATCCCGGTTGTAACCGACATCATGGATACTGAGGAAGCAAAGAAATCCGGCGCGATGGCTCTGTTCGGTGAGAAATACGGCGACAAAGTACGTGTCGTTTCCATGGGAGACTTCTCCAAAGAGCTCTGCGGTGGTACCCATGTAAAGAATACCGCTGAAATCGGACTGTTCAAACTTGTTTCTGAGGCAGGCGTTGCAGCAGGTGTCCGCAGAATCGAAGCTCTGACCGGACCGTCTGTTACTGCATACTATAAAGCACAGGAAGAGAAAATACATGAGGCAGCAGCTCTCTTAAAGACAACACCGGCGGATCTCCTCGAGAAGATCGCTCATCTGCAGGCAGAGGCAAAAGCACTCCAGGCAGAGAATGAGTCCTTAAAGAGCAAACTGGCAAAAGAAGCGCTCGGCGATGTTATGGATAAAGTAACCGAAGTCAAAGGTGTAAAACTTCTCGCTGCATCCGTACCGGATGTCGATATGAACGGACTGCGTGACCTTGGCGACCAGCTGAAAGAAAAACTGGGAAGCGGCGTTGTTGTTCTGGCATCTGCAAAGGACGGTAAAGTAAGCCTTCTTGCCATGGTAACCGATGATGCGATGAAGAAAGGTGCACATGCCGGAAAACTGATCAAAGAAGTGGCAGCCGTTGTCGGCGGCGGCGGCGGTGGACGTCCGAACATGGCACAGGCCGGCGGAAAGAATCCGGAGAAGATCGACGAAGCAGTTGCAAAAGCTGCTGAGGTACTGGAAGGCCAGATCGCATAACAATAAGCAGGAAAAACAGCACAAAATCCTGCCGCCTGCAGGGCAGAAAAAGGAGCCAGGCAGGCGGCAGGGAAAAATTTTGCAAAAAAATGAAAAAACTTGTTGACGTACGAGATTTTTCTGGTATAATAAGAACAGTGCAAAAAATACCCATACAGTTGTATTATGCACAATCTACAACTGGAGGGAGGTTAGGTGTGAGACTATGTCAAATGTAATCGTTAAAGAAAACGAAACGTTGGACAGCGCTTTACGCAGATTTAAGCGTAGCTGTGCAAAAGCTGGCATTCAGCAGGAGATTCGTAAAAGAGAGCATTACGAGAAACCAAGTGTTCGTCGTAAAAAGAAATCTGAAGCTGCCAGAAAACGTAAGTATAATTAATGTGCAAAAAATCCCCGGCGATCTGTTTTGCCGGGGATTTTTATACTTGTAACTTAAAGTCGCAGGTTTTGACAAAACAGCAAGGCGGTGACAAATGAGAATTTTGTACAAAATAGCAAACAAGCTGTTTCGTATCGTGAAAAAGATTCTGAAGCTGCTTACCAGCCGTATGGTCATTATCGGTGTTGCACTTCTTCTGGAATTTTGCTGGCTGGCCGGAATTGTGATGCAGCTCAATGAAAAATCTGTCTACATCAACTATGCGGTCACGATCCTTTCCCTGATTGCAGTGCTTTCGATTATCAATAATCCGAAAATGAATCCCGGCTACAAACTGATGTGGGCAGTCTGTATCCTGGCGCTTCCGGTAACCGGAATCTGCCTGTACGGCATTCTCGGCCATTCCAGTGTGGCAAGAAAATTCCGTACACATTACGATACAGTTCTGCTTTCGCAGGGAGGCGTTCTTGGAGAGGAAGAAGAGACGCGTAAAAAGCTCGAGGAAGAAAATATCCTGGCAGCGGGGCAGTCTTCCTATCTGACCAATTATGCGCATTATCCTGTTTATGAAAACACAGAAACAGAGTATTACCCGCTGGGAGATGTATGGTTTGAGCACTTTATTGAGGAACTCAAAAAGGCAGAACACTACATTTTTATGGAATATTTCATCATCAGCGAGGGGTATCTGTGGGATACGGTGCTGGAGATTCTGAAGGAAAAAGCGGCCGCCGGTGTGGATGTGCGGCTGATTTACGATGATTTCGGCTGCGTGACGACGCTGCCGTATCAGTATTATAAATCGCTGCAGCAGATGGGCATCAAGTGTGCGGCGTTCAATCAGTTCCGACCGGTGCTGAATGTCATTTTAAATAACCGTGACCACCGGAAAATTGCCGTGATCGACGGTCATACGGCTTTCACGGGCGGCATTAATCTTGCGGACGAATACATTAACCGCAAGGAGCGGTTCGGCCACTGGAAGGATTCCGGAATCTGTCTGCATGGTGAGGCGGTATGGAGTTTTACGGTGATGTTTCTGCAGATGTGGAGCACAATCACCGGTATGGAATGCAATTTCGAATCATACCGGCCGGAGATCTATCACGAGGAAGCGTTTAAAAAAGACGGTTTTGTGCAGCCGTACGGCGATTCCCCGCTGGATGGAGAGACAGTAGGCGAGCATGTTTATCTGAACATTATTTCACAGGCGAAAAAATATCTTTATATTTTTACTCCGTATCTGATTCCGGACAACGAGACGCTGACCGCTCTCTGCATGGCGGCAAAGCGCGGAGTCGATGTGCGGATTGTAACGCCGGGCATCCCGGATAAGAAGATTGTCTATATTCTGACGCAGGCCAATTACGAGATCCTGCTGGAATCCGGCGTTCAGATGTACCAGTATACGCCGGGCTTTATCCATTCCAAGAGCTTTGTCTGTGATGATGAAGTTGCGACGGTCGGAACGATCAACATGGATTACCGGAGCATGTACCTGCATTTTGAGTGCGGTGTCTGGATGTACGGCAGCAGTGCGGTTGCCAGGTAAAAGAGGATGCGCTGACCACGTTTGAACAGTGTGAGCAGATCAATATGGACTACTGCCGAAAGAAAAATTTTGCAGTCCGTGCACTCCGCGGTGCGCTGAAGTTTCTGGCACCGCTGCTGTAAACGGAACAGACAGCATAGTTCTGCGGTCGTCTGCATAGCCTGTAGGGAAGAAAGAGCAGATGTTTCGGGGGAATATGAAGAGAAGAACACGAAATATCGTCTGGAGCCTGCTGATGATCCTGGCGCTTCTTGCAGCGCCCTTGAAAGTGACTGCGGCAGAGCAGAATGGAGAATCTTCCGACAAGCAGCAGAACGAAACAACGGAACAGAAAACAGAAGAGACGGAGGAGACAGCACCGGAGATGACACCGGACCTTGGGCTGGCTTCGCCGTCTGTTCTTTTGATGGAGGCACAGACCGGAACTGTTCTGTACGAGAAAAATGCGTCGGAACAGCGAAGCCCGGCGAGCATCACAAAAATCATGACGCTGCTGCTGATTTTTGAAGAGCTCGAAAAAGGGACGCTCCAGCTGACCGACGAAGTGACGACGAGTGCGCACGCCAGAAGTATGGGCGGGTCCCAGGTTTTTCTGGAAGAGGGCGAAAAGCAGACCGTTGAGACGATGATCAAGTGTATTGTCGTTGCTTCGGGAAACGATGCATCTGTAGCGATGGCAGAGCATATTGCGGGGACAGAAAGCGAGTTTGTCAGCCGGATGAACCAGAAAGCAAAAGAACTCGGCATGAACGACACGAAGTTTGAGGACTGCTGCGGCCTCACGGATTCCGACGGCCATTACACGACAGCGCAGATGTGGCGAAAATGTCTCGGGAGCTGATCGAGCGCTTTCCGCAGATCCTGAACTATTCCTCTATCTGGATGGAAGAGATTACGCATGTCACACAGAAGGGAAGCAAACCATTCACCCTCACCAATACAAATAAGCTGATCCGCGGCTATGAGGGCTGTGTGGGACTGAAAACAGGAAGCACCTCGAAGGCGAAGTACTGCGTCTCGGCAGTGGCGAAGAAAAATGATCTGACAATGCTGGCAGTCGTGATGGGAGCACCGGACTACAAGGTGCGGTTTGCAGATGCGGCGTCACTGTTCCAGTATGGGTTTTCGTCCTGCAGCATCTACATAGACCGGGAATGCGATCCCCTGCCGGAACTTTCGGTTGTTTATGGAAAGCAGGATACGGCAGAACTGGAATATGCGGAAGAATTCCGCTATCTTGCGACGGGCGGGACGGTGATCGGTGAAGTGGAAAAAACGATAGAACTGCCGGAAGAGGTGCAGGCCCCTATCCAGAAAGGCGAGTGTGCCGGAAGAGTTGTTTACAAAGCAGACGGTGAGGAACTTGGTTCCGTTGCGATTTTATATGGAGCAGACGTGGCAAGAGCCGGCATGTGGGACCTGTTCGGATGTACGATGAAACAATATTTTCTTGGGACGGCATAAAGCCGGAGTATCATGCGCGAAAAGGAGAAAAACATGGCAAAGAAAAATTACTATGCGGTAAAACAGGGAAAGGTTCCGGGCATCTACCGGACATGGGATGCGTGCAAAGCGCAGGTACACGGTTATCCTGGCGCAATTTACAAGGGATTTGAGCGTCTGGAGGAGGCAGAGGCCTTTCTGGGCGGCGGTAAAATGCCGGAACCATTGCTGCGGGAAACAAAAGGAACGTATTCCGCTGCCCCGGAACGAAAGGCAGTACAGAGCACGGCAGCACCCGATCCTTCTTCTTGGGACTGGGAACACCTGATTCTGGCAGAAAAACCATGCGAAGACCCGGAATACGCCGGTGTCGGCAGGAGCGCCGTCGCATACGTGGATGGAGCTATCAGCATGCGCTCGGAAAGTTCTCCTGCGGTGTGGTCCTCTTCCTGGACGGAAAAGAGCTGAATCTTGCAGAAGAATACAGCGACCCGGATCTCGTCTCCATGCGGAATGTGGCAGGCGAGATCAAGGGCGCAGAGCTGGCCATGGCTTACTGCCTGACACATGATATTCCGGAGCTGGCCATCTATCACGATTACCAGGGAATCGCAAGCTGGTGTACGAGAGAATGGCAGGCGAAAAAACAGGGAACCATCGATTACCGGAATTTTTACGATCTGGCATCGGCCAAAGTTGCGATCCGCTTCTGCAAAGTAAAGGGCCACACCGGCGTCACCTACAACGAAAAAGCCGATCAGCTGGCAAAACAGGCATTGGGCTTATAAACAGCAGGGAAAACGGGTTGTCATACACCGAAAAATCAAGTATAATGAACGGTATGAGAAAATTTACAACGACCTATTACAAACTTTCGTCAAATGGAAAATTTCTGGAAGGAAACGGTTTTCGTCTGGCGTTTATCAGTGATCTTCACAATATGGAGTTTGGCCCGGATAACACGGTGTTAAAGGCAGTCATCGATGAGGCGGCTCCGGATCTTGTCATCATCGGCGGGGACCAGATTGTGGCAAAGCCGGGGGAGAACCTCGACCCGGGTCTGAGTTTCGCGGAACGTCTTGCGGAGGAATACCAGGTAATCTATGGCTGCGGAAACCACGAATACCGTCTGAAGCTGTATCCGGAACAGTACGGCGATCTGTATGAAAAGCTCCGGGAGCGCCTGAAAAAGGCAGGAATCTGCTATCTGGAAAATGAGACGGCGGATCTTACCATCAGCGGCTGTCCGGTCCGGATCTACGGCTATGCCATGGACCGCACCTATTACAACCGCTTTTACCGCGGACCGCTGCCGGTTTCGGAACTGACGGACCACCTTGGAAAACCGGATCCGGCGCGCTACGGCATTCTGCTGGCACATCACCCTGCCTACCGCAGCTCCTATGCATCATATGGAGCCGATCTGACGCTTTCCGGCCATTATCACGGCGGCGTGGTGGGCCTTGGCGCGCACCGGGGGCTTGTGACGCCGGATTTCCGCCTTTTTTCGAAAAACTGCCGCGGGCTGTTCCTGACGGGCGGCACCTGCCAGATCATCAGTGCAGGAACGGGCGAACACACCATTCCGGTCCGCATCTGGAACAGAAGAGAATTGATTATTACAGATATCGGGAAACCGTAAGGGAGAACAGAGCACATGGCGATACCAGTAAAGCTTCCGGTGTTTGAAGGACCGCTGGACCTTCTTCTTCACCTGATCGATAAAAATAAAATAGATATTTACGATATCCCCATTGTAGAGATTACGGACCAGTATCTGGAATACATTCATCAGATGGAGCGGGAAGACCTCGACATCATGAGTGAGTTCATGGTCATGGCGGCGACGCTTCTGGATATCAAATGCCGCATGCTGCTTCCGAAAGAAGTGAATGAGGAAGGCGAGGAAGAGGACCCGAGAGCCGAGCTGGTGCAGCAGCTTTTAGAGTACAAAATGTACAAGTACATGTCGTACGAGCTGCGTGACCGCATGAACGAGGCGAGCCGTTCCGTGTACAAGGAACCGACGCTTCCAAGAGAAGTGCTGGAGTACAGGACGCCGGTCGACACCTCCGAGCTCCTCTCGCAGATTTCTCTCGCGAAGCTCCATACGATCTATAAAATGATTTTAAAGCGCCAGGAGGACAAGATCGACCCGATCCGAAGCAAGTTCGGAAAGATCGAAAAAGAAGAGGTCAGCCTGCCGGACAAGATGACGTATGTCGAGCAGTTTGCTGTTAAAAAACGCCGCTTCAGCTTCCGCGACCTTTTGGAATCCCAGCCGGGCAAGGTGCATGTGATTGTCACCTTCCTTGCAATCCTGGAGCTGATGAAAACCGGCAAAATCCGGATCAGCCAGGAGGAGCTTTTCGGGGATATCCTGATTGAATCCCTGGAGGATGAGGACACCGTAGTTGTGCCGTATACAGACGAGACAGACAGTGAGGACAAGACAGATGGAAGAACAGAACAGGAATAAAGAAACTGCCCCGGGTGAGGCAAGACGCCCCTCTTCGGTCGAGGAGGCGGAAGCAGCCATCGAGGCAGTCCTTTTTGCGATGGGAGATTCCGTGGAGCTGGGAAGGATTGCAAAAGCGATCGGCCATGACACGGAGACGACCCGCAGGATTCTGAACCATATGATGGAAAAATATAATACGAAAGACCGCGGCATCCATATCGTGGAGCTTGAAAATGCGTATCAGATGTGCACGAAACAGGAATATTATGATTATCTTGTCAACATCGCCATGCAGCCGAAGAAGGCGGTTCTGACCGACGTCATGATGGAGACCCTCTCGATCATTGCCTACAAGCAGCCGGTCACGAAGCAGGAGATCGACAAGATCCGCGGCGTCAAGAGCGATCACGCGGTCAACAAACTGGTGGAGTACAATCTGGTGCAGGAGCTTGGCCGCCTCGACGCGCCGGGCCGCCCGATTGTGTTCGGCACGACCGAAGAATTCCTGCGGAACTTCGGCGTCGATTCCACCGACAATCTGCCGGAGATCAGTCCGGTCAAGATGGAGGACTTCCGCGCAGAAGTGGAAGAG
Organism: Blautia sp. OF09-25XD; assembly: GCF_003482095.1. Taxonomy (NCBI): domain Bacteria; kingdom Bacillati; phylum Bacillota; class Clostridia; order Lachnospirales; family Lachnospiraceae; genus Blautia; species Blautia sp. OF09-25XD. Next base: position 275,446 of record NZ_QUMG01000001.1, read on the forward strand.
GAAATGCAGATCAAGCTGGATGTCTGATCCGGCAGGAGAAAAAAGAAGGGAGATACCGATATGCCTACTACGTACGCACACGACAGGTTCGGAAGAGAAGTCTATGAACAGCTTCCGGCAAATTTGAAAAAGATCATTCGAGAAAACAAAAAATTGTATCTGATCGGACTGCACGGGCCGGATATCTTCTTTTATTACCATCCGTTCTCGAAAAACCGTGTGTCTGATTACGGAACGTTTCTGCATGAACAGACGGCTTCCGTTCTGTTCGATGATGAGGTGAAAAAGTATCAGCAGAGCCCGTCAGAGGCGATGGAAGCGTATCTGTTAGGCTTTGCCTGCCATTACCTTCTCGATTCGACGTGTCATCCGTATATCGGGAAATTTGTGGATCACACTGGAATTTCCCATACAAAGATTGAGACGAGCCTTGACCAGTACTTCATGCTGGAGGACGGCCTCGATCCGCTCGTATACCGTCCGGCATCGCCGATCTGCCCGCACACCGACGGCAACAAGGTCATCCACGCTGTTTTCCGGAAATCGGGGAAACAGAAATTGTCGAATGCCTGAAGGGCATGAAGCTCTGGACGAGAATCACGATCTGCCGCAGCAGTGCGGTAAGAAGCCTTCTTCTTGGAGCGATGAAACTGGTCGGCTGCTATGATTCGATGGGCGGCCGTGTGATGCCTGGAAGGCCTCAGAAGGAATGCGAAGCGGGCACACGGAATCTTGTCCACCTGTACGAAAGAGCGCTTGCAGAGGCGCCGCAGGAGCTTGTAAAGCTGGATGAAGTGCTCCATGGAAACGGAACGCTTTCCCCGCGCTTTGACCACAATTTTGATTAAAACAGACTTTTGAGAGCAACAGTAAGAATAGAAAAATCCCGGCAGGAATCTTTCCTAAGAATTCCTGACCGGGATCTTTTTTTGTCCGAAAGCAGATCTTTAATTTGATTTTACTTCACGCCACAGCTGGTTGTAAACCTCATCGGCATCATCGCCAAGATACGTAAAGGTTTCGCACCGTGCAAGCGTTTCCTCATCCGGGAAGGCGATTTCACTGTTTCGGATATCGTCATCCTCAATCAGTTCACGCGCCGCATCATTCGGCGTAGAGTAGGTAATATACTCAAAGTTTTTCAGTGCGATGTCCGGCCGGCAGAGGAAATTCAGGAATTTCTCTGCGTTCTCGACATGCTGCGCATCTTTTGGAATGCACCAGGAATCGATCCAGACGTTGGAGCCTTCTTTTGGAACAACGTATTCCAGATCCGGGTTTTCACGCTTCGTGTAGATAGCTTCACCGGAGTAAATAACGCCGATAGCCGCCTCATTTCCGATCATCTTGTCACGCACCTGATCCACAACGTACGCCTGCACGAGAGGTTTCTGTGTCACAAGCAGATCCTTCGCCTCCGTCAGCTCCTTGATATTGGTGGAGTTTAAGGAGTATCCCAGATCCTTTAAAGCAACAGCAAACGCATCGCGCACGCTGTCCTGCATCAGAATGCTGTCGCGGTAATTGGTATCCCACAGAACAGACCAGGAGTCGATCGGCTCGCTTACCATTTTTTTGTTGTACAGAATACCAACTGTTCCCCAGCAGTACGGGATCGAGTAGAGATTGCCCGGGTCGAACTGCTCGGAAGTCTCGTAGTACATATCTCCAATGTTGGAAGCGTTCGGAATATGGTCAAAGTTGATCGGCTGCAGCAGATCGTTCTGGATCATCTTCTGAATCATATAGTCGGACGGGCAGACAAGATCGTAGGAAATCGCACCGGATTTGATCTTCGGATACATGATTTCGTTCGTCTCATACTCCTCGTAAACAACGTGGATACCGGTTTCTTCCTCAAAGATATCGATGACATCAGAATCCATATATTCGCCCCAGTTGTACACAATCAGCTGCTGGGAGCCGCCGGCTGAAGCATTCTGGCTTCCGTAGTAAATACCGCCGCCGCCGATGACAAGCACCATGGCGATCGGAAGAATCCGGCGGAAGACCACACGTTTCGTGATGCGGAAACGGATGCCCTTCTTCGCCATAGCCTCGCGCTCTTTTGCCTCCTCTTTTTCTTCCTTCGGAGAAGGATTCACATTCACAAGGAGCAGCAGAAGCAGTACGGTAACAAAAAGAATCGTGGAGAGCGAGTACATCTCCGGCTTGATTCCCTTGCGGACTTCGGCATAAATCTTTGTGGAGAGCGTATCAACGCCCGGTCCCTTGGTGAAGTAGGTGATAACGAAATCATCGAGGGACATCGTAAAGGAGAGCAGAAAGCCCGAAACAACGCCTGGCATGATGTCCGGGAAGATAACTTTCCAGAATGCATACAGCGGAGAGGCACCAAGATCGAGAGCTGCCTCGTACGTCGATTTGTTCGTCTGCTTTAATTTCGGCATAACGCTCAAGATAACGTAAGGAACATTGAACGTAATATGTGCCATCAGAATGGTACCGAATCCAAGCTGAATGCGGCAGATGATAAAGAGCAGCATCAACGAGATACCCATGACGATCTCACCGTTCAGCATCGGAATATTGGTGATGCCCATGAAAACCGTCCGGCTCTTTTTCGACATGCTGTTGATGCCGATGCACGCAAGCGTTCCCAGCACAGTCGCAATCGCAGAGGCAAGAAGCGCGATGATCAGTGTCGTATACAGCGCATTCATGATCTCTGTATTGGCAAACAGTGAGCGGTACCAGTGCAGGGTAAAGCCGCCCCATTTGGCACGCGTTTTTGAATCATTAAAGGAGAGCACCACAAGGGTGACAATCGGCGCATACAGAAGAATAAAAATGAGTGCCATGTAAATTTTTTCCAGTTTCTTTCTCAAAATGCCGTTCCCTCCCCGTCTTTATCGTATTTGTTCATCAGAACCATCGACAGGATGATGAAGATCATCAGGACTGTGGAGAGTGCACTTCCGGCATTCCAGTTGTTGGTCTGTTTGAACTCCTGCTCGATGACGTTTCCGATCAGAAGGATCTTGCTTCCGCCGAGCAGGTCGGAAATAACAAAGGTTGTAAGCGCCGGGATGAATACCATGGTAATACCGCTTACGATACCCGGCGTGGTGAGCGGCAGCGTTACTTTCAGAAACGTCTGCACACTGTTTGCTCCGAGGTCCCTTGCTGCGTTGATGACATCACGGTCGATCTTAATCAGAACATTGTAGATCGGCAGAACCATAAACGGCAGGAAGTTGTACACCATACCGAGAATGATCGCTCCCGGTGTATTGATGATAGAAATGCCGGGCAGATGGAAAAACGCGAGGATGCTGTTGATGACGCCGTTTTTCTCAAGCAGTGTCTGCCATGCAAGCGTACGGAGCAGAAAATTCATCCACATCGGGAGAATGAAGATCAGCACAATAAAGCTGGTCTGATTGACATTCCGGTTTGCCAGAATCATGGCAAGCGGATAGGCAAGCAAAAGACAGAGCGCGGTGCTAAGAAGCGACAGCCACAGCGCCAGGCCGAGTGCCTTGATGTTTTCCTTCGTCGCAACGTAGGCGAAATTCGAAAGGGTAAAGCCGCCTTCTTCCCCGGTGAACGCATAGTAGAGAATCAGGATCAGCGGGATGATGATGAAACCGGCAGCCCAGACGGCATACGGTGCTGCCAGCCATTTCTTTAATTTATTACTCTTCAATGGCTGCCGCCTCCTCATCTTCGGATTCCGGTTTGTTCATAATCTGGATATCGAACGGATCGACGTGAATGCCGACTTCCTGTCCGACCGGGAACAGATCGGTAGAGTGAACGAGAAGCTCAAAGCCGTTCACCGTAACCTCCATCTCATAGTGAACACCTTTGAAAATCAGATGGGTGACACGTCCGCGGATGGTACCTTCCTCCGGCTTCACAAGATCAATATCCTCCGGGCGGATCACAACGTCGATCGGTTTGTTTTTGCCGAATCCGACATCAACGCACTCGAACTTCGCACCGAGAATCTCGACGAGACGGTCCTCAATCATGATGCCGTCGAGAATGTTGCTGTCACCGATGAAGTCTGCAACGAATGCGTTCTGCGGCTCATTGTAGATGTCTTCCGGTGTGCCGATCTGCTGGATATAACCCTGGTTCATGACAACAATCGTGTCCGACATAGTAAGCGCCTCTTCCTGATCATGGGTGACATAGACAAAGGTGATACCAAGCTCGTTTTTCAGACGGATCAACTCGTACTGCATATCCTGACGGAGCTTTAAGTCAAGTGCGCCGAGCGGCTCATCCAGAAGCAGAACTTTTGGTTCGTTGACAATCGCGCGCGCAATGGCGATTCGCTGCTGCTGGCCGCCGGAGAGAAGCGCCGGGGAGCGGTTTTCGTAACCCTCAAGGTTAACAAGTTTTAATGCGTATTTGATTTTGTCATCGATATATGCTTTGGATTTTCCTTTGATTTTCAGCCCGAAAGCAATGTTTTCCGCAATTGTCATATGCGTGAAAAGAGCATATTTCTGGAACACCGTATTTAACTGGCGTTTGTTCGGCGGAAGCTGGGTGATATCCTGTCCGTTAAATAAAACCTTTCCGGCATCCGGTGTCTCAAAACCGCCGAGGATACGTAATGTGGTTGTTTTTCCGCAGCCGCTCGGGCCAAGGAGGGTAAGAAATTCGTTTTCACGGATATAAAGATTCAGATCATCCAGAATGGTAACTCCGTCGTACGATTTTGTGATGTTGACCAGATCAAGTAATTTGGTACTCATGTGTAATATGCTCCTTTCGGGTTGTGAAATTTGGAACACCGTTTCTCGTGAAAATCACGCGATGTAAAAAATCTAAAAATAAGGCGGTGAACTGACCCAGAGAATGATGGCCGGTGTTTTACCCGGATTTTCCAGATAGTGATTACAGGAAGCGGGATAGTAGAAGCTTTCCCCTTTCTTCACTTTGTGGCATTCATCTCCAAGATGAAGGAGAATACGGCCGGAAAGTACATAGCCGAATTCCTCGCCTTCATGCGGTGAATCAATCTCGGTGCACGCGCCGCTTTGCAGCGTCAGCCGGATTGGCTCCATCCTGTTTTTCTGTGCATTCGGAACGATCCATGCGATCTCGTTGCCCTGCGCTTCAGCGGTCTTTACAAAGTAATCTTCTTCGCAAAAGACAACCTGATTGTCCTGCTCTTCGCCGAAAAACGTTTTTAGATCCGTTCCAAGGCAGGTAAGAACATCAACCAGCGTGGCGATCGAGGGAGAGGTCACATCGTTTTCAAGCTGGGAAATAAATCCCTTTGACAGCTCGCTCCGATCTGCCAGTTCCTCCTGCGTCAGCCCTTTCCACATCCGCAGTTCCCTGATTTTTTTTCCGATTTCCATAAAAAATCCTTTCTGCATCCAAAGTCTTTCCCGGGATCCTTTTGCTGAATACGGATTCTCAGGAAATCTCAGTAAAAATAAACAAAAAGTTTAGTGATTCTATACAAACACGGGGAATTATACATGATATGGATCGCAGTGTCAATAACTTTGTGAAATTTTACCATGATTTTACAGGAAACCTCATATAATGAAGAAGAAGCAGACAAAAAGCCGGTCCCAAAAGAGCGTCCGGCTTTTCCGTTTTTAAAGAGAAAAAACACAAGGGGGATCTGATTTTGAACAGAAAAAGAAGAAACAAGACAGGTTTTTTCCTGGGAATCCTGCTTCTGTTTTTGGGAAGTGTGTCCGTGACTGCGACAGAGCAGGAGAGCGAGCCGAATCAGCTGTTTGCAACGGCGGCATGCCTGATGGATGGCGATACCGGCCGTGTGCTGTTCGGAAAACGCGAGACAGATCCTATGGCAATGGCGAGCACAACGAAAATCATGACATGCATTCTGGCACTGGAAAACGGACAAGAGCAGACGGTCGCAACTGCATCGGCTAAAGCAGCCGCAGCGCCGAAAGTACATCTCGGTGTGCGGGAGGGAGAACAGTTTCTGCTTGGCGATCTTCTGTATTCCCTGATGCTGGAATCGCATAACGACGCGGCGGTAATGATTGCAGAGACCATCGGCGGAAGTGTAGAGGAATTTGCATCGCTTATGAATGAAAAAGCCGCAGCAATCGGCTGCACAGATACGCATTTTGTGACGCCGAACGGTCTCGATGCTTCTGACGCAGGCGGAGATCACCACACGACAGCAGCTGATCTGGCACGGATCATGCGATACTGTGTCTGGATTTCACCGAAAGCCGCCCAGTTTCTCGCAGTGACGCAGACGCGGTCCTATACCTTCTGGGATCTGGAAAAGAAAAACATGTTCAACTGCTATAATCACAACGCACTGCTGGATCAGATGGATGGAGCTGTTTCGGGAAAAACCGGCTTCACGGCAAAAGCCGGTTACTGTTATACCGGTGCGCTGGAGCGGGATGGAAAGCGTCTGATTGTGTCGTTGCTTGCGTGCGGATGGCCCAGCCATAAAAACTATAAATGGGCGGATGCCGCAAAGCTTTTAAACTACGGGCTGGAATCGTATATGTATCGTGACGTGCTGGACCATAGCTGGAACCCAGGGCAGATTGAAGTAGCAGACGGTGTTTACGACGGGATGCTGCAGGTAAAAAGCAGCGCCCGCCTTACCCTTACAAGCCCGGTGCTTGATCCGGCGCGCTCGCTTCCCGCTCTTCTGAAAGAGACAGAAATACCGGAAAAAGACATTTTTTTACCGGAGCTTTTGAAAGCCCCGGTAAAGAAAGGAGAAAAGGTCGGTTCGGTTACGTATTCGATCGACGGGATTCTTCTCGCGGAATATCCCGTCTATGCAGCCGAAACGATCGAGAAAATTGATTATGGGTGGTGCATGGAAAAGGTCGCAGAGCGCCTCTTTTGTCATTCTTCGGTATGAGTCACTTTTGCAAGTGTTTCTGTTGAAAGAATTTTCCGGATATTGCAGAGAAACAGCGTAACGGCAGTGATAACAGAACATACATCAGCGATCGGTTCTGCATAGTAAACGCCCATGACACCGAAGAAATGCGGCAGAATGAGTGCAAGCGGAATCAGAAGGATGACTTTTCGAAGCAGTGCAATAAAAAGAGAAATCTTCGCCTGGCCAAGACCGAGGAAGGAACTCTGTACGCCGCTCTGCAGTCCGAAAATTGCCATGCCGGCAATGTAAACCGGAAGTACCTTCTCTACGATGACAATCAGTTCCGGGTCAGTCGTGAAAAGACCGGCAAAAAGAGCCGGACGAAGCATTGCGAATACAACGTAGACGAAAGCGGCAGTAAAAGTAATGGCGATCATGCGCCGGATTGTCTGGCGGACACGGTCAAACTGGCCTGCACCAAAGTTGTAGCTGATGATCGGCTGTACACCGTTCGTAAAGCCGTTGACCGGTACGAAAATCAGCTGCAGCACCGACTGGAGAATTGTCATCGAGCCGACATAGAGGTCGCCGCCGTACGTCTGCAGCCCGTGGTTCATGACGATTGTGATGGCACTTTCCGTTGCAGACATGATAAATGGTGAGATGCCGAGTGCCATGACAGAGCCTAAAATGGAAAAATCCGGTTTCATGGTGCGAAGAGAAAGGCGGACACCTGATTTTTTTGAGGTAAGAAACCGAAGAACCCATGCAGCACTTAAAGCCTGGGAGAGAATGGTAGCAAGTGCGGCCCCGGAAACACCCATATGAAGAACGAAGATGAAAACCGGGTCAAGACCAATGTTGATAACAGCGCCAATGAGAACGGAGCACATGGCCGTGCGTGCGTGTCCCTGACAGCTGATAAAAGTATTCAATCCGACAGCCAGCTCGACAAATACGGTTCCGACAAGATAAATGGAAATATACGTGGAAGCGTATCGGATTGTGTTGCTGCTTGCACCAAAAAGGTACAGAAGCGGTGTCTGAAAGAAAAAGAAAAACGCCATCAGACACACGGAGAAAAAGAGCAGCAGGGAAGTGGAGCTTCCAAGAATTTTTTCTGCGCGGTCCCGGTTTTTCTGTCCGAGTGCGATGGCGGCAAGAGGAGCACCGCCTCCACTTGCGAATCCGGCAAAGGCGGAGATGATTGTGATAATCGGAAACGTGACGCCGACACCGGTCAGTGCCAGGGAACCAACATCAGGAATCCGGCCGATATAAATGCGGTCTACAATGTTATATAGTACATTTACAATCTGTGCGAGGACAGAGGGAAGGGCCAGTTCGAGCATCAGTTTCCCGATTTTTTCGGTGCCGAGACGGCCATCTTGCTTGGTCTGCATGAAAAAAACCTCCAGTTTTTTTGTTGATGAAACGTATATTTTTCTGCGTCCTTTTCGTGGACATTGCTTCTATTATAGCTTTTTAAGGGCAATCCTGCAAGAAAAAAACGAAAAACTTTGCAATCCGTTGTGAAAGTCTACAGGCTTTTCCCGGAAACGCAAAACAGGGTGTACGGAAGAAAAAAAATATGGTACGCTATAGGACGAAGCGAAAGTGATTTCGTGAAAAACTTTTAGAAAGTAGTGGGAATAGATGGAGGAAAATCATATGCGAAATCTGTTAGTAGCGCAGTCTGGCGGACCGACCGCGGCGATCAATGCAACGGTGGCAGGAGTTGTTTCCTGTGCTGTACTGTCCGGAAAAGTAGATCATATTTATGGTGCGGTAAATGGAATTGAAGGCGTGCTTGCAGAAAAATTTCTTGATCTTGGAAAAAAACTGGATTCAGCAGAAAAAATCTCTCTTCTGATGCAGACCCCGGCAGCAGCGCTTGGCTCCTGTCGTTATAAACTGGGCGATCCGGAAGAAAACAAGGAGGATTTTGAAGAAATACTTCAAATTTTTCGCAGACATGAGATCCGTTATTTTATTTATATCGGCGGAAATGATTCGATGGATACCGTAGACAAGATGTCAAAGTACTGCAAAGAAAACGGTGTGGACGATGTGTTTGTTGTCGGGGCGCCAAAGACGATTGACAATGATCTTGTCGAAACGGATCACTGCCCGGGCTTTGGATCTGCGGCAAAATATCTGGCAGCAACCTTTGCAGAGCTGGAGAGAGACTGCCATGTATATGAAAAGAAGGCTGTGACCATCGTGGAGGTCATGGGAAGAAACGCAGGATGGCTGACGGCAGCGTCTGCACTGTCCCGTGTCAACGGCGGAGAAGGGCCGAGCCTGATCTATCTTTGCGAGCCGGTCTTTGACACCGAACAGTTTTTAAAGGATGTGCAGGAAAAACTGGAACAGAAGGACAGTGTTCTGGTTGCAATCAGCGAGGGCATCCATGACAGCGAGGGCCGCTATGTTTCTGAGCAGGTGCAGAGCGATGCACAGGATCAGTTTGGGCACAGCTACATTGCAGGTTCTGCAAAAGTACTCGAAGAGCTGGTGCGTGACCGTATCGGCTGTAAGGTAAGATCGATTGAACTGAACCTGATGCAGCGGTGCGCGGCTCATCTTGCGAGTGCGACCGATCTTGAGGAGTCCCGTATGCTCGGCATGAAAGCCTGCCAGTGTGCACTGGAAAAACAGGGAGGACAGATGGCATCGATCCGAAGAATCTCCGCGGATCCTTACCGCGTGGAGTATACCTCCGTTCCGGTATCGGAAGTGGCAAATAAAGAAAAGAAAGTGCCGCTTTCCTGGATTACAGAAGATGGTCATGATGTGACCGAGGAGATGATGGCGTATCTTCGTCCGCTGATTCTTGGCGAACCGGCGATGCAGTATGAGAATGGAATTCCGGTTCACATTGAACTATATTAAACCGAAGGAAAAACGTGTAAGAAAAGCCGCCGCCGGGCGGCTTTTTTGTACGATGCGGAAAGAAAACAGGACTTTTTGAAAAAGGAAAGGCCGGGAAAAATCAAGTTTGACCTTCCATTTATAATAGGAAAAATCTGAAATTTTTCTGTCTATTTTCTGTCAAAAAGGTGAGAAAAAGTATTGAAAAAAAACGAAAAAACAGATATGATAGACTTGTATAAAATTTGTTTAAAATTTTATAATGAAAATAGAAAGATGGAGGTTTGAAGAATGAGTAACACAGCACAAAGTTTAGCGAGCACAAGAATCGCCTCTTTGCTGGATGAAAACAGCTTTGTGGAAATCGGCGGACAGGTTACTGCCAGAAGCACAGATTTCAACATGGCCGGCATGGAGACACCATCCGATGGTGTAATTACTGGTTACGGTGTGATCAACGGCAGCCTGGTATACGTATACAGCCAGGATGCGTCTGTGATGGGCGGTACCATCGGCGAAATGCATGCAAAAAAAATCGCGAGACTGTATGAGTTTGCACAGAAAACAGGTGCTCCGGTCATCGGACTGGTAGACTGTGCCGGTATGCGTCTGCAGGAGGCAACTGATGCTCTGAACGGTTTCGGCGAAATCTATATGGCGCAGGCAATGGTATCCGGCGTGATTCCACAGATCACAGCAGTATTTGGTACCTGCGGCGGCGGTATGGCACTCATCCCGGCTATGACAGACTTCACGTTCATGGAGTCTAAAAACGGAAAACTTTTCGTAAACTCCCCGAACGCACTGGACGGAAACCACGTATCCAAATGTGATACCGCATCCGCAGATTTCCAGGGCGAAGAAGCAGGTCTTGTTGACTTTGCTGGAACCGAGGAAGAAATCCTCGGACAGATCAGAAACCTGGTATCTATGCTTCCGGCAAACAACGAGGACGAAGCATACACCGAGTGCGAGGATGATCTGAACCGTGCATGTGCAGACCTTGCAAACTGCGCAGGCGATACCGGAATCCTTCTTTCCCAGCTCAGCGACAACGGCATCTATTTTGAGACCAAAGCCGCTTACGGAAAAGATGTTGTAACCGCATTCATCCAGTTAAACGGAGCAACCGTAGGAGCAGTTGCAAACCGCTCTGAAATCTACGGCGAGGACGGAACTGTAAAAGAGAAAATGGATGGAACCTTAAGCGCAAGAGGGGCCAAAAAAGCAGCAGATTTCGTAAACTTCTGCGATGCTTTCTGCATCCCGGTACTTACCATCACAAACGTAACCGGATTCAAGGCAACCAAATGCTCTGAGAGAACCATGGCTAAGAACGCAGCAGCCCTGACCGCAGCTTTCGCAAACGCAACCGTTCCGAAAGTAAACGTTGTTGTCGGCAAAGCATACGGAAGCGCATACGTTGTCATGAACAGCAAATCCATCGGAGCAGACATGGTATTTGCATGGCCGAACGCAGAAATCGGAATGATGGATGCAAAATCTGCAGCAAAGATCATGTACGAAGGATCTGACGCTGCTACCATCAACGAGAAAGCAGCTGAATATGCAACCCTTCAGAACAATGTAACTTCCGCAGCCAGAAGAGGCTATGTGGACACCATCATCGAGCCGGAAGACACCAGAAAATATGTTATCGGCGCATTCGAGATGCTGTATACCAAGAGAGAAGACAGGCCGGACAGAAAACACGGAACAGTCTAAGGAAGGTGGCATACGATGAGAAAGAACTGGAAAAAATTAGTAAGTCTCGTCCTTACCGCAGCCTGCACCATGGTTGTGACCGTAGCTCCTGTTTTTGCGGATGCGGCATCTACACCGGCTTATTCACCGGTTGAGGCGTCTACTGTAGATTCTCTGCTCTCCTCCAGTGCTCAGTGGGTAGGACAGAGCCTGATGACCTACAGCGATGACGATCTTGCCAATATGGAAGCTTCCGACCAGCAGTTCTATGCAAGAGCAGCTGAGGCATGGGAAGAGGCAAAGGCTGACCTCGGAGAGGTAAAAAGCCTGGAAGACGGTACTCTCGAAGTAGACGGAGATTTTGTAACCTGCACAATTCCGGGTGAATTTGAAAAAAATCCTGGTATTGTCCGCGTATTCTGGAACATCAGCACCGGAACACCGGTTCCGACCGACCTCACCATCACCGTTGAGGAGTCAAAGGGCGTTCTGATCGGCCAGGCCGGCATGAACACCATCATCGGAATCGGCACCGTATTTGTTATGCTGATTTTCCTGATTTTCGTTATTTCTTCGTTTGATTACATTTTGGGAGACAAGAAGAAGAAAAAAGCACCGGCAGCACCTGTACAGGAAGCACCGAAGGCTGTCGCAGCACCGGTTGTTGAAGAGACAGTACCGGAAGCAGACGATATGGAGCTGCAGGCTGTTATTACAGCTGCAATCGCCATGTATGAAGAGGATATGGCTTCTGCATCCGGAGATGCTTATGTTGCACGTCCGATCCGCAGAAAAGGCAAAAGAGCTTAAGGAGGAAATTTTCAATGAAAAACTACACCATTACCGTAAACGGAAATGTATATAACGTAACTGTAGAAGAAGGAACCACAGCAGGCGCAGCTCCAACAGTCAGCGCAGCAAAAGCAGCTCCGGCACCAAAAGCAGCACCGGCAGCACTGAAAGCAGCAGCTCCGGCAGGCGCAGCAGGCAGCGTAGAGGTTACTGCTTCTGTACCTGGTAAAATCTGCAAAATCGAAGCAGCAGCAGGCACCGCTGTAAAAGCAGGAGATGCTGTTCTTGTACTGGAAGCCATGAAGATGGAAATCCCGGTTGTAGCACCGCAGGATGGCACAGTAGCAACCATCAATGTAGCAGTAGGCGATGCAGTAGAATCCGGTGATGTTCTTGCAACCATGAACTAATGCCCGTTGTAAGAAAAAACCGGAGGTGAAAAAATGATTACTGAAACTTTAAACAACCTGCTTCACCAGACGGCGTTTTTTAATCTGGACTGGGGCAATTACGTTATGATCGCAGTGGCTTGCTTCTTCTTGTATCTTGCGATTAAGCATGAATTTGAGCCGTTGCTTCTTGTACCGATCGCATTCGGTATGCTGCTTGTAAACATTTACCCGGACATCATGGCTGAGCCTTATACCGACGTACAGGGTCTTGAGCATGCGGGCGGTCTGTTCTACTATTTCTTTACTCTGGACGAGTGGAGTATCCTCCCATCCCTGATCTTCATGGGCGTAGGTGCGATGACAGACTTCGGTCCGCTGATTGCAAACCCGATCAGCTTTATCATGGGTGCAGCAGCACAGCTTGGTATCTATCTGGCATACTTCTTCGCTATTTTCATGGGATTCAACGGAAGAGAGGCAGCAGCTATTTCCATCATCGGCGGTGCCGACGGCCCGACTTCTATCTTCCTTCTGAATAAGCTCGGACAGCAGCACCTGATGGGACCGATCGCCGTAGCAGCATATTCCTATATGTCACTGGTGCCGATCATCCAGCCGCCGGTCATGAAGCTTCTGACTACAGAGAAAGAGCGTAAAATCAAAATGGAGCAGCTTCGTTCCGTATCCAAACTCGAGAAGATCCTGTTCCCGATTGTTATCACCATCGTTGTCTGCATGATCCTTCCATCTACCGCTCCGCTGGTAGGTATGCTGATGCTTGGTAACCTGTTCCGTGAGTGCGGCGTTGTAAAACAGCTCCAGGAGACAGCTTCCAATGCCATGATGTACATCGTAGTTATCCTTCTTGGTACTTCCGTTGGTGCATCCACAAGTGCTGAGGCATTCTTAAATGTCAGCACCTTAAAGATCGTTGCCCTGGGTCTGATCGCATTCGTATTCGGCACCGCAGGCGGTGTCCTGTTAGGAAAGGTACTGTGCAAGGCAACCCACGGAAGAATCAACCCGCTGATCGGTTCTGCAGGTGTATCTGCGGTACCTATGGCAGCCCGTGTATCCCAGAAAGTCGGTGCGGAGGCAGATCCGACGAACTTCCTGCTGATGCATGCAATGGGACCGAATGTAGCCGGTGTTATCGGTACAGCCGTAGCGGCCGGTACCTTCATGGCGATCTTCGGTGTATAACTTCTTAAGACAAACAAAAGTGAGAAACACTTAATTTAGGAGGATAGAAATGGCAGTAGAAAAGAAACCTGTCAAGATTATGGAAACTGTTCTGCGTGATGCACATCAGTCCCTGATCGCGACGAGAATGACAACAGAACAGATGCTTCCGATCATCGATAAAATGGATAAAGTCGGATATCACGCAGTAGAGTGCTGGGGAGGTGCAACTTTCGATGCTTCCTTACGTTTTCTGCATGAAGATCCATGGATGAGACTGAGAAAACTCCGTGACGGATTCAAAAATACAAAACTGCAGATGCTGTTCCGCGGACAGAATATCCTGGGATATCGTCCGTACGCAGACGACGTAGTAGAGTATTTCGTACAGAAATCCATTGCAAACGGAATCGACATCATCCGTATTTTTGACTGTATGAACGATCTGCGCAACCTGCAGACCGCTGTCAGCGCAGCCAACAAAGAAAAAGGCCACGCACAGGTAGCACTTTCCTATACTTTAGGAGATGCTTACACCCTGGATTACTGGACCACCATGGCAAAGAGAATCGAAGAGATGGGTGCAGATTCCATCTGTATTAAAGATATGGCAGGCCTGCTCGTTCCGTACAAGGCAACTGAGCTGGTAACCGCGCTGAAAGAAGCAACCGATCTTCCGATTCAGCTGCACACCCACTATACTTCCGGTGTTGCATCCATGACGTACCTGAAAGCAGTAGAGGCTGGTGTTGATATCATCGATACCGCAATGTCTCCATTCGCTATGGGTACTTCACAGCCGGCAACTGAGGTTATGGTTGAAACCTTCAAAGGCACTCCATACGATACTGGTCTGGATCAGAACAAACTGGCTGAGATCGCAGATTACTTCCGTCCGATGAGAGACGAAGCGCTCGATACAGGCCTCTTAAATCCGAAGAACCTTGGCGTAAATATCAAGACTCTTCTGTATCAGGTACCGGGCGGTATGCTCTCCAACCTGACAAGCCAGTTAAAAGAGCAGCACGCAGAGGACAAATACTACGATGTACTCGAAGAAGTACCGCGCGTAAGAAAAGACCTCGGCGAGTGCCCGCTGGTTACTCCGTCTTCCCAGATCGTTGGTACCCAGGCTGTATTCAATGTCCTGATGGGCGAGCGTTACAAGATGGTAACGAAAGAGACAAAAGACGTTCTTGCCGGAAAATACGGTGCAACTGTAAAACCGTTCAATCCGGAAGTACAGAAGAAATGCATCGGCGATACCGAGCCGATCACCTGCCGCTACGCAGACCTGCTTGAGCCGGAGCTTCCGAAACTGGAGAAAGAGATAGAGCAGTGGAAACAGCAGGATGAGGATGTATTAACCTACGCTCTGTTCCCGCAGGTAGCTGTAGACTTCTTCAAATATCGTGAAGCGCAGCAGACAAAAGTAGATCCGGCAGCCGCTGACAAAAAAGACGGCGCATATCCGGTCTAAATAAAATCTGAGTAAAAAAATCAGCCGGTGTTCTGTGTTCCCCGTAAAAAGGGAATGCAGAACACCGGCTTTCCTTTTCAGCTTTTCAGCCATTGCGCCAGTAATTTATTCGTGTTATAATTCAAAAGATCGAGGTGTGTCCGAAAAAGAATCAGGATGCCCCCAAAAGAAAAAATGTGGATGCCGAACGGCATTTGCAGATCGGAAAAACAAATCAGGAAGAAAATAACATGAAAAAAGAAAAAGAACAGTCTTCTTCAGAAGAGCAGAAGGCAGCGAACGAGAATCTCCTCATTCGTCTGAATCAAAATTACGGAAAGTTGAGCAAAGGACAGAAGAGGCTGGCAGATTTTATTACGGCACATTATGACCAGGCCGTATCGATGACGGCAGCGCGCCTGGGACAGCAGGTCGGCGTCAGCGAATCGACAACGGTTCGCTTTGCGATGCAGCTTGGCTACGCGGGATATCCGGAGTTCCAGCGCGCACTGGAGGAGATGGTGATGAATCGTCTGAATTCAGTGCAGCGGATGCAGTTTACGTATGGCCGCGTGCCGCAGGGAGAAATTCTGGAGACCGTCCTGCAGTCGGATATTGAAAAAATCAAGATGACGCTGGAAGAAGTGGACCGGAGCGCCTTTGAGCGCGCTGCGGATACGATTCTTTCTGCGCGGACAATTTACATTGTCGGCATTCGGAGCTGCGCGCCGCTTGCGAGCTTTCTGGCGTTCTATTTCCATATGATTTTCCCGGATGTGCGCCAGGTACAGACAAACAGTTCCAGCGAGATTTTCGAGCAGATGATCCGCATCACGGAGGATGATGTGGTGATCGGCATCAGCTTCCCGCGGTATTCGATGCGTACGATGAAGGCACTGGAATTTGCGAACAGCCGCAAAGCGAAGGTGATTACGATCACAGACAGTGTGCATTCACCGATGAATGTTTATGCAGCCTGTACGCTGATTGCCAAGAGCGATATGGCATCGATCGTCGATTCTCTGGTGGCCCCTTTGAGTGTAATCAATGCGCTTGTCGTGGCGCTCTGCATGAAACGCCAGGCGGATGTGAAAAAGACACTTGAGAGCATGGAAAAACTGTGGGATGAGTACCAGGTTTACAGCAACGATGAAATCAACGGGCTGGACGATGCACGTCCTATGGGCGGAAAAAAGGCAGCTCTGCCGGTAAAGGAGAAAGCATGAGAAAAGCAGCAGTAATCGGCGGAGGCGCCGCCGGAATGATGACCGCCGTGCTTGCCGCCGGCGAAAAGACAGAGATTCATCTCTATGAAAAAAATGAAAAGCTGGGAAAGAAGCTGTTTATCACAGGAAAGGGCCGCTGCAATGTGACAAACGACTGCCCGACAGAAGAGTTCTTCACGAATGTGGTGACAAACCCGAAATTTCTGTACAGCTCCGCCTACAGCTTTGACAGCGCCCAGGTGCAGGAGTTTTTCGAAGCGGCAGGTGTCCGCTTAAAAGTGGAGCGCGGAAACCGTGTCTTCCCGGAGTCAGATCACTCCTCGGATATTATCCGCGCGCTGGAGACGGAACTGAAACGGAAAAATGTTCAGGTGCATAAGAATACAAAAGTAAAAGAGCTTCTTTTCGAAGGAGACCGCGTGAAAGGAATCCGCCTGGAAAACGGGAAAGAGCTTTTTTACAATGATGTCGTTGTCGCAACCGGCGGTATGTCGTACCAGACGACGGGGTCGGATGGAGACGGCTACCGTTTCGCAGAAGAGGCAGGACTTGCCGTCACTCCGCTCCGCCCGGCGCTGGTGCCGCTGGAAACAGAGGAAGCGTACATCCGTGAGCTGCAGGGACTCTCCCTGAAAAATGTGACGATGACGATTAAAAACGGCAAAAAGACGCTGTTCGATGGATTCGGCGAGATGCTGTTTACACATTTCGGAATTTCCGGCCCGCTGGGGCTTTCTGCGAGCTCCTACATCGGAAAAGCACTGGAACAGCAGCCGCTGAAAGGATATCTGAACCTGAAGCCGGCACTCACGGAAGAACAGCTGGATGCGCGGATCCTGCGTGAATTTGAGGAAAACCGGAACAAACAGTTCCGCAACGTGATCAACAGTTTGTTCCCGGCGAAACTGCTTCCGGTGATGCTCTCTCTTGGCGGGATCGACCCGTACAAACAGGTCAATGCCGTATCGAAAGCGGAGCGTCAGCACTTTGAAGAGCTGATCACGCATTTCCCGTTTACAGTAACCGGAACACGGGGTTTCCGTGAAGCAATTATCACACAGGGTGGTGTTTCCGTGAAAGAGATCCGTCCGGGCACGATGGAGGCAAAGAAAAAAGAAGGTCTGTACTTCGTAGGAGAAGTGCTCGATCTCGATGCACTGACCGGCGGCTTCAATCTGCAGATTGCCTGGGCAAGTGCCCACGCTGCAGCCGAAGAGATCCGGGCAAAGGAAGAACAGGAATAAAATATGGATCACAGATTTTAGAATTTTCAGGAGGAAGAGAGAAGATGAGATTTAATCTTGCAATTGACGGACCGGCAGGCGCTGGCAAAAGTACAATCGCAAAACGTGTGGCAAAGGAGCTTTCGTTTGTCTACGTTGATACAGGAGCAATGTACCGTGCCATGGGCATCTATTTTTCAGATCTTGGCATTGCACCGGAAGAGCAGGAAAAAATTGAGGCAGCCTGCAAAGATGTGAAAATTTCCATTTCCTACGAAAACGGAGAGCAGCAGGTTTATTTAAACGGCGTCAATGTCACCGGAAGACTGCGCACCGAGGAGGCTGGAAAGATGGCATCCGCGACAAGCGCCTATCTGGAAGTACGGAAAAAACTCGTGGAGCTGCAGCAGGAGATGGCGGAGAATACGGATCTTGTGATGGACGGCCGCGATATCGGAACTGCCGTTCTGCCGAACGCACCGTTGAAAGTCTATCTGACAGCAAGTGCCCATGTCCGCGCACTGCGCCGCTGGAAAGAGCTGACCGAAAAGGGACAGACAGCCGATCTTGCGAAAATCGAGGAAGATATCAATGAGCGTGATTATCAGGACATGCACAGAGAGCATTCCCCGCTGGTACAGGCAGAAGACGCCGTACTCGTTGACAGCTCTGAAATGACGATCGATGAGGTTGTGGAAAAGATCTTAAGCCTTGCCCGCGAGCGCATGTAAACGCGGCAGAGAAAAGAGGAGAAGAAAAACAGATGGAAGTAACTGTTGCAAAAAGTGCAGGCTTCTGCTTCGGCGTCAAACGGGCGGTCGATACGGTATACCGTGAAATTGAGAGCGGTGAAAAGCCGGTCTACACCTTCGGGCCGATTATTCACAACGAACAGGTTGTGGAGGATCTCGAAAACCGCGGCGTGCAGGTGATCCATTCGGAAGATGAACTAGAGGGGCTTTCTGGCGGAACCGTTGTGATCAGGTCGCATGGCGTGTCGCGGGATGTCTGTGAAAAGATCGAAGCGCGCGGCATGAAGATTGTAGATGCGACGTGCCCGTTTGTCAAGAAGATCCACCGGATTGTGGACGAGGAGGGCAGAAAAGGCCGCCACGTCGTCATCATCGGAAGCGCGGATCATCCGGAGGTACAGGGCATCATGGGATGGGCGAGCGGCCCGGTTACCGTGATGCATACCGCCGAAGAAGCGGAAAGTTTTGTGCCCGAAAATGGAAAACCAATATCTATTGTGGCACAGACGACATTTAATTACAACAAATTTAAAGATTTAGTTGAAATTTTTTTGAAAAAGAGTTATGATAGTACTGTTTTAAAGACTATCTGCAACGCTACCGAGGAAAGACAGACGGAAGCGAGAGCAATTGCCAGGAAGGTTGATGCCATGTTTGTCGTGGGAGGCAGACATAGTTCAAACACGCAAAAGCTGTATGAGATATGTAAAGAAGAATGTAAAAATACTTACTTTATAGAGACACTCGTTGATTTGGAATCTAAGCCTTTTCAATCATTTGGTCGCGTAGGTATTACAGCTGGGGCATCCACCCCGAATAAAATAATTGAGGAGGTTCAAAAAATGTCAGAAATGAGTTTTGAACAAATGCTGGATGAATCATTTAAAACAATCAGAAACGGAGAAGTCGTTGAGGGTACTGTAATCGATGTCAAAGACGATCAGATTATCCTGAATATCGGATACAAAGCCGATGGTATTCTTACCAAAAACGAATATTCCAACGATTCTTCCATCGATCTTCACACCGTTGCACAGCCAGGTGACAAAATGGAAGTCAAAGTTCTGAAAGTAAATGATGGAGAGGGACAGGTCCTTCTTACTTACAAGAGACTTGCTGCTGAAAAAGGCAACAAGAGACTCGAGGAAGCATTCGAGAATCATGAAGTTCTGAAAGCAAAAGTAACACAGGTACTGAACGGAGGATTATCCGTAGTTGTTGAGGAGACCAGAGTATTCATTCCGGCCAGCCTTGTATCTGATGTATATGAAAAAGATCTGTCTAAATATGCAGATCAGGAAATTGAATTCGTTATTACCGAGTTCAACCCGAGAAGAAGACGCATCATCGGTGACCGCAAACAGCTCATCGTTGCTGAGAAGAAGAAACTGCAGGAAGAACTGTTCGCACGCATCGCAGTTGGCGATGTTGTAGAGGGAACTGTTAAGAATGTTACCGATTTCGGCGCATTCATCGATCTGGGCGGAGCTGACGGACTGCTTCACATCTCTGAGATGTCCTGGGGCCGCGTAGAGAACCCGAAAAAAGTATTCAAAGTTGGTGAGACTGTAAAAGTTCTGATCAAAGACATCAACGGCGACAAGATTGCTCTTTCCTTAAAATTCCCGGAAGAGAATCCGTGGCTGAACGCTGCTGACAAATACGCTGTAGGCAACGTAGTAGAAGGCTGTGTTGCCCGTATGACTGACTTTGGTGCATTCGTTGAGCTTGAGCCGGGCGTAGATGCTCTGCTTCATGTTTCCCAGATCTCCAGAGAGCATGTTGAGAAACCGTCTGATGCACTGAAAATCGGACAGGAAATCACTGCAAAAGTAGTTGATTTCAACGAGGAAGACAAAAAAATCTCTCTGAGCATGAAAGCTCTGGAAAACGAAGAGCCAGTAGAAGAGTAAGAATAATTTAACTTGCAGGTGCTGCAGTTGGATGATTAGAATGCCGTAGACAACCGGGTTTCCTGAACAGACAGGAAACCTGTTGCCTGCGGTATTTTCTTATCATCCTGTTTTTGGCACCAGAAAAGAAAAAGGGGATGAAAGTTTATGTGGGAGACGAAGATTCTGGGTGTGGATCTGTACCACGTTCTAGCATGGTTCTGGCTGTACAGCTTCTGCGGATGGATCTGGGAGAGTTCCTATGTATCGATCCGGCAGAAAAAACTGGTCAACCGCGGTTTTGTCAATGGTCCGCTGCTGACACTGTACGGCACCGGCGCTGTTATGGTATACTTGATCCTGCGCCCGTTTGAAGCGAACGTCTGGGCACTGTATTTCGGAGGTGTCATTGTAGCGACGGTTCTGGAATATGTAACCGGCGTGCTGATGGAGACCATTTTTCATGCGCACTGGTGGGACTACAGCAATCAGAAGTTTAATTTTCAGGGAAAGATCTGCCTCAGCAGTTCGATTGCCTGGGGATTCTTTACACTGGGGCTGTTCTATATTCTGCAGCCGATTGCCGTGAAAGTAGTGAATCTTGTTTCGGATACTACAGGAGAGATCATTGTTTCCGTTGTTACCGTCTGCTATCTGGTAGATTTTGGATTTTCCGCAGCCGCAGCATTCCAGCTGGGACAGAAGATGCGCAGTCTGGAGAAAACGTGGGGAGAATTTCTGAAATATCTGCAGAAATCCCGCTTTAACCAGCTTGCCGAGGAGATGAATGCGAAAGTACAGCAGTATCGTGCAGAGTATTCCAGAGATAAGATGAAAGAATATCTGGCCGAGAAGCGCCAGACACTGTCTGAGGCAATGGAGCAGATGCAGAAGCTGGAGAAGGAGCGGAAAGAAGCCGAGGGAAGAAGAAATCCGCTTTTCGAGTCGAAGAACCGCCTGATGGAGTTCGGAGCAGAGCAGAAGGAACGCCTGACCGAGTTCGGAGCAGAGCAGAAAGAACGGTTTGCGGCACTTGGATTTGATGTGCGCAGTGATAAGATGCCGGATCTTAAAGAGCTGCTGGAGCGCTTTGACCAGATGACAAAACCGCAGCTTCCGACCAACTGGCTGATGCGCCTGACAACGAAACGTTATCTGCGCGCCTATCCGCATCTGCAGGGAACGCATCATGCTTCTCTGAAAAAGGAAGAAAAAAAGGTAGAAGAGAAAGAAGAGAAAAAATAAAGGACTGCTTGGAAAGGACAGTCCCGGAAAAACGGCCGTGCATGCAAAAACGTGTACGGCTGTTTTATTTTCTGGTTTTGCTATCGTCTTTGAAAAAGAGCTGAAGCTCGGAACAGAGATACTCTTTCAGGAGATTTTCCTGCGAAAGAAAGGCATCGGACCACTCAAAATAGTAAGGGCGGCTTTTGAAATCCTCGCGGAAGGCCGGGGTGAAAAACTCTTTCTGCTGCGGAAGAAATGTACCGGTCCGCCGCTGATAGCAGTTGGCAGCCTTTGCTTTCTGACGGTGTTCCGGATCGACAAACGCGCCAACGCTCTTGTGAACAGCCTGATCCTCCAGCGGAAGATAATAGTAATTCTTATAGTCCGGGAAGAAATATTTCAGCTCCGCCGTATGCGTCTGCAGGGAGAGAGAAACCCGTGAACCAAAGGCTGTAAGAGAACCATCCGCGCAGACACGGGAGAGGAAAACCGGAACTTCCCGCTCGGGCTGCAGTGAAACTTCCAGTGTCTGTCCGGTAAAACGACACGACTGGACAGAAAAATCGCCGTGAAACAGGGCAGGAAGCGCGAGCAGTTCCAGAACAGAACCCATGCCGAGGACATCCTCATAATTGTGAAGGAAAAGCAGTTCCAGTTTCTTTTCATCCAGTGTCTGAAGATAGTCGTGGTAAACAGAAATCAACTGTTTTCCGTTAAGTTGATCCTTCCGTGGGAATGAGAGATACTGTTCCACATTTTTCTGTTTCATTGAAGAAAGTCCCAGGATTGACTGAAACGGGCGGAGTGCCTGATAAAGATCCAGGGATGCGATTGACGAAAGCGGATCTTCCATCTGATAAAACAGTGCTTTGTGTGTGAGGTAAGGAAGATCAAATGTCGTTCCATTAAAATGCACCAGCCGCTTCACGTCGGAAAGAAACGTGAAAAAAGAGACAAGCATCTCTTTTTCTTCGGTCGGTCGATCAAGAAACCACTGGCGCAGTGTGAAAGCATCCGCGGCCGGGTCAAAGAACAGCGCACCAATCAGATAGAGATGCGAGGTACGCCAGGAAAGGCCGGTCGTCTCAATATCGAAAAAGACATCGCCGTTTCTCAGATACATCTGAAGATTGGCAGAGAGAGCAGCGGGGGTAGAATCTATGATCTGCATAAGGTTTTTTGTCTCCTTTGAAAAACTTTTTTGAATCTAAAGATATTATAAGACGAAAAAATCTGACATGCAAGAAAGACAGCGACTAATCGTTGCGTGATGAGAAAAGTTCTGCTATAATAGAATGTGCGTTCGCTTTCGAAAAAAGAAAACGGCGCTTTGGAGGAAAAACATGATTGCATTTATCAAAGGAACTGTAGATTCTCTTTCGGAAGGAAAAATGATTCTCGAAAGCCATGGAATCGGCTATGAGCTGAATATTCCAGCGAGTATGTTCGACGCAGGCATCCGGGAGGGAGAAGAGTTAAAGATATATACCCATATGAGTGTGCGGGAAGACGGAATTTCCCTATTCGGCTTTCTGTCCCGTGAAGATCTTGAAATATACCGTATGCTGATCGGCGTAAGCGGCATCGGACCAAAAGCGGCGCTTGCGGTGCTGTCCACGCTTACTGCAGACAATCTGCGCTTTGCCGTCCTCTCGGAAGATGTCCAGGCGATTGCCAAAACACCGGGCATCGGAAAGAAGACCGCGCAGAAGCTGATTCTGGAATTAAAAGACAAATTCGACCTGCAGGAAGCGTTCGAGCAGAAGCTGGCAGGAAATCAGGCGGCTGCGGCGGTACGGCAGGCAGGCGAACCGGATGCCTTCCAGGATGCGGTACAGGCGCTGACTGCGCTTGGCTACTCCGGAACGGAAGCACTGCAGGCAGTAAAGAAAGTCGAAATCACCGAAGGCATGGACAGCGAGGCTGTGCTGAAAGCGGCATTGAAGCATATGTTTTAGCAGATGGTCCTAAATTGTGGAAGAAGGAAACCTTATAACGATGGAAAGAAGAATTATCACAACTGACGTTCTCGAGGAGGACGTGAAAATCGAAGGTTCGCTCCGTCCCCAGCACCTGGACGACTACATCGGACAGGAAAAGACGAAAAAGAACCTGAAAGTATATATTGAAGCAGCAAAACAGCGAAGTGATGTTCTCGATCATGTGCTGTTTTACGGCCCTCCGGGACTTGGAAAAACAACGCTGGCGGGCATCATTGCAAATGAGATGGGAACCCATATGAAGGTAACGAGCGGCCCGGCGATCGAAAAACCGGGTGAGATGGCAGCGATCCTCAACAATCTGCAGGAGGGCGACGTCCTGTTTGTTGATGAGATCCACCGCCTGAACCGCCAGGTCGAGGAGGTTCTTTACCCAGCGATGGAGGATTTTGCGATTGATATCATGATCGGAAAAGGCTCTTCGGCGCGCTCGATCCGCCTGGATCTGCCGAAGTTTACGCTGGTCGGCGCAACAACGCGTGCAGGTCTTTTGACTGCTCCGCTCCGCGATCGGTTCGGTGTCATCCACCATCTGGAATTTTACACGGAGGAAGAATTGGCCAACATTATCCTGCACTCCTCAAAAGTACTGAATGTGGAGGTGGACCCGCAGGGAGCGCTTGAGATGGCGCGCCGTTCCAGGGGAACACCGCGTCTGGCAAACCGGATTTTAAAGCGTGTCCGCGACTTTGCCCAGGTGAAATACGATGGAAGAATCACAAAAGAGGTCGCATCATTTGCTCTCGATCTGCTGGAAGTAGACCGTTACGGACTGGATCAGACTGACCGGCTGCTTCTTACCACCATTATGGAAAAGTTCCAGGGCGGTCCGGTGGGACTCGATACCCTGGCAGCATCAATTGGAGAAGATGCCGGAACCATCGAAGATGTCTACGAGCCGTTCCTGATCAAATCCGGATTTATCAACCGCACTCCGCGCGGAAGAGTGGCAACGGAATTTGCCTGGCACCACCTGGGGCTGGAGGCACCGCGTAAGATCGAAGAGTAAAAGCCCTGAATCTTTCATTTTCTGTCGCTTTTTGCAGAAAAAGGTTGTTTTTCTTCCATTTTCGGTATATGATAGGTTATATTAGCCGGAAGTTTGGTCCGGTTAAATTCAGTGGAGGAAAAGCAAAAGAATGGCTGTAAAAAATACAACACAGGTTTTAATAGATGGAAAAATTATCACACTGGGAGGCTATGAGAGCCCGGAATATCTGCAGAAAGTAGCTGCTTATCTGAATCAGAAGATCAGCGAACTTTCCCAGTCAGCCGGATACAACCGCCTGTCGGTGGATACGAAGCACACACTGCTTGCACTGAACATTGCAGACGACTATTTCAAAGCAAAAAGCCAGGTAGATACCCTCGAAGAGGATATGGAAGCCAAAGACCGGGAAACCTACGATATGAAGCACGATCTGATCGCAGCGGAAATCCAGGCCGGCGATCTGAAAAAAGAGCTGGAAGAGAAACGAATCGAGCTGGAACATGTGCGCGGCGAGATGGAAGAACTGCAGCGGCAGCTTGATAAGGCAAATAAGGATCTGGAAGATTTATTAAAAGCGTAAAAGAAGGAAAAACGGGGGATTGCGGAACAGGTAATCGCCCGTTTTTAGGAGATAAAGATGAAGACAGAATTATTAGCACCAGCCGGTTCGATGGAAGCGTTAAAAGCGGCGGTTTCCGCCGGTGCGGATGCCGTCTATCTCGGCGGAGCCGCATTCGGCGCAAGAGCGTATGCAAAAAATCTGGATGAGCAGGAGATTCTCTCAGCCATCGATTACGTCCATCTGCGGAACCGGAAACTGTATCTGACGGTCAACACCCTCTTAAAAGAGGAGGAACTGGAAGAGAAACTGTATCCGTATCTGCGTCCGTACTATGAGCAGGGACTGGATGCCGTGATTGTCCAGGATATGGGCGTTTTAAAGGCGGTCCGCTCCTGGTTCCCGGATCTCGACATTCATGCGAGCACACAGATGACAGTGACAGGATCTGCGGGAGCGCGTTTCCTGGAGAGCCTTGGCGCGACGCGTGTGGTACCAGCCCGTGAGCTTTCGTTTGCGGAGATCCAGAAAATCCACCGGACGACCAACCTTGAAATTGAATGCTTCGTCCACGGGGCGCTCTGCTACTGCTATTCGGGACAGTGCCTTTTTTCCAGCCTGATCGGCGGGAGAAGCGGAAACCGCGGAAGATGCGCGCAGCCGTGCCGTCTGCCGTACGAAGCGTACGATAAAGACAACCACCGCATGGGGGAGCCGGGCGACCGCTATCCGTTAAGCCCGAAGGATATGTGTACGGTAGAACTGCTGCCGGAGATTGTAAAATCCGGGATTATGTCCCTCAAAATCGAAGGCAGAATGAAAAAGCCGGAGTATACAGCGGGCGTTGTCAGCATTTACCGCAAATACCTCGATCTGTACGAAAAAAAGCCGTCCCGTTTCCACGTTCTGCCGGAGGACATGAAAAAGCTGTATGAGCTGTATAACCGTGACGGTTTCAACAAAAGCTATTATACCGTAAGAAACGGACGCGATATGATGGCGCTGAAGAACGAAAAAGAGCAGGAAAATAAAAAGAAACAGCGCAGAAATGAGCAGCTCTTTTATGAGATCCAGAGAGATTATATCGAGACTGAGGCAAAAGAGCCGATTTCCGGCTTTCTGACCCTGTATCCGGGCCAGCCGGCGTTCTTAAGTGCAGAAAGCGGAAAATACAGCGTAACAGCAGAGGCGGGCATGGTAGAACCGGCAAAGAAGCAGCCGCTGACAGAGGAACGCGTAAAAACACAGCTGGAAAAGACAGGCGAGACACCATTCTATTTCAAAGAACTCGATGTCTGTATGGATGACAACTGTTTCGTGCCGATGCAGACGTTAAACGAGCTGCGGAGAGGCGTTTCGGACCAGCTGGTGAAAGAGATGACAGAGCCATACCGCAGAAAAGCAGCGGAAAAGCCGGAACAGGAAGCAAAAGCATCTGGAAAACCGGACCAGGAGAACAGGGCAGAAAAGAAAATGGAGCTGACCGCATCTGCCGAGACGAGAGCCCAGTGGAATGCGCTGCTCGAGATTCCGGAGATCACGACGATCTACGCCGGCATGGGATGCTTCAAACGGGAAATCTTCGAAGAACAGGCGGAAAAAGGAATCCTGCAGGCGAAAGAACTGGGAAAACAGGTTTATCTGATGCTGCCGCACGTTGTGCGTGAAGGCGATCTGAAGGAATACCGCGACACGTTCCGCTGTCTGAAGGAGATCGGTCTTGGCGGTTTCCTGATCCGCAATCTCGAAAGCTTTTCATTTTTGAAAGAGATGGGAATGGAAAAGGATATCCGGCTCGATTACAGCGTTTACACGTACAACAGCCGTGCGCAGGCATTCTGGCAGGAGCAGGGCGTGCAGCGTGATACCGTTCCGTATGAGCTGAACGAGCGGGAAATCGGAAAACGTGACAATACGAACAGCGAAATGGTGGTCTACGGCTACCTTCCGATGATGGTTTCCGCCCAGTGTGT
Source organism: Blautia sp. OF09-25XD (assembly GCF_003482095.1). Taxonomy (NCBI): domain Bacteria; kingdom Bacillati; phylum Bacillota; class Clostridia; order Lachnospirales; family Lachnospiraceae; genus Blautia; species Blautia sp. OF09-25XD. The sequence continues at coordinate 302,515 of NZ_QUMG01000001.1, forward strand.
CCAGAAGAACCTGAACGGCTGCAATCACAGTTATTCTCTGGTACGCTTAAAAGACCGGATGGGAAAATACTTCCCGGTGAAGAGTTACTGCACCTCGTGCTACAGTGTGATCTACAACAGCCTTCCGCTCGGCCTGGTAAAAGAAGCCGATGAGATCCGGTCCATGCATCCGGCTGCGGTGCGGCTGAATTTTACCATCGAGACACTGGAGGAGACAAAAGAAATCGCCGCTGCGTTTGCTGGAACGTACTGTAAAGGAATCGCAGTTCCGGCCGAACAGGAATATACCAAAGGCCATTTCCGCCGGAAAGTAGAGTAAACGGTGAGAAAAAATAAGGGGAATTTATGGAAAATACCATTGTTCAGTTATCAAAATATGTGATTACCTTCCTCATGATCTGTTTTACCGTGCAGTCGTTTGCTGCACTCAAAGAGCGGGATGAGGATGAGCGCCATTACATTCTGATGCGGCAGATCATCATGATCATTCTGATGAATTTCATCTGTTTCTTCGTGATGTTCCTGCAGGAAGGCGAAGTATCAACGATTCAGATGTTTCTGCTCACGATGGCGTATATCCTGGGCGTACAGATCCTGTACCGCCTGATTTACCGGAAGGCATCGATGATCCTGGTAAACAACATGTGTATGCTGCTCTCGATCAGCATGATTATTCTGACGAGACTGAGCGTGTCAAAGGCGATGTCCCAGTACAAAATTCTGGCGGCATCCACACTGCTCTGCTTCATCATTCCGGTCATTGTCCGAAAGGGCAAGTTTCTGAAAAATCTGACCTGGATTTACGCTGTGCTCGGAATTGCTATGCTTTCCGTCGTTATGGTGCTTGGCTTTACTTCCGGCGGTGCGAAGCTGTCGATCGAAATCCACGGCATTACGTTCCAGCTCTCCGAGATTGCCAAGATCACACTCGTGTTCTTTATGGCAGGCATGCTGCGCGAGGATAATTCCTTTGGAAACGTTGTGAAAGCAACGGTCGTTGCGGCAGTTCATGTGCTGATCCTTGTTGCATCCACCGACCTTGGAACTGCGTTCGTCTTCTTTATGGCGTACGTGGTTGTAATCTATGTGGCAACGAGAAAAGCCAGATATCCGCTTTTGGGACTTGCGGGAATGAGTGCCGCCTGCGTTGTGGCGTATTTCCTGTTTTCCCATGTACGGAACCGTGTGGCACTCTGGCAGGATCCGATCGGAAACTGGGATATCAGCAGCCAGTTAGCACAGGGACTCTTCGGCATGTGCTCCGGCGGATGGTTCGGAACCGGCCTTTTCGAGGGACGGCCTGACATTATCCCGGTTGCAACGAAAGACTTTATTTTCTGTGCGATCTGTGAGGAGATGGGCATTATCTTCGGAATCTGCCTGATTCTGCTGTGCATGTCCACATTCCTTCTGATTATCAATATTTCCATGAAGATGAGCAAACGGTTCTACAAACTGATTGCCATGGGTCTTGGAACGGAATATGCGACACAGGTGTTCCTCACCATCGGAGGAACCATTAAATTTATTCCTATGACAGGTATCACGCTGCCGCTGGTCAGCTATGGAGGAAGCTCTATGTTCTCCACGGTGCTGATGCTGTCGATCATTCAGGGATTGTACATCTTAAGGGAAGACGAAGGTGAGGAGCTTGAGAAAAGACAAAACAAGAAGAAACGAAACCAGCAGAAAAACGACCCAGGCGCCAAGAAAAAACGACGCCCGGACGAAGAGACCGAAAGACGAAAGAAGAGCGGCAGCCGGAACGACGGACAGGGAACCCGCCAGAAGTACCGCGAGCAGCCGGATGAATTCGAACGGCGGATCGAAGAGCAGACCGAGAACAGCCTCCACTGGTAAGGCGGCAAACAACGGCGCAGGGCCGTATCTGATCGTTTCGTTCCTGTTCGTGGCCATGTTTCTTGGGCTGATCGCGTATCTCGTTTACTTTAATGCCGTGCGGAAAGAAGAATTTCTGAATAGTTCTTACAATACGAGACAGAATAACTATGCAGAGCGCGTGATCCGCGGAACAATCTATTCTGCGGACGGCCAGGAACTGGCAAAGACGACGACAGATGAAAACGGGGATGAGGTAAGAACGTATCCGTTCGGCAGCCTGTTTGCGCAGGTGGTTGGCTACACGGGAAAAGGAAACAGCGGCCTCGAATCTTCCTACAACTATATGCTGATGGAGTCCCATACAAGTAAGTTAAAGCAGGTAAAGAATGAATTCAGCGATGCGAAGAACCCGGGAGACAGTCTCTATACAACGCTGAATACAACACTCCAGCAGGCCGCGGCCGATGCACTGGACGGATACCGCGGTGCAGTTGTCGTGCTGGAGGCAAAAACGGGCCGTGTACTTGCCAATGTGAGCAATCCGGTTTTTAATCCTAATACGATTGATGAGGACTGGGAGGCACTGAACGCAGACGATGAGAGCGGCGTGTTTCTGAACCGCGGTCTGCAGGGAAGATATCCGCCGGGATCTACGTTCAAGATTGTTACTTCGCTTGCGTATCTCCGTCAGAACGGCACACTGGACGGTTTTTCGTTCGACTGTGACGGTGAGCTGACAGCAGGAAACTATACGATTCACTGCTCCGGCGGTGAAGTGCATGGACCGGAAGATTTTGCAGGTGCGTTTGCACATTCGTGCAACTCTGCCTTTGCACAGATTGGCCTTGGGCTGGATAAAGATGCCTTCCGCTCGCTGGCGGATTCCCTGTATCTGAACAGCCGTCTGGATCTGGAGCTTCCGACCAGCAAAAGTTCTTTCGACCTTGATTCGACAACGGCGGATGCTCTTGTGATGCAGACCTCCATTGGCCAGGGTGATACGCTGGTAACACCGATGGAGATGGCACTGATCGCCTCCGCGGTTGCAAATGACGGAGAAATGATCAAACCGCGTTATGTGGACAACATTGTGTCTGCGGACGGACAGGCAGTCAAAACCTTTTACAAAGAGTCTCTTGGCACGGTAATGTCCGAGAGCGAAGCCAATACGCTGACAGAGCTGATGAAAGGCGTTGTCCAGAGCGGAACTGCAGTTTCACTTTCGGATCTGCCGTACAATATCGCCGGTAAAACAGGAACCGCAGAACACGGAAGCGACGGAGAGACACCGCATTCCTGGTTTGTCGGATTCTCCAATGCGGATGATCCTGATATTGTCATTGCTGTTGTGGCAGAAAACGGCGGATATTCGAGTGAAGTCGCTGTACCGATTGCGAGACAGGTAATTGAAGCATATTATGCACAGCAGTAAACGATGAAAAAAACGCGTTCGAACCGGAAAGGATGGGTTCGGGCGCGTTTTCTGAATTTTTAGAAAAATGTTAGAAAAAGGATGCGGTTTTAAGGTTGCGCGGGGGCGGGAAAAGAGGTATACTTTTTAACAGAAGATCTGGCGGCAAGCGGGAAGAAAAGAGCTGTCAGGGAATGGAAAAAAGCCAGAAGGAGCTTAAAACGTATGATCGAAGCAGTAAGCTGCGGAGGTATCGTAATCTACCGTGGAAAAATATTGACGCTTTACAAAAGCTACCGTAACAAATATGAAGGCTGGGTTCTGCCGAAAGGAACCGTTGAGCCGGGAGAAACCCATGAACAGACCGCTGTCCGCGAGGTATATGAGGAGTCCGGCGTGCACGGAACCATCATCAAGTACGTGGGAAAAAGCCAGTACAGCTTCAGCATTCCGGAGGACACCGTGGAAAAAGAGGTGCACTGGTATCTGATGGTCTCATCCGGCTACTACAGCCGTCCACAGAGAGAAGAATACTTTGTGGATTCGGGCTATTACAAGTATCACGAAGCATATCATCTGCTGAAGTTTTCCAATGAACGGCAGATTCTGGAAAAGGCCTATCAGGAGTATCTGGAACTGAAGAGAGCAAATTTATGGAAGGTTCAGCCACAGGCTCAGGGAAAATATGGTAAACTGGTATAAAAATCTGTACGTCGGGGATACTGCAAAAAAGAAACAGAAAAAATGGATGCGCCGGATTGAGAACAAAAAAGCAGTTCCGGGAGTCTGGCTCCTCACACTGCCTTCCAATCAGCAGAACAATCTGGATGTAATTCCGGCGGATCTGCTTTTGCAGCCGGCCGTGCGGAGAAACTGTCCGATGATTGTCGGACTTGCCGTGTCGCGCGAGGAAGCTTTTGAGCTTGTGGAGCGATCGCATTGGAAACTTATCGGGAAACCGGAGAAGTAAAAATCCGGGAATGGCTGCTGAACCGGATTGAGGGATGTGAATGATACATATACTATTCATGATTTTGAAGGCACTGGGGATTTTACTCCTTGTTTTACTGTTTCTCGTGCTTCTTATCGTCTGCACCGTCCTGTTTCTTCCTTTTTGCTACCGGGCGCAGGTTCTGAAAGAAGAAGAGGGATTTGCCTGCGTAAAAGCGAGCGGAAGAGTATCGTGGCTTTTCGGAGCTGTCGCGCTGACGGCCTCGTATGAGGAACAGAAGCCGGAGGCGCAGATTCTGCTTTTCGGGGCATCACTGGAAACATGGAAACGGCGGCTGAAAAAGATCCGCCGGGGAGAAGCGTCCGTGCCCCGGACGGAGGAAAATGAGACAGAAAATGCGCCGGAAGCAGAAAAAACAGCAGAGCAGAAAGCACCGGACCAGAAAGAAAAGCAGCAGAAGGTGACAGCACAGAAGGAGCAGCCAGAGCAAGAGCAGGAACCGGATGCGCCGAAAAAAAGCATTCTGGAACGGTTTTTCGGAAGGATCGAATATCTTCCGGAAAAACTGCTGAATCTTGCCAGCCGTCTGCTGCAGACAGCTTTCCGGCTGTTGGAACTTCCGTTCCGTCTGCTTGAAAAACTGGAGCAGAAAATCCAGGCAGGCAGACGGTTAAAAAGAAAGTGGGAGAGTGTGAAAAAATTCTTCCGTTCGAAGATGTTCCGTGAGGCACTGCTCCATGCAAAGAAAGAAGTGCTTTATTTCCTGAAGAAAGCAGCACCGAAAAAAGTAACCGGCACAGTCCGGTTCGGATTTGACGATCCGGCACTGACCGGAGAGACACTCGGCATTCTGGGTATGATTTATGGAAAACTGCCGAAAGACCTTTCCATCCAGCCGGATTTCGAACAGGAAATTCTCCGGGGCGATGTCCGGATGAAAGGAAGTTTTCAGGCTGTGACAGCAGCCGGCATTGCACTTCGATTATTCCGGGATCAGAATCTTCGGAAAACCATACGACATTTCAAACACAAGGAGGCCTAAAAGATGGCAGAAAAGGACAACACATTTCAGAATACCGTAGAAGCACTGTTCCGCGGAATGGACAGCTTTATCACAACAAAGACGGTCGTAGGTGAGGCGATCCACATTGAGGATACGATTCTTCTGCCGCTGGTAGACGTTTCCTTCGGCGTGGGAGCGGGTGCATTCGCAGAAAATGCAAAGAACAATGCAGGAGGCGGTATGGGCGGAAAAATTTCTCCGAGCGCCGTTCTTGTCATCAGCAAAAACGGAACGCGTCTGGTCAACATCAAAAACCAGGATGCTGTCACCAAAATCATTGACATGGCTCCGGATCTGATCAGCCGCTTTACCGGCAAAAAGGAAGAGGAAGGGTATACCGCAGAGAAAGTAGAGCATATAATAAACCAAGAGGCGGATAAGGAGTAAGCTCGTTTGTGCAGAATTTTAGGTTTTCTGCTGTTCTGGATGGGGGTCGGGCTTCTCATCAGCCTGATGATCCGCAGCTCATTTCTTACGGTTCTTGCGGCCGCTTTGCTGCTGTGCGTGGGATATCATCTGTTCTGCAATACAGGGGAATAGTGAAAAATACACAAAAAGATCGGAAATGAACTGGCTGATTTGTACAGAGAAATACTTGCAAAATGAAGAAGCTGCGCTATAATAAGTCCATCTTAAATGAATCAGCCAACTATACTAATATCATAGATCAAGACGAGGGCGTCTTACCAGAACGAAAGTTTCGGTAGGATGCTCTTTTTCTTTTGCTAAGCATATGGATCGTTGGCAGGTTCAGCTTAAGAGACCACGCTATTTTTTTCTCCCTTTTAAAATATAAAAAATAGAGCACAACAGGGCATAAGCGAAAACTTATGTCCTGTTTGCTCTTCCCAGAACTTTTTTTAAAATCTTAATTCTATTTTTGAACAGCAAAAAAGCCTTCCCGGACTGGAAAGGCCTTTTAACCATTCAACTTATGCACGCTCTACTTTTCCGGATCTTAAGCAGGAAGTACATACGTACATTTTCTGCGGTACACCGTCAACTTTAACTTTGACAGATTTTACGTTAGATTTCCACATTTTATTGCTTCTTCTATGTGAATGACTTACGTTGTTTCCGAAATGAGCACCCTTCTCACAAATTGCACACTTTGCCATGATTGCACCTCCTTGACATACGTACTTGAGTCAAAACGCATTTTAGACTCACAACATAAGTCATTCTAACAGATCTATACCGGTTTTGCAAGTAAAAAATGAAAAAATTATATGAATTTTGAAGGTTTTTCATTTTAAACTTTCTTTTTTGCGGAAAAGCGGTTATAATGTATCGTAGAGTGGAGTCAGTTATTCCTGTCTCCATGTGTTTTGAATAGTATGATGGAATTGGAGGATACAAGGCATGAAAGGTCGTATGAATACAGGCTTGGGAGAAATCGTAATCAATCCGGATGTAATCGCCCTGTATGCGGGCAGCGTTGCTGTGGAGTGCTTCGGCATTGTCGGAATGGCAGCGGTAAACATGAAAGATGGACTGGTCAAACTTCTGAAAAAAGAGAGTCTGACACACGGAATTAATGTATCGATTTCGGAAAATAAAATTTCCCTGGATTTCCACGTGATTGTTTCTTACGGAGTCAGTATTTCTGCCGTAACAGATAACCTGATCAATAATGTGAAATACAAGGTGGAAGAGTTCACCGGAATGGAAATTGAAAAAATCAACATCCTGGTTGAAGGCGTTCGCGTCATCGACTGATGGTAATAGGAGGAAATGAAGAAAGTGGCTACAAATACAATTGATGCCGGCTTACTGGCAAAAATGTTTCTGGCTGGTGCAAAAAATCTGGAAGTAAAGAAAGAGTGGATCAATGAGCTGAACGTGTTCCCGGTACCGGACGGCGACACAGGTACCAACATGACGCTGACGATCATGTCCGCAGTCAAGGAAGTAAACTCGCTCACAGAAGTGAACATGTACAACCTTTCCAAGGCAATCTCTTCCGGTTCTCTGCGCGGTGCCAGAGGTAACTCTGGCGTTATTCTTTCCCAGCTCCTTCGTGGCTTTACCAAGAAGATCCGCGACTATCAAGAGCTGAATGCAGAGATTCTTGCAGAGGCAATGGAAAAAGCAGTCGAGACTGCATACAAAGCCGTTATGAAGCCAAAAGAAGGTACCATCCTGACCGTGGCAAAGGGAGCAGCAGAGAAAGCAGCAGAGCTTGCACCGGAAAGCGAAGATCTGAACGCATTCATCGAGGACGTTCTCGCGCATGCAGAGTACGTGCTCTCCCAGACACCAGAGATGCTGCCGGTATTAAAAGAGGCAGGCGTTGTGGATTCCGGCGGACAGGGTCTCTTAACCGTACTGCAGGGCGCATATGACGCGTTCCTCGGGAAAGAGATTGATCTGAATTTCGAGATGCCGGAAGCAAAGACAGAATTTGTCAGACCGTCCAAAGAGACAGAAAAAGAAATCAAATTCGGCTACTGTACCGAGTTTATCATTATGCTGGAAAACCCGCTTCCGGATGAAGAGGTTTATGCATTCAAAGATTTCCTGAACGGAATCGGAGATTCGATCGTTCTCGTTGCAGACGATGAGCTGGTTAAGGTACACGTACATACCAACGATCCTGGAAAAGCAATTTCCAAGGCGCTGACGTACGGACAGCTGACCAGAATGAAGATCGACAACATGCGTGAGGAGCATCAGGAGCGCCTGATCAAGAACGCAGAAAAGATCGCAGCACAGCAGGCAGAGGAAGATAAGAAGAGAAAAGAAGCAGCAAAACAGCCGCCGAAGGAGAACGGATTCATCGCCGTGTCCATCGGAGAGGGAATCAAAGAGATCTTCCAGGGACTCGGTGTTGATTACTTGATCGAGGGCGGTCAGACCATGAACCCGAGCACCGAGGATATGCTGACTGCAATTGAGAAGGTCAATGCAAAGAATATCTTTATTCTGCCGAACAACAAAAATATCATCCTCGCAGCAAATCAGGCAAAAGCCATGACTGAGGACAAAAATATCATCGTTGTTCCGACCAAAACCGTTCCGCAGGGCATCACAGCCATGATCAGCTATGTGCCGGAGAAATCTGCAGAAGAGAACGAGGAGGCCATGACAGAGGGCATCCAGATGGTGAAAACCGGTCAGGTAACGTACGCGGTACGTGATACCCACATCGATGAGAAAGAGATCCATCAGGGCGACATCATGGGACTTGGCGATCACGGACTTCTCGCTGTCGGACAGGATATTCTTACCGTTGCAGAAGAAACCATCCGCGCCATGGTCGATGAGGACAGCGAGCTGATCAGCATCTACTACGGTGAAGATATGAGTGAGGAAGATGCCGAAAGCCTTGGCGAAAAAATCGAGCAGGCATATCCGGACTGCGATGTGGAAGTAAACTATGGCGGACAGCGATTTACTACTGTGTCGTTTCGGTTGAATAAGAGTAAGGAAAGAAAAATATGAATACGGAACCCCTGACAACACTGAAGGGGATCGGTGAAAAAACGGAGAAGCTGTTTGCAAAAATAGGAATCTACAATTTGCAGCAGCTTCTGCATTATTATCCAAGAGATTATGACTGCTATGCAGAGCCGGTTCCCCTTCGCGAATGCAGACAAGAGGAAAAGAATGCGGTATACGGAAGAATTGTCCACAGTCCGTCGGTAAAAGGAAACCAGAGAAAGAGCGTCGTTGTCCTGGAACTCTACGAGGAGCCGGTGCGGCTGCAGCTTACCTGGTTTAATATGCCGTTTCTGCGGAGCACGCTGAAGAAAGGCAGTGTTTTTATCTTCCGCGGAAAGATACAGGAAAAATCAGGCCGTCTCGTGATGGAGCAGCCGGAAATCTTCACTCCTGCCGCATACCATGAGCTTCTGGCAAGTCTTCAGCCGGTTTATGGACTGACAGCCGGTCTCACGAACAAGATGGTGAGCAAGGCCGTCGCACAGGTGCTGGAACGATGCGCACCTGCGCAGGACTATCTGCCGGAAAAAATCCGTGCCCGGTATGAACTCTGTGAAATCAATTATGCCCTCCATGAGGTTCATTTTCCAAAAGACCAGGAGCATCTGAAAACGGCGCGGCGCAGAATTGTGTTCGAAGAGTTTTTTCTCTTCATCCTGTCCCTGCGGCAGTTAAAAGAGCAGACGGAGGGAATTACCAATGCGTTCCCGATCCGCGCCGTCTGGAAGACGGAGGAAGTCATCGAAAATATGCCGTACCGTCTCACGAATGCACAGATGCGTGTGTGGGGTGAACTGGAGCGGGACTTAAAAGGTCATACCCGCATGGCGCGGCTGGTACAGGGAGATGTCGGAAGCGGAAAGACGATTCTGGCATTCCTTGCAATGATTATGACAGCTGAGAACGGCTACCAGTCGGCGCTGATGGTTCCGACGGAGGTTCTGGCGCGGCAGCATTATGAATCGCTCTGCACTCTGTTGAAAGAAAACAATCTGACGGAATACAATCCCCGCCTTCTGACTGGATCCACGAAAGCAAAAGAACGCCGGGAAATCTATGCCAGTCTGGAAGACGGAAGCTGCAAAATGGTGATCGGCACACATGCACTGATTCAGGAAAAGGTACAGTACAAAAATCTGGCGCTTGTCATCACAGACGAACAGCACCGCTTCGGTGTCCGGCAGAGAACGGCACTTGCTGAAAAAGGGGAACCGCCGAATGTTCTCGTTATGAGTGCAACGCCGATTCCAAGAACCCTGGCTATCATTCTGTACGGAGATCTTTCGATTTCTGTGATTGATGAACTTCCGGCGAAGCGTCTGCCGATCAAAAACTGTGTGGTGGATACGTCTTACCGTCCAAAAGCTTACCGCTTTATCACGCGTCAGGTCGAACTGGGCCGTCAGGCGTATGTGATCTGCCCGATGGTGGAGGAGAGCGAGGGTCTGGAAGCGGAAAACGTCACCGACTATACACAGCTCCTGAAAAAAGAGCTGCCGGGCATCACAGTAGAGATGCTGCACGGACAGATGAAGGCGGCGCAGAAAAACGAGATCATGGAGCGGTTCGCCAGCGGAGAAATCCAGGTACTCGTCTCGACGACAGTCGTGGAGGTCGGTGTCAACGTGCCGAATGCGACGGTGATGATGGTGGAAAATGCCGAACGGTTCGGCCTTGCGCAACTCCATCAGCTCCGCGGACGTGTCGGAAGAGGAGAGCATCAGTCCTACTGTATTTTCATCCGCGGAAACAAAGATCAGGAGACCGCCAAACGTCTGGAAATCCTGAACCATTCGAACGACGGGTTTTATATTGCTTCGGAAGATTTGAAACTGCGCGGCAGCGGCGATCTGCTGGGAACGCGCCAGAGCGGGGATATGGAATTCCGGATGGCAGATATTTTCCGGGATGCCGATATCCTGCAGAAAGCGAGTGAGGCGGCTTCAGAACTGCTTGCCGACGATCCTTATTTTGAAAAACCGGAGCATGAACTGCTGAAAAAGGTAATGAAATCGTATCTTGATCTGGAAAACCACGACATTGGATTGTGAAAAGTTACAAAAAAATCCGGCTTTAAAATGCAAAATCGGATAAAAATAACAGCCTGATTGGATAGTATGGAAAATGACTGTACAATTTCGTGGAAAATTCGTGCGAAATCAGATATTACTTGAAATGACAAAAAAAATCATGTATCATAAACAAGGAATCAAAAAATGTGCGGACCGTGAGTGTCAAGCGTTCGCCTGAATGATAGTTCGCAGGACGGCTCTTCCAAAATATACAGGGCCGGTCCAAATGGGAGGAAACAGATATGGTAAAGAAAAAACCAGCTGCCCAGGCTAAGACAGCAGAGAACGAGACAGTAAAAGTAGAGACCAAAGCAGCAGAAAAAACAACCGCAGCAGAGAAAGAAACTGTAAAAGAAGTTGCAAAAGAAGTTGTAAAGGAAACTGCAGCAGCAGAGGAAGCACCTGCAAAAGCAGAAGAAAAACCGGCAGCAAAAGCTGCAAAAACAACCCGCACAACAGCAAAGAAAACAACGACAAAGAAAGCGGCTGCACCGAAAAAACCAGCAGCAGTGAAAAAGCCGGCAGAGAAAAAAGCACCTGCAAAAGCAGCAAAGAAAGAAGCGGAGCAGGAGATGATTCTGCAGTTCGGCGGAAGAGAAATCAAGGAGAAAGATCTGTACGAGAGAATCCAGCAGATCTGGATCGAAGGATATGGCAAGAAAGCAGAGGAATTAAAGAGCCTGAAGGTTTATGTAAAACCGGAGGAATTTACTGCTTACTACGTAATCAATGATGATGTAACCGGAAGCATTGATCTGTAAGTATTATGTACCAGCTCTGCAGGAGCAAGAAAAAAGCGTGAGCTTTTCCGAAAAGAAAAGAGCTCACGCTTTTTGATGCCTGTTCCGGCATCAGGATGTTATACCGGGATGATTAGTACTGGCCAGAAGAACCGCCGGACATCTGGCGTTCCTGCTGCTCAATCATCTTTTTGACCATATAACCTCCGACAGAACCATTCTGTTTGGAAGTCAGGTTACCGTTGTAGCCATCACTGAGCGGCACGCCGAGTTCGCTTGCCACCTCAAATTTGAATTTGTCCAGAGCGCCTTTTGCTTCTGGTACTGCTGCGGTATTCGATGAACGATTCGCCATGTTCATTCCCTCCTTTATCTTTGTGCTTGTTAAAAGCTGCTGTGAAGCAGATCCGGATGTGTTTTTCATCTGTTCTGCTACGGTCATAGTATGTGGAAAGAAAACAAAAATAAACTTCCAGATTCTGTATTTTTTCCGGAAAAGCGGAGAAAGTAAAAGAAGAAGGAAAAATGGAACGGCAGAAAAAAATATAAAAACTGTGTAAAAAATTCACAAAAAGAATTGCGTATTGAAAATAAATTTGTTATAATTGCTGTACATGGTAGTAAAAACAGGAGAAGGGGCGGTTTGCAGTAATGAATATTGGAATCATAGCACACAACAGCAAGAAGAGTCTGATCGAGGATTTCTGTATTGCATACAAGGGAATCCTCATGAAACATGAGGTGTACGCCACCGGAACCACCGGACGGCGGATTGAAGAGGTGACGAACCTTCATGTACACAAGTTTCTGCCTGGAAGCGTAGGCGGAGACAAACAGTTTACCGAGATGATTGAACGCGGCGATATGGATATGGTAATTTTCTTTTACAATCCGACGATGATCAATCCGAAAGAGCCGGATGTCTACAAAATTATCCGTACCTGCGACCAGTACAATATCCCGATTGCAACAAATATCGGAACCGCGGAGTCTCTGATTTTGGGACTTGCAAGAGGAGATCTGGACTGGAGAGAGCAGTTGAAAGCCGACTGATCCATCAAACAAAAACAGTAAGGACGAAAATAAGACCAACATGAGAGTAATAGCAGGAAAATGCCGGAGTCTTCCATTAAAGACGGTTCCCGGCAGACAGACCCGGCCGACGACGGACCGGATCAAAGAAACCTTATTTAATATGCTTCAGCCGTATCTGCCGGATGCGCGTTTTCTCGATCTGTTCGCCGGAAGCGGGGCGATCGGAATCGAGGCGTTGAGCCGCGGCGCCGAGCGCGCGTGGTTCGTAGAGCAGAACAAAGCTGCAGCAGACTGTATCCGGCAGAATTTAAAATTTACGAAGCTGGAACAGCAGGCAGTGCTCCTGCCCATGGAAGCGCATGCAGCTCTGCAGTCGCTTCAGGGACAGGAGCCTTTTGACTGCATTTTTATGGACCCGCCATACGATAAGGGACTGGAAAAGGACGTGCTGTATGCGTTCCGCGACGCCTCTTTTATCGGTGAGGATACCTTAATTATTGTAGAAGCATCGCTGAATACTGATTTCGACTGGGCGGAGGATGCCGGATACGAAATTCTGAAGAAAAAAATCTATAAGACAAATGTCCATGTATTCCTTACCCCGAAAAGCAAACACGAAGGAGTAAAAGAATCATGAAGACAGCCGTATACCCGGGAACTTTTGACCCTGTAACGTATGGTCATCTGGATGTTATCTTGCGTGCATCCAAGCTTTTTGACCGCGTAATCGTGGGAGTTTTACATAATTCCTCAAAATCTCCGTTGTTTTCTGTGGAAGAACGTGTTAATATACTAAAGAAAGCGACCCAGGACATTCCAAATGTCGAAGTCCGTTCTTTCAGCGGGCTCGCTGTTGATTTTGCGAAGGAATGCCAGGCGCATACGATCGTCCGCGGACTCCGCGCGATCACAGACTTTGAATATGAACTGCAGATGGCACAGACGAACCGCGTTCTGGAACCGGAAGTAGATACCACGTTTCTGATTACCTCGCTGGAGTATGCGTACCTCAGCTCCACGGTAGTAAAAGAAGTAGCTGCTTTTGGCGGCGACATTCACAAATTTGTTCCGGATTTTGTGGAAAAAGAAATCCGCGCAAAGTATGCCGCCCGAAATTCAGAAGGAATGCCGCAGGATAAAAGATAAGGAGAATTAAAATGAGCAGCAGAATTGAACAGATCATCGAAGAAATTGAGGAGTATGTAGAGAGCTGTAAATATCAGCCGCTGTCTACCACCAAAATCGTTGTAAATAAAGAAGAATTAGAAGAGCTTCTCCGTGAGCTCCGTCTGAAAACACCGGACGAGATCAAACGGTACCAGAAGATCATCAGCAACAAAGATGCGATTCTGGCAGATGCACAGAACAAGGCAGATGCCATCATTGCAGAGGCACAGGCAAAGGCAAGAGAGATGGTAGAGCAGAGTGAAGTGATGCAGTCAGCATACGCACAGGCAAATGAGACCGTCAACAATGCAAACCAGCAGGCACAGGAAATCCTGGATGCTGCAACCAACGATGCCAACAGCATCCGTCTCGGTGCCATCGGATATACCGATGATATGCTTGCCAACTTAAGCAATATTATGACGACTGCATTAAACGATGCAGGAGAGAAATACAACAGCTTTGTAGAATCCCTGACAAGCTGCTACAATACCGTTGTTCAGAACAGAAGTGAGCTCTCCCCGCAGGGTGCTCCGGAAGAAGAGCAGCCAGAGGAAGAAGTTGTCGTACCGGAATATGATCCGGCATCAGAAGAGGAAAGCGAAGAGGAATAAACCAAGCGTTCCTGCGAAAGCAGCACAGCAGAGCTTCCCGGCAAGATAAGGCCAGAGGGGCAGACCGCTGTTATGGATCATACAGTTTGTCTGGGCAGCGACAGAGAGACCGCCGAAGGCGGCGCAGGTAAGGACAGCAGAGACTTTTCCGGCGTAAGGAAGAGAGGACGCGGCAAGCTGTGCGATTCCCGTCGTGATTTCCAGCACGCCGCAGAGCAGGGGCGAGGCGGAACCAAACGGATGCAGATCCATCAGAAGTCCGGACAGAATGGAAAACAGGATGATGTATCCGCCAAGCTGTGTAATGATTTCAAATCCGTTCATGATAGAGGTGTCCAGCAGGTTTCCTTTGGAAGTCTGTTTTGACATCTCTTTTTTTTCCACGGAATGTGTCCGATGGGCGGTGTGCCGGTGCAGGCGGAAGCGGCGGAAAACAAGCCGGAACAGAAAACCAGTTAGAAAATTGGAACCGTAGAGCACGCCGAAGACGAACCCGGGATGGATCTGTCCGGAAAACGCAGTTAAGATAACATAGGAAGACAGAAAAGCAGGACTCGGACTGCTGCAGAAGGTTAAAAGATAGCACGCTTCGTTCCGGTCAATTTCTTCTGCCTCATAGAGCTGGGCAGTGATGCGCGCTCCCATGGGAAAACCGCAGAAAAGACCGAGAAAAAGTGCATAAAACCCAGCCGGGGAAAGACCGAAAACCGTTTGAAAAAAAACTTCTGCACGGGCAGAGATCCGCCGCGCGGCTCCTGTTTCCAGAAGAAGAGATGTCAGAATCAGAAACGGCAGAAGTGACGGAAGAATGGTATGAAACCAGAGATTGACACCCTCGCAGGCATAGAAAAAAGTCCGCGCGGGAAAGATAAGAAGACAGAAAAAAAGAAGCAGGGAAGAGAGAAATAAAAGTGATTTTTTCATGACGTTCGAACCTCCTCCCGCTTTCTAAAATAGAGTATGATGAAGCTTTGAAAAAAAGAAGATGGGAGAAGAAAAAATGAGCGTATTAGCAGGATTAAAACCGGAACGGGTATTTTATTATTTTGAAGAGCTCTGCCGCATTCCGCACGGCTCCGGAAACACAAAAGAAGTGAGCGACTATCTGGTTCAGTTTGCAAGGGACCATGAATTATCCTGGTATCAGGATGCGTCCAACAACGTGGTCATCCGCCGCCCGGCATCGAAGGGATGTGAATTGGCTCCGACCGTGATTCTGCAGGGCCACTGCGATATGGTCTGCGAGAAGAAGCCGGGCAGCAGCCACGATTTTACGAAGGACGGCCTTGAGCTTCACATCGACGGCGATGAGATTTATGCCAGGGACACGACGCTTGGCGGAGACGACGGAATTGCCGTTGCCTATATGCTGGCTGTGCTGGAATCGGATGATCTGCAGCTTCCGGCCATCGAGGCACTGATTACGACGGATGAAGAGATCGGACTGCTCGGCGCAGCAGCATTAAACGGGAATGAGTTAAAGGGAAGAACACTGTTAAATATGGATTCTGAAGAGGAAGGCATTCTCACCGTATCGTGCGCAGGCGGTATGACAGCCATGATGGATCTGCCGGTGCGCAGAAGCGAAGTGATGGGTGAGCAGATGGAAGTGACGATTTCCGGTCTTGCCGGTGGCCATTCCGGTACGGAAATCCACAAAAACCGTGCCAACTCCAACATTCTGGCGGGCCGTTTCCTGTACGAACTGGCAGGAAAGATGGATTATGCCTGATCGAGCTGGAGGGCGGTTTAAAAGACAACGCCATTCCGCGGACAACCCGCATGCTTCTTGCCATCGACGGCGGAGAGAAAGAGATCTTAAAAGAGGAAGCATCACGCTTCACCGAAAATCTTTGCAGAGAGTACAGCGGAACAGATGACGGTATTACCGTTACGGTAGAGAAAACAGGCGAGGGCGCTGCACCGGCGCTTCATCCGGTCAGCCTGCAGAAAACCGTCTTTTTCCTGATGAATCTTCCGAACGGGGTACAGAAGATGAGCGGCCAGATCCCGGGACTGGTGGAAACATCCCTGAACCTCGGTATTCTGAAATTAGAGCCGGATCACCTGCATGCGTGTGCAAGTGTGCGGAGCTCCGTGGGAAGTGCAAAAGAAGCCCTTTCCGACAAGCTGGAGTATCTGATCGGTTTCCTGGGCGGTGAGTTCCACGTAGAGGGCGCGTACCCGGCATGGGAGTATAAAGAGGATTCTGCCCTCCGCGATCTGATGGTGGCGGAATATGAAGCCATGTATGGACAGAAACCGGCAGTGGAAGCGATTCATGCCGGACTGGAATGCGGTCTGTTCTATGAAAAGCTTTCCGGTCTTGACTGTGTATCTTTCGGCCCGAACATGAAAGCAATCCACACGACCGAGGAGCGGCTTTCGATTTCCTCCGTGGAGAGAACGTATCAGTACCTGTGCCGCGTTCTGGAGCAGCTTTCGAAACGGCAGGCATAAAAAACTGCCCGTGTCTATTTCAAAAAAGTTTCTGAAAAACAGTCATAAAACAGAAAAGACAGGCATAAAGTAACAGGGTGGGGATTGAATTTCCAAAACGTTTACCATCCGATAAGAAAAATGGCTGAAAGCAGGAGCAAAAAAGGAGATTAGGGGACATGGATATACTGTTATGGCATGAGATTCTGGAACCATACGAGCTGGCTGTCAAGGAATTACAGGTGAAATTCCGGCATCTGATCAAGGAGCACCACGGAAAAGGGCTGTACTCACCGATCGAGAGCGTGAGCGGCCGTGTGAAGAGTGTTTCCAGTATTCTGGAAAAAATGCAGAGAAAGGGCATTGTGCCCGAAGAGATGGAGGAGCAGGTGGAGGATATCGCGGGCATCCGCATCATCTGCCAGTTCGTTGAAGATATCGAAAAGGTTGCCGACCTGATCCAGAAGCGGTCGGATATTGAGATTAAGAGCGAGAAAGACTACATCCGCCACATGAAGGACAGCGGTTACCGGAGCTATCACCTCATTGTTTACTATACCGTGGAGACGATGAACGGCCCGAAGCGCATCCAGGTGGAAATCCAGATCCGCACGATGGCGATGGATTTCTGGGCGACGATTGAGCACTCGCTGCAGTACAAATATAAGGCAAACATTCCGGATCACATCCGGGAGCGCTTAAGCGCAGCTGCAAAGGCGATTATTGTGCTGGATAATGAGATGTCCTCTGTGCGGAGTGAGATTATGGATGCACAGAATTCCTCCCAGATGCAGCGGAATCTGATCACGGATATCCTGAATAATATCGAGAATCTTTACAAGGTGACGAACAAACGCGAAGTAGAAAAAATTCAGGATGAGTTTTATCACATCTATGCGCAGAACGATCTGCAGGAGTTAAAACGGTTCCACAAAGAACTGGATCTGATTGCAGAGGGATACCGCGCACAGGCAATTACAGACGAACTTTAGAACAAAAGGGGATAAACGGATATGATCACACTGCCGGAAGCCTTTGAGCAGGAGATGAAACAGCTGCTCGGTGAGGAAGAATATGAGGCATACCGCAAGACATTTGACGAGGCGGTACATAGAGGACTGCGGGTAAACAACGGAAAAATTTCGACAGAAGAGTTTCTTAGGCGGACCGATATTCCGCTTAAGAAGGTTCCGTGGATCCCAAATGGATTTTATTACGATGAAGAGAGCTGCAATCCGGCAAAGGATGCCGATTACTATGCGGGCCTGTATTATCTGCAGGAGCCGAGTGCGATGACACCGGCATCCCGCCTTCCAATTGAGCCGGATGACCGTGTGCTCGATCTCTGTGCGGCACCGGGCGGAAAGGCAACGGAGCTGGGAAGCCGGATCGGTGAGGGCGGCATGCTGCTGGCAAACGATATCAGCAATTCGCGGGCGAAGGCGCTGCTGCGCAACCTGGAAATCCAGGGAGTGGGACGTCTTCTCGTGACGAGCGAGGATCCGGAAAAACTAGTAACCTTGTATCCGGCCTTTTTTGACAAGATCCTTCTTGACGCGCCGTGCTCTGGGGAGGGCATGTTCCGAAAAGAGAGCTCAATGCTGCGCTACTACAGTGAAAATGGGCCGGAGCATTATGTGCCGATCCAGAAAAAACTGATCGAGCAGGCGTATCAGATGCTTGCAGAGGGCGGAGAGCTGCTGTACTCTACCTGTACGTTTTCTGTAAAGGAGAACGAAGAGGTCATCGCAGGGCTGCTGGATGCGCATCCGGATATGGAAGTGCAGGAAATTACCCCGGGTTACGAAGGGTTTGCGCCGGGAGTATCCGTGAATGGCCGTGATCTTTCCCGGTGCGTTCATATTTTCCCGCAGCGGATGGAGGGAGAAGGCCATTTCGTGGCGCTCCTGAAAAAGCAGGGAGAGAGCCGGAAACGGCAGCCGTCCCGCCTTTTGGAAACGACAAAGAAGCTGCCGAAAGAGGCGGAAGAGTTTCTTGCTGGCGTGCGCATGGACTGGAAGAATGGTTCGTTTGCCCTTGTGAAAGACCAGCTCTATTTTCTGCCGGAAGGTGTCTGTGCGGCAAAGGGTCTGCGCTATCTGCGGACCGGACTTTCGCTTGGCACCGTAAAGAAAAACCGCTTCGAGCCGTCCCAGGCGCTGGCGGCGTATCTGAAAAAAGAAGAATACGTTTCGTGTTTGACCATTCCCAAGGGAGATGACCGTGTCATGCGCTACTTAAAGGGTGAGACACTCTCGTTTTCAGAGGAAGAGTGTCAGGGGAAAAAGGGCTGGGTGCTTGTGTGCCTGGATGATTTCCCACTTGGCTGGGGAAAAATAAACAACGGAACGTTAAAGAATAAATATTATGCAGGATGGCGGATGGTATGAGTAAATTACGACTCGATAAATATCTGGCGGACATGGGTGTGGGAACACGCCAGGAAGTAAAGGCCCTGATCCGGAAGGGACGGGTGGCCGTAGACGGAATTACGGCAAAAGCCCCGGAACTGAAAGTCGACCCGGATGAAGCGCAGGTGACTGTGGACGGAAACAGCATTTCCTATGTGAAAATGGAATACTGGATGCTCCACAAACCGGCGGGTGTCGTCTCTGCGACGGAGGACCGCCGTGACCGGACCGTACTCGATCTTTTAAGTGATGCGGCAAGAAAAGACCTCTTTCCGGTCGGACGGCTCGACAAGGACACCGAAGGGCTGCTGCTGATTACGAACGACGGAGCCCTTTCCCACCGGCTGCTCTCTCCGAAATCGCATGTCTCGAAAGTGTATGAGGCCGTGATTGACGGAAAAGTGACAGAAGAAGATCGGCAGGCATTTGCCGAAGGGCTCGACATTGGGGACGACAAACCGACACTTCCGGCCGAGCTTACCATTCTGGAAACGACAGAAAAAGAGCCTGGCATTTTTGAAAGCCGGATCCGCATTACCATCTGTGAGGGCCGCTTCCACCAGATCAAGCGCATGTTTGAGAAGGTCGGAAAAACGGTCGTCTATTTGAAACGGCTGTCGATGGGGAGCCTGAAACTTGATCCGGCGCTGCCAAAGGGCAGTGCCCGTCTCCTGACGCAGGAAGAAAAAGCGGCGCTTGGCATAGCGGACGCCGAAACACAGAAAGGAAAGTAAAGCATGCCTTTTTTACCAATTACAAGAGAAGAGATGAAGGAACGGGGAATCGAACAGTTTGACTTTGTCTATGTCATCGGAGATGCCTACGTGGACCATTCCTCGTTCGGACCGGCAATCATCAGCCGTGTGCTCGAGGCGAACGGCTATTCCGTCGGCATCATCTCACAGCCGGACTGGAAGGACGAGAACAGCATTTCGATTTTCGGTGAACCGCGTCTTGGCTTTCTTGTCTCTTCCGGAAATATGGATTCCATGGTCAACCATTATACCGTGGCGAAAAAGCACCGAAAAACAGATGCCTTTACGCCGGGCGGTGTCATGGGAAAACGGCCGGACCGCGCGGTTACCGTGTACGGCAATCTGATCCGGAGAACGTATAAACATACACCGATGATCCTCGGCGGCATCGAGGCATCACTCCGGCGCCTTTCGCATTACGATTACTGGTCTGACCAGGTGCGCCGCTCCGTCCTTCTCGATTCCGGTGCGGATCTGATTTCGTACGGAATGGGAGAACTTTCGATCGTAGCGATTGCAGATGCACTTGCGGCCGGCATTGACGTTCATGATATCACCTTTATTCCGGGAACCGTTTATCGGAGCAAAACGCTGGATCACCTGATTGACCCGGTGGTGCTGCCGTCATTCGAGGAGGTGCGGGAGAGCAAGCGGACGTATGCGGAGAGCTTTGCGATTCAGTATAAAAATACCGATGCCATCAATGCGAAGCCGATGGCAGAGCCGTATGAGGGCCAGGGCTACATTGTACAGAATCCGCCTTCCCGTCCTTTGACAGAGCAGGAGATGGATGATGTCTATGCGCTTCCATACATGCGCGCCTATCACCCAAGCTATGAAAAAGACGGCGGTGTGCCGGCGCTTGGGGAAATCAAATACAGTCTGACGAGCAACCGCGGCTGCTTTGGATCCTGCAGTTTCTGCGCGCTGACGTTCCACGAGGGACGCGTTGTGCAGACAAGAAGCCACGAATCCATTCTGGCGGAAGCGCGGCAGATGGTTCAGGAAAAAGAATTTAAAGGCTATATTCACGATGTCGGCGGCCCGACGGCGGATTTCCGCGGTCCGGCATGCAAAAAGCAGCTCACCAAAGGCGCCTGCCCGAACCGGAACTGTCTCTTCCCGGAGCCGTGTAAAAATATGGTGGCAGATCACAGAGATTATGTGAAGCTGCTGCGGGAATTAAAAGACATTCCGGGCGTGAAGAAAGTCTTTATCCGCTCCGGCATCCGTTTTGACTATGTCCTGGCCGATAAAGACCAGACGTTCCTTTCTGAGCTGGTAAAGGATCACGTCAGCGGTCAGCTCCGCGTTGCGCCGGAGCACGTTTCGAACCGTGTGCTTTCCTATATGGGAAAACCGCGCCACGAAGTATATCAGGAATTTATCCGCCGCTTCGATGCGTGCAACAAAAAGACGGGGAAGCAGCAGTACGCACTTCCGTATTTTATGTCGTCCCATCCGGGGTGTGACTTGGAGGATGCGGTGGAGCTTGCCGAGTACATCCGCGATATGGGATTTATCCCGGAGCAGGCACAGGACTTCTATCCGACGCCTTCCACACTTTCCACCTGTATGTACTATACCGGTCTTGACCCGCGGACGATGGATCCGGTTTACGTGCCGAAATCGCCGCATGAGAAGGCGATGCAGCGTGCGCTGATTCAGTACCGGAATCCGGAGAACTATGAGCTCGTCTGCGAGGCACTGCGCCGGACACACCGGGAGGATCTGATCGGATTCGGACCGAAATGTCTCGTACGGCCGAGAAAGATGGCCGGGGAGGCAGGAAAACCGTCAAGAGGAAAAGGGTCCAACGGAAAAGGCTTTGGCCAGAAGACGGCGAATGACCGTTCCGGACAGGGAAAAGCCAAAACAGGCGGACGGCCGAAAAAGACGCTCCGCAACGTGCACAAAAAGAAATAAACACGCAGAAGATGAGCGGGGATCTTATCGAAGAAGGGAAATGACAGAAGAATGAAGATCAGAAAAGGGGATTACGGCTATATCCGCCGGGAAAAGAAAAAAAGACTGCTTGTGACACTGGGACTGTTCGTCCTTCCGGCCATCGTTTTTATTGTCGGGCTTGTGCTTGCAGACGGAAACAAGAGCAACATTTTTACGGTTGTCGCCGTAGTAGGCTGTCTGCCGGGCTGCCGCGCCGCCGTCGGTTTTATCATGATGGTTATGCAAAAGCCAGTGGACAAAGCAGTGTACGATGCCATTGAGGCAAAAAAAGGAAAACTGCTGATGGGATATGAAATGTATATCACACAGGAAAAATCGAGTCTGATGATCGAAGCAGCGGCGTTCTGCGGTGAGGAGATCGCCTGCTACACCACGCGCGCCAAAGACCAGAAACAGATCGAGGACTGCACTACGTATCTGAACAAGATCATCCGTGCCAACGGCTACAAATGCCATGTGAAGATTTTTGATCGGGAAAAAGCATTTCTGGAGCGCCTCGATTCCCTGAACCGCAACTACGATGAGCTGGAAAAGAGCGCCAGTGAAAACTTCAAACCGGATGAGCGGTACCCGGATCTGTCCCGCACGGAACTGGTGAAACACACGATGCTGGCGCTGGCACTGTAGGAGACCATTGCTATGAGAGAACTGACCGTGACAGAAAAAGACTGCGCGCAGCAGCTCATCAAATATCTGTCCAAATATATGGAGGAGGCGCCAAAGAGTTTCTTCTATAAAATGCTGCGAAAGAAAAACATTGTGCTGAACCAGAAAAAGGCGGACGGCAGTGAAAAGCTGAAAACAGGCGATACGATCCGGCTGTATCTGGCGGAAGAGACCATCGAAAAATTTCGGAAAACACCGGAAAAACCGGCGGCTGGAAAACAGGTAAAGTATCCGAAGCTGGATATCGTCTATGAAGACGAAAAAGTAATTTTCCTGAACAAGCCGGCAGGTGTCCTCTCACAGAAGGCGAAAGAGACGGATGTGAGCCTTACCGAAGCGCTCGGCGCCTATCTTTCGGAAAAAAATGCCGGGGAGGAGACCATGTTCCGCGCCGGACTCTGCAATCGTCTGGACCGGAACACCAGCGGTCTGATTCTTGCCGGAAAAACCGTTGCGGCGACGCAGCAGCTTTCAGAACTGATCGCAGAGCGGGCTGTTGGAAAATACTATCTGGCGGTTGTAAAAGGAACCGTGACAGAGACAGAGCGGATCCGCGGATACCTCACAAAAAATGAGAGGACAAACCGTGTTTCGATTCAGCGAGAGCAGCAGGGAGATGCTGTTTACATAGAAACCGCATACCGGCCGCTCTGTGCCGGAAGAGGCTGTACGCTGCTGGAGGTTGAGCTGGTGACCGGAAAGAGCCATCAGATCCGCAGCCATCTCGCGAGCATCGGTCATCCGCTTGCGGGAGATACGAAATACGGGGATGCGGAGTTTAACCGCCGCTTCCGGGAAAAATACGGACTGAAATACCAACTTCTCCATTCGTGGAAGGCGGTATTTCCAGAGCTTACGGGCACCTTATCGGATCTGTCCGGAAAAACCTTTACAGCGCCCCTGCCATCATCCGTGCGCCGGATTTTACAGGGAGAACATTTGACGGGAGAAGGATTATGAGCCGAAAAGACAACGAAAAGAAAGAAACAAAACCAAGAAAAACGGAGGAGACGAGCATCGGACGGGAAATCTGGGAATATGTAAAAATGATCGCCATTGTCGTGGCAGTCGTTGTTTTTGTGGAGCAGGTCATTGTCATCAACGCAAGAATCCCATCTCCTTCCATGGAAAACACGATTATGACCGGAGACCAGATCTTCGGTAACCGCCTTGCTTATGTAAAGAGCGATCCGCAGCGGTATGACATCGTTATTTTCTATTATCCGGACGACGAGAAGCAGAAGTTTATCAAGCGCGTCATCGGACTGCCGGGAGAGACGGTTACGATCCGCGACGGAAAGGTGTATATCAACGATTCCACCGAGCCGCTGCGCGATGATTTCTGCCCGGAAACACCGGTCGGCGATTTCGGACCGTATGAGGTGCCGGAGGGCTGCTGCTTTATGCTCGGCGACAACCGGAACGTATCAAAGGATTCCCGCTACTGGCTGAATCCGTACGTAGAGAAAGACAAGATCATCGGCAAGGCCTTTCTGCGCTACTGGCCGCTGAACAAAATTTCTCTGATTGAATAAGAACAGAACGAAGACGAGGACAGGAATTATGGCATGGACATCGAGGGGACTCCGCGGATCAACGTTGGAGGAAATGATCAACCGCACAAACGAGCAGTACCGTGACAAGCATCTGGCACTGATCCAGAAGGTGCCGACGCCGATCACCCCGATCAAAATAGATAAGGAGAGCAGACACATCACGCTGGCTTATTTTGAAAAGAAGAGTACCGTTGATTACATCGGCGCTGTACAGGGCATTCCCGTCTGCTTCGATGCCAAAGAGTGCAAAACGGATTCCTTTCCGCTCGCAAACATCCACGAGCACCAGGTCACGTTTATGAAAGATTTCGAGCAGCAGGGGGGGATTTCCTTCCTGCTGCTGTATTTTACGGCGCGGGACGAATATTATTACCTGCGGTATGAGACGATGAAAACCTTCTGGGACCGCGGACAGAACGGCGGAAAGAAGCATTTTTCCTACACCGAGCTTGAAACGTCATTCTTCCTTCCCAGAACGGGAAGCAGCGTTCTCGTCCCGTACCTGAACGGAATCCAGAAGGATCTGGAGATACGGGATTCGAAAGCGGATTAAAATTTTGAGTTGACAGGGAAAATGTTTTCCGATATACTAACCATAGTTTTAAATTCAATATGGTAATATGGTAGTGAACTAAAGCGAAAAAGTGAGGACAACAAAACATGGATCGATTAATTCATACCCCGGAAGGCGTCCGGGATGTCTACAATCAGGAATGTACGAAAAAATTATACCTGGAGAATCAGATTGAGCAGGTATTTCATGCGTTTGGATATCAGGATATTGAAACACCGACGTTCGAGTTTTTTGATGTATTCGGAAGAGAAGTGGGAACAACACCGTCCCGCGAGCTCTACAAATTCTTTGACCGCGACGGCAACACCCTTGTGCTCCGTCCGGACTTTACCCCGTCGATTGCACGCGCAGCCTCCATGTATTTCATGGAAGAGACGATGCCGATCCGCCTTTGCTACAGAGGAAGCAGCTTCGTCAACAGCAGCAGCTATCAGGGCCGCTTAAAAGAGTCCACCCAGATGGGCGTCGAGCTCTTAAACGATGATTCCGCAATGGCAGACGCAGAGATCATTGCGATGACCGTAAAAGTTATGCTGGATGCCGGTCTTACCGATTTCCAGATCAGCATCGGCCACGTAGGTTTCTTCCAGGCGCTCTCCGAGGAGCTGCGCTCGCCGAGGATGTTCTGAACGAATTAAAAGAACTGATTTCCATTAAAAATCATTTTGGCGCCGAGGAGCTGCTGGCAAAACAGAACCTTCGAAGTGATCTGTTTGAAGCACTCCGTGATGTTCCGCAGCTGTTCGGAAATGCAGAGATTCTCGAAAAGGCAAAAGGCCTTACAAGAAATCCGGCGGCAAGAGAGGCACTCGATCGTCTGGCTACGATCTATGAGATCGTTAAAGATTACGGCTATGAAAAATACGTCTTCTTCGATCTCGGCCTTTTAAGCAAATTCCATTACTACACCGGTATTATTTTCCAGGCCTACACCTACGGCACCGGCGAGCCGATCGTAAAAGGCGGCCGCTACGATGCACTGCTGCAGCACTTCGGAAAGAAAGCGCCGGCGATCGGATTCTGTACTGTCATGGAATCTCTGATGAATGCACTGGAGCGCCAGAAAATTTCTCTTCCGATTGCCAATACGAAAACGATGCTGCTCTACCCGGATTTTCTTCAGCCGCTGGCCGTAAAACTTGCTAACGAGCACAGAAGCAAGGGCATGGATGTCGCGCTGGTCTGCTTTGCAAGGGACAAGGTTCTTGCAGATTATGAAGAATACGGCAGAAAGAACCAGTTCGGCGGCATTGTCTATATTCAGAAGAGCGATTCGGTGCTTGCTATCGATTTGTCGACAGGAGAAGTACAGCCGGTGGAGCTGTAGGAGAGGAAGGGTACGAAAAAGATGAGATATTTGACCATTGCACTGACAAAAGGACGCCTGGCGTACCAGACGCTGGAGCTGCTGGAAAAAGTCGGCATCACCTGCGATGAAATGAAAAATAAAGATACGAGAAAGCTGATTTTCACGGACGAAGAGCATAAGCTCCGTTTCTTCCTCGCCAAAGGTCCGGATGTGCCGACCTATGTGGAGTACGGCGCAGCGGATATCGGAATCGTCGGAAAGGACACGATTCTGGAGGAAGGAAGACGCCTCTACGAGGTATTGGACCTTGGCTACGGCAAGTGCCGCATGTGTGTCTGCGGACCGGAGTCCGCGCGTGAGCTGCTGCAGCACAACCAGCAGATCCGTGTGGCAACGAAGTACCCAAACATTGCCAAGGATTACTTCTACAACCGCAAGCACCAGACCGTTGAGATGATCAAGCTGAACGGCTCGATCGAGCTGGCACCGATTGTCGGACTTTCCGAAGTGATTGTGGATATTGTAGAGACAGGAAGCACTTTACGGGAAAACGGCCTGACCGTTCTCGAGGAGGTCTGCCCGCTGTCTGCGCGCATGGTTGTCAACCAGGTGAGCATGCGGATGGAAAATGAGAGAATTACCAAATTAATTCAGGATCTGAAAGGAGCACTGGTATGAGAATCGTAAAACTGACAAAAGAGACCACAGAAAATATTCTGGAGAATATGCTGAAACGAAGCCCGACACAGTACGGAACGTACGAGGCTTCCGTGCAGGAGATCATTGAGAATGTAAAAACAAGAAAAGACGCAGCCGTTTTCGAATATACCGAGAAATTCGACCACGCGGTACTCGATGCTTCTACCGTAGAAGTAACACAGGAAGAGATTGATGAGGCGTACAACATCGTAGATCCAGAGCTGATCGGTGTCATCCGCAGATCCATGAAAAATATCCGTGAGTTCCACGAAAAACAGAAACAGAACAGCTGGTTCACCTCTACCGAGAACGGAACGATGCTTGGCCAGAAGCTGACCGCCCTGAACCGTGTCGGCGTATACGTTCCGGGAGGAAAGGCAGCGTATCCGTCCTCTGTTCTGATGAACATTCTTCCGGCAAAAGTGGCAGGAGTCAAAGAAATCTGCATGACAACGCCGTGCGGCAGAGACGGAAAAGTCAACCCGGTTGTCCTTGCGGCAGCAAAAGAAGCCGGTGCGGACCGCGTCTTTAAAATCGGCGGTGCACAGGCAATTGCAGCCCTTGCTTACGGAACCGAGAGCATTCCAAAAGTCGATAAAATCGTAGGACCTGGAAACATCTACGTTGCCCTTGCAAAGAAAGCCGTATACGGAAATGTCAGCATCGACTCCATCGCAGGCCCAAGTGAGATTCTTGTCCTTGCTGATGAGACTGCAAATCCGCGGTTCGTGGCAGCCGATCTCTTAAGCCAGGCTGAGCATGATGAGCTTGCAAGTGCGATCCTCATTACCACCTCCCAGGAACTGGCAGAGAAGGTAAGTGAAGAGGTAAACGGTTTCTTAAAAGTCCTCTCCAGAAGCGACATCATCTCCAAATCACTGGACAACTTCGGCTACATCCTTGTCACCGATTCGCATCAGGAAGCGATCGACACCGTAGATGCCATCGCACCGGAGCACCTCGAGATCGTGACGAAGAACCCGTTTGAGGATATGATGAAGGTACATAACGCCGGTGCTATTTTCCTCGGCGAGAACTCCAGCGAGCCTCTCGGTGACTATTTTGCCGGCCCGAACCATATCCTGCCGACGAACGGAACCGCAAAATTCTTCTCCCCGCTGTCCGTAGACGATTTCGTGAAGAAATCCAGCATCATCTATTATTCCAGAGAAGCCCTTTCCGAGATCCACGAGGATATCGAGAGCTTTGCAAAATCAGAGAGCTTGACGGCACACGCCAATTCGATTGCCGTCCGTTTTGAGGGGGAAGAGTAAGTGGAGAACAGAACAGCCAGCGTAGAACGCGTGACAAAAGAAACAAAGATCCGCATGACATTAAATCTGGATGGAACGGGAAAGAGCGACATCCACACCGGCATCGGCTTTTTTGACCATATGCTCGACGGCTTTGCCCGCCACGGTCTTTTCGACCTTTCCGTTTCTGTAGATGGAGACCTTGATATAGACGGCCACCACACGATCGAGGACACCGGTATCGTGCTCGGAACTGCAATCCGCGAGGCAGTCGGCGACAAACAGGGCATCCGCCGCTACGGCGACAGAATCCTTCCGATGGACGAGACACTGGTGCTCTCGGCCGTTGACCTCTGCGGCAGACCGTATCTCTCTTTCCAGGCAGAATTTACGCGGGAGAAAGTAGGAGAGATGGAGACCGAGATGGTAAAAGAATTCTTCTACGCCGTTTCCTATGCGGCGCAGATGAATCTGCATATCAAAGTGCTTGACGGCGGAAATAACCACCACATCATCGAGGCGATGTTCAAAGCATTTGCGAAGGCACTCGATGAGGCAACTTCCTTCGATCCGAGAATTGCCGGCGTGCTCTCGACCAAGGGCAGCCTGTAAGAGCAGAAAAAGAGGAGAACAAGACATGAAACAAGCATTAAAATGTGATTTTACCTGGGCGGATTTTAAGACAAACAGCGACGGCATGGTTCCGGTTGTTGTACAGGATGCGGAAAATGACGAAGTGCTGATGCTCGCCTACATGAATGAAGAAGCGTTTGAGACGACACTGCGCCTTGGAAAAATGACGTACTGGAGCAGAAGCCGCAATGAGCTCTGGACGAAAGGACTGAGCTCCGGCCATGTGCAGTATGTAAAACAGCTTCTGATCGACTGCGACAACGATACAATCCTTGCCAAAGTAGAACAGGTCGGCGCAGCGTGCCACACCGGAAACCGCACCTGCTTTTACCGGACCCTGGCAGAATAAAAATTTTTGATTCAGAGCATAAAAAGAGCTCCTGTTTCACAGAATAAAATCTGTGGGACAGGAGCCTTTTTATGCGGTTCTGTATCGTTAAAAAGCCATTACAGAAGAAGGTATTTTAAGATAAACAGAACAGCCAGGATGTACATGATCACGCTGATCTTTTTTTCTTTTGCTTTTCCGCTCAGGATCTGGATTGCAACGTAGGAGATAACTCCCATGGCAATACCTTCGGAAATGCTGTAGAAGAACGGCATAGCTCCGATGCAGATGTAGCACGGAATCGCCTCGGAAAGATCGCTGAAATCAATGTTGACTACGTTGGTCAGCATGTAGAAGCCTACCACGATCAGTGCCGGAGCCGTTGCAAAGGACGGGATGGCAAGGAAGATCGGGGAGAGGAACAGAGCGAGGCCAAAGAGGATTGCAGTGGTAACAGCGGTAAGACCGGTACGGCCGCCTTCGGAAACGCCGGAAGCACTCTCAACGAAAGTCGTTGTGGTAGAAGTACCAAGAACAGCACCTGCGCAGGTAGCAACAGCATCTGCCATCAGCGCGCCCTTGATGCGCGGAAGTTTTCCGTTTTTGTCGAGCATGTTTGCCTTGGAAGATACACCGATCAGAGTTCCGATGGTATCAAACATATCGACAAACAGGAATGCAAACATGATCACGAAGAACTCGCCTGTTTTCAGAATGGAGAAATCCAGTTTTCCGAAAATCGGGGCAAGGCTTGGAATGGAAAGTCCGCTGGAAAAATCCGGGAACAGGCTGTAGAAGCCGTTTGCCGGGTTCGGAACGTAGAGACCGCATGCCTGGCAGATCATGCCGAGGATCCAGGTTGCAAGAATTCCCCAGAGGATGTTTCCTTTTACATTACGTACGACAAGAACGGCGGTGAAGATAACACCGATGACTGCGAGCAGAACGGTGATTCCGACATCGTTAAACGTTCCTGCCACATACTCGGTTCCGTTTAATGTGGCTGCAGACTGCAGGTTGGCATTGTAGGAAGACAGGGAATAGAGGCCTGCCACGGTTGAAGAGTTCGGCAGTACAATTTTTGCATTCTGAAGTCCGATGAATGCGATGAACAGACCGATGCCGACGCTGACTGCAGATTTCAGGCTGGCCGGAATGGAGTTGAAGATCGCCTCACGGACGTTGGTCAGAGAAAGTACAATAAAGATGATACCTTCTGCAAAAACGGCGGTCAGGGCTGCCTGCCAGCTATATCCGTAGCCGAGAACAACGGTGTAGGCGAAATAGGCGTTGAGGCCCATTCCTGGTGCCAGAGCGAATGGATAATTGGCGAAAAGTGCCATGAGCAGGGTGCCAAGGAAGGCTGCCAGAGCCGTTGCGGTAAAGACAGCGCCGTGGTCCATGCCGGTGGAGGAAAGGATGTTCGGGTTGACGGCAAGAATGTATGCCATCGTCATGAACGTGGTGACACCGGCGATGATCTCGGTTTTGACCGTTGTTCCATTTTCCCGCAGCTTGAATGTGTTTTCCATCAGCTTGCTAAACTTTTCCATAATTTTCTCTCCTTTTGAATTTTGTAGGCGGAAATGTCGCCTCATAATATGGAAACATCCTAAATGTTACAATATTATCAAGTAGAATGCAAGAAAGAAACGAAAAGAATCTGAAAATTTCTTGTCGAAATTTTTAATTTTTCTATAGACAAATGTCATGATTTCTTTTATGATAAAAAAGGTGTCTTGTAAAATCTGCGTTAAGTAAATGTAAAATATTGAGACCAAAACACGAAAATACTTTGACAGGGATTTTGAAAAGACATCAGAAAAAGACAAGGAAGAAAAAAGAATATGAGTGTAATAGTGTCTTTGATGGGCGGTCTGGGCTTCTTCTTATATGGAATGAAGCTGATGAGTGAAGGACTGCAGAAGGTTGCCGGATCCAAGATGAGAAGCATTCTGGAGGTATTTACGAAGAACCGTGTGATCGGTCTTCTGGTCGGTATTTTCTTTACCGCGCTGATTCAGTCCTCCAACGCTACAACCGTTATGGTGGTCAGCTTCGTAAACTCCGGTCTGATGAAACTGGCACAGGCTCCTGGAATTATCCTCGGAGCAAACATCGGTACGACAGTTACCGGACAGCTGATTGCGTTTGACCTTGCGGATATCGCGCCGCTGTTTGTCATCATCGGTGTTCTGATGGTTATGTTCGTAAAGAACAATCTGACGATCAGCCGTCTCGGCGAGGTTATCTTGGGATTTGGTATTCTGTTTATGGGTATCTCCGGTATCTCAGGAGCCCTGAACGAAGCAAAAGAGATCCCGGCAGTCGTCAACGCCCTCGGATCCCTGACGAATCCGTTTCTTGCGTTCTTAGTCGGCTGGGTGGCTACCGCGATTCTGCAGAGTAACTCTGCAACGGTCGGAATCATCATGCTTCTTGCAAGAGAGGGCCTGATGGGACTTCCGATCTGTCTGTTTATGATGCTTGGATGCAACATCGGATGTACGATGTCCGCGATTCTTGCCAGCTTCGGCTGCAAAAAAGATGCAAAACGTGCGGCATGTGTCCACCTGCTGTTCAACATCTCCGGAACGATTGTCTGCTCCATTATTTTCCTGCTGTTTGGAAAACAGGTAGTTGACTTCTTTATGGGTATTTCCGGAAACGAAGCAGGCCGTATGATCGCAAATGCAAACTCGATCATCAAAGTATGCCAGGTACTCCTGATGCTGCCGTTTACCCCGCTTCTGGTGAAGGCAACGTACTTTATCATCCGCGGAAATGACGAGGAAGACAAAAAGTTCGAGCTTGCCTACATCAGCTCGAAACATGCGATGTCCCCGACGACTGCAGTTCTGCAGGCTGTCCGTGAGATGGAGCGTATGGCACAGATGGCAGAGACCAACCTGATTCGCGCGATGAATACGCTGGTGACCCGCGATCAGAAAGAAATCGACGAGGTCTACCGTGTCGAGGAAAATATTAATTTCCTGAACAAAGAGATTACGAACTATCTGGTTCACTTAAATCAGGCATCGCTGCCGACATCAGACGTTATGCGCATCGGTGCGCTGTTCCATGTGGTCAATGATATCGAGCGGATTGGTGATCATGCCGAAAATGTCGCAGATTCTGCTGTGCAGATGACGAATGACAATGTGACCTTCAGCAAACAGGGCGAACTGGATCTTTCCGAGATGCTGGATATGGTATTAAAAATTCTCGATGAGTCGATCGAAATGTTTGCAAAGAATGATCTGCAGCACCTGCAGGAGATCATTGATATTGAAAATTCCATTGATCAGGAGGAGCGGGATCTGCAGCAGAAGCATGTAGAGCGTCTGACCCGCAACGAATGTACGCCGGAAGCCGGCATGATCTTCTCCGATCTTGTATCCGGACTCGAGCGTGTCGCGGACCATGCAACCAATATTGCATTCTCCATTCTGGATGAAGATCCGGAAGAGAAAGCAGCCCGCGAGGCAGTTGCAGGAGCAGAAAAATAAGAAATGGATTAAGAGAATAGGAGAAAGGCCCCGAAACATTGGAGTTATGTTTCGGGGCCTTTCTTTCATGCTTATGATGTTTTTTATTTATGGATTTCTTTCACGGGAGAGCGGGCAGTCAGATCGAAGGAGTAGCGGAGGTCAAGGTATTTCCACCCTCTGCAGAGCGGGATGAACCCGCATTCTGCTGGGAATCGCTCTGCTGATCATCTGAAGAGCTGGTGCTCGTTCCGAGGGTCAGGGAGAAGGTCTTTGTCTCATAGGATCCGTTGTCTGGAACCTGTACTTCCACCTCGACGGTTTCGCCGGCAGAGTAATACTGCAGCAGGGATTTCAGCTCGCTGGTGGAGGTGATGGAATGTCCGTCAAAGCTGGTCAGAACGTATCCGGATTTCAGACCTGCATTTTCAGCGGCACTGCCGGAGGTTACTTCGGAGATATAGATGCCGGCCGGCATATTGTATGCCTGCTGGATCTGGCTGCTGACATCGAGGCATTTGATGCCGATCGTTCCCTGATCTTCTGCGGCAACCTTTGTTCTGGTCTGCTCATTCATCAGATTTTCAATGATATCGGAAACACGGGAGACCGGGATTGCATAGCCCATGCCCTCTACCTCTGTAGAAGCAAGTTTTGCGGAGTTGATACCGATGACCTCTCCGTTCATGTTCAGAAGAGCGCCGCCGCTGTTGCCAGGGTTGATGGCTGCATCGGTCTGTAAGTAGGTCTTTCCGGTTGTATCGGTGGAAGAGGTATCTGCCGTTGTTCCATCGGAGCTTCCGTCAGAAGAGGAATCGCTGTCGATCACACGGTTTGCAGCACTGATGATACCGGTCGTAACGGACTGGCCGTAGCCGAGTGCGTTGCCGATCGCAACGACCTGCTCGCCGACCTCAACGGAATCAGAATCGCCCATCGTGGCAACAGCGATGCTGCTCATCGTGTCATCCGGGATCTCGGAGAGCGGAACGGCGATGACGGCAAGATCGTTATCGGCATCGGTACCTTTGATATTTGCCTTGCAGACCTGATTGTTTACAAAACTAACAGAAAGAGTATCGGCATCTTCTACTACATGGTTATTGGTGACGATCAGAAGCTCGGTGTCATTCTTTCCGATGATGATACCGGAACCGCAGCTTGTGGTCTCCTCGGTCTGCGGAGTCTGGGCACCGTAACCGAACATGCTGAAGTAGTTCTGTACTTCCTGTACGGACTGGTTTGTGATGGAGACGATCGACGGCATTGCGTTTTTCGCAATCGTGGAAACATCCATCGTTCCGGTAGAAGTGGAGCTTGAGGATGTGGCAGCGGCTTTTAAGAGGCTGCTGTTGGAAGTCGTCTGCTGTGCAGTGGTTGTTGTTGCAGTGGCTGTCGTGCTTCCGGCAAAGTGGTTGACTGCCTGGAAGGTACCGCCGGCAACACCGCCGAACAGAACTGCGCTTAAGGCGATGGCTCCGATTTTCTTTGCAAGCTTAGCAGCTTTTTTATTTTTGGAAGAAGGTTTCTTTCCGTTGAAGCTGTTCTGCTCTGCTGCCATCATGTTCTCATTATTGGTTTCGTTTTCGTTATTGTAGTTGTTTCTGTAGTCCATCATAATAAATACTTCCTTTCTGGTATCTGTATTTTAAACTGTGTTCCGGAATCAGCTTCCGGTTTTGTTTGCTTCCTTTTTTGTTTCTATGCTTTGCAGTATAATGGGAATCTGTGATGGAAATGTAGTAAAAATGTGAAAAAAATAAGTTCTCTGGAAAAGAGAAAAGTGCTACAATAAGAAACAGAAAAATGATCAGGAAATGAGGAAGTAATAATGAATAGAGGAATAACACAGAAACAGTATCTGAAGTTGGTCCCGCCGACGGAGGAGGACGCCCGCTCCAGCCAGATGCGGATACTGGATGCATTAAAAGAGAAAGGAATCACCGCATCATTTACCCTTCCAGCGCTGCAGAAACTGTATCCCATCTGCGATGAGGCAGACTATAACATAACGGTTTCCCTCGCATGGAATGGAAGCATCTGGCAGGCGGTTGATCTGGAAGCGGGCGATACAGCAGCAGAGCATTACGGCTATGCCGCTGATCTTGGAAGTACGACCGTCGTTGTGCGCCTGGTAAACTGCAGCGACGGTACTGTGCTTGCCGAGGAGAGCGAATACAACCGCCAGACTGCCTATGGAACCGATATTCTGACGAGAATCTTTGCCTGTAAGGATAAACCGGAGGTACTGCAGGACATCCGTGCGTGTACGATGGAGACATTTACACTGCTCTTTGAAAAACTTCGCCAAAAGACAGGAATTGCGCCGTCGGATGTTCTCTCAATGGTCGTATCCGGCAACACAACGATGATCCATTTCCTGCTGGGACTGGATCCGTTCTGCGTCTTTTCATCCCCGTACGCCGTGCGCGCGGACCGCGCCGGATTCCTTCCGGCGAAAGAGATGGGATTTCCCATGAAGGGATGTGTCTACTGCGTGCCGGGAAAATCCAATTACCTGGGCGGTGATATATTAAGCGGTATGATCGCAACGGAACTCTATAAAAAAGAAACGATCAGCGTCTTTTTTGATATCGGAACGAACGGCGAGCTTGTCGTCGGAAACCGGGAATTTCTGCTCTGCGGCGCAGGCGCTGCCGGTCCGGCACTCGAGGGCGGCGTGGTCAAAACCGGCATGCGAGCTGCAGAAGGCGCTGTTGATACGGTAAAAATAGAAGACGGGAAAATCCAGTGCCATGTAATCGGAGAGGGTAAGCCAAAGGGCATCTGCGGTTCCGGCATTATCGATCTGCTCGCGGAATTATTCCTAAATGGATGGATCAACCTGTTCGGCACCCTGCAGCCGGAGCGGTCCGAAAAGATCAAGGAAGACCCGGAGACGGGAGAGTGGTGCGTTGAATATAGTGAAGGGCTGTGCTTCTATCAGAGTGATATCGCCGAATTCCTTCGTACAAAGTCAGCGGCCTACACGATGGTTGAGTACATGATGCGTGAATCCGGCATTTCCATGGGAGAAATTGACCGGTTTTACGCGGCTGGTGCATTTGGAAAGCACGTTTCAAAGGAATCCGCCATCACGATCGGCATGTACCCGGATATGGATCGCAGCCGCCTGATCTGCGCCGGAAATACGTCGCTTGCGGGAGCAGAAAAAATCCTGCTGGATCGGACCTGCATCGACGATATTGACCGCATTCTGGACGAGATGGTCTACATCCAGTTCGGCCAGGTCGCCGCTTTCATCTCTATGATGAAAGCGGCCCAGGCAATCCCACACACGGATCTGGAGCTGTTTCCGAGTGTACAGAAGAAACTCGAAGAAAAACAAAAAGAGAAATAATGGCAATTGCTTGACCGCAGTCGAATTGTGTCATATACTTACTATTGATAATGAGAATCAATAAGGAGTGAAATATATGACACTGAAAGAACTGCCGATCGGCAAAACAGCGACCGTCCGCACGGTAGGAGGAGAGGGCGCGCTGCGGCAGCACTTCCTCGATATGGGAATCATTCCGGGGGCGGAAGTGACGATGGTAAAGTATGCACCGATGGGAGACCCTGTGGAAGTGCGGATTCACAGCTATGAACTGACACTCCGCCTCGCCGATGCCGGACGGATTGCCATTGATGAGATGCGGGACGCTGTAAAAGAAAAAGAGCAGCCGGATGCGAAAGCAATTCCGCATCCCGGCTTTGGAGAGGGCGGAAAGTACCACAATAAGGCAGAGG
Source organism: Blautia sp. OF09-25XD (assembly GCF_003482095.1). Taxonomy (NCBI): domain Bacteria; kingdom Bacillati; phylum Bacillota; class Clostridia; order Lachnospirales; family Lachnospiraceae; genus Blautia; species Blautia sp. OF09-25XD. The sequence continues at coordinate 338,687 of NZ_QUMG01000001.1, forward strand.
AGCATCCGCTGCCGGAAGGAGAGCTGTTGTCCTTTGCGCTGGCCGGAAACCAGAACTGCGGCAAGACCACCCTGTTCAACCAATTAACGGGATCCAACCAGCACGTCGGAAACTTCCCCGGCGTGACCGTAGACCGGAAGGACGGTGAAATCCGCGGCCAGAAAAACACGCTGGTCACCGATCTTCCCGGCATTTATTCGATGTCGCCGTATTCAAGTGAAGAGATCGTCACCCGGAATTTCGTTCTGAACGAGCATCCGCGCGGCATCATCAATATTGTAGATGCGACAAATATCGAACGAAACCTGTATCTGACGATGCAGCTGATGGAACTCGACGTTCCGATGGTACTGGCCCTCAACATGATGGATGAGGTACGCGAAAACGGCGGTTCTGTGCTCGTGAACCAGATGGAAGAGAGACTTGGCATCCCGGTTATCCCGATTTCCGCTGCAAAAAACGAGGGAATCGATGAACTGGTTGCCCATGCTGTTCATGTGGCCAAATACCAGGAAAAACCGGGCAGAAAGGACTTCTGTGAGGCGAATGACCACGGCGGTGCCGTCCACCGTGCGTTGCATGCGATCATGCATCTGATCGAGGATCACGCCGCAAGGGCGGATATTCCGGTGCGGTTTGCGGCGAGCAAGCTGGCAGAGGGCGATGCGCTGATCCTGGAGCAGCTGGCCCTCGATGAAAACGAGAAAGAGATGCTCGAGCATATCGTCTGTCAGATGGAGACGGAGCGCGGCCTGGACCGCGCGGCGGCGATTGCGGATATGCGTTTTAATTTTATTGAAAAAGTCTGCCGTGAGACCGTGGTAAAACCAAAAGAGAGCCGCGAGCATGTGCGGAGCACAGAAATTGACCGTGTGCTGACCGGAAAATATACGGCTCTGCCATGTTTTGCCGGGATTATGGCGGCTGTCTTTTTCCTGACCTTCCATGTGATCGGAGCATCGCTGCAGAGTGTGCTGGAGGTTCTGATCGGAAAACTGACCGAGCTCGTGGACAGCGCCATGACAGCATGGGGCGTCAATCCGGTGCTTCATTCCCTTGTGATTGACGGTATTTTTAACGGCGTCGGAAGTGTCTTAAGCTTCCTTCCGATCATCGTCACCCTGTTTTTCTTCCTGTCCATTCTGGAAGACAGCGGCTATATGGCGCGCGTGGCATTTGTGATGGATAAGCTGCTCCGGAAAATCGGCCTCTCCGGCCGCAGTATCGTGCCGATGCTGGTCGGTTTTGGCTGTACCGTGCCGGGCGTCATGGCGAGCCGCACCCTGCCTTCCGAGCGTGACCGGAAAATGACGATCCTATTAACTCCGTTTATGAGCTGTTCGGCAAAACTTCCGATTTACGCGTTCTTTACCGCCGCATTCTTCCCGAAATACAGTGCCCTTGTGATGGTTCTTCTGTATTTCGGTGGTATCTTCATGGCTGTCCTGATGGCGATGCTGATGCAGGGAACTTTATTCCAGGGGGAAGCCGTTCCGTTTGTCATGGAGCTTCCAAACTACCGCATGCCGGGGGCAAAAAATGTCGGACAGCTTTTGTGGGATAAGGCAAAAGACTTCCTGCAGCGGGCATTCACCGTCATTTTTGTTGCCACGATTGTGATCTGGTTTTTACAGACCTTTGGAACGCATCTCAATGTCGTGGAGGACTCCAAGGACAGCATTCTCGCCGTTGTCTCCGGCCGTCTCGCCCCGGTTTTTCGGCCGCTTGGATTTGGAGACTGGAGAGTATCGACCGCCCTTCTAACCGGATTTATGGCAAAGGAGAGTGTCGTCTCCACACTTTCCGTACTGTTCGGCACGACCGCGCAGCTGACCGAAATTCTGACACCGGTTTCCGCATTAAGCCTTCTGGTTTTCTGCCTCCTCTATACGCCGTGTGTGGCGGCAGTCGCTTCCATCAAGCGGGAGCTTGGCGGCAGATGGGCAGCCGGTGTTGTCGTTTCCCAGTGTGTGATCGCCTGGCTGGCAGCTTTTGTCGTACATGGCTTTGCACTGCTGTTTGGCATGTAAAAAAGAACATTAAATAAGAAAAGCTCTGCAGAACAGAAAATGCAAAATTCTGATCTGCAGAGCTTTTGATATATGGCTGGTAAAAAAATGCCGGTTTTAAATTTTTCGTATCACATGCTTTAAAATTCTTGTCTTGTGGAGCAGAAAGATCGAGCAGTCCATAAACAGATGGGCAAGAAAGGTGCTCAAAATGACGCCATTTGATTTCAGCAGAAAGCCGACATGGAACCCATACCAGCACACGAAACCGGAGTAGGCGCTCATGATGACAAGAAGCGGTAGATTTTCCAACACGCCCCGCATCGTTTCAAGAAAACTCTTGACCGTAAAGTCGAAATACAGGAAGCGGCCGACCGTCAGTGTCAGGAAATAGAGAATCAGGCCGTCGTAATTCGTGTCCTCGTAGATAAAGCGGATGTACAGAAGAATCAGTACAATATAGAAGACCGAAATCAGCCGCACCGACGCCTTCTGCTCCGGGTCAAGGTGCGTGAGCTTTACCAGAACCACATCGAGCCAGCTCGTCAGAAAGACGGAGAGCACGATAAAGACAAGAAGCACCACATCCTGATATTTCTCCCAGTACATCGAAATCTGCGGCAGACGCTCATCGATAATGTAATAGAGGGAGAGGAAGAGAAGAATCGAAGTGCCGGAGAAAACCAGCTCATAAAAGCTTTCCACAATCTGATACTGCCTGCGCTGGTGTTTCTTCCGGCGTATTTTTTTCGCTTTTTCCTCTGTCTCCTCTTTTAGCTGCCGCTGAATCTGCAATTTTGCAATCAGAAGCACAAGGGCAAGCACCAGAATCAGCCGAGCAGTGAGACAAGCAGAAAACTGCCCACATTGGCGGGATCAAAATAGTGAAGAATATAGTATCGTTTCAAATAAAATCACCTCTTCTGGAAATTCTTTTTTTGATTTCTCTTCACTTTAGTACCAAATCCGGAAAAAGTAAAGTACAAAAATGAGAACAGAAAGAAAGTGTCTGATAAAAAATGACCGAAATGGAGAGAATAAAGTGATCAATGCGTGACAGGGAAGAAAAGATGACAATCAGTCAAAGTCGGTCAAAACAGGGCGATAAACCGGGAAAATCCGTCACAAAACTCTAAACTTATGCAAATGTGACAAAAAGAGAAGGGAAAATTCATGAAATATTAATGATTGATTTTGAATGAATATGACGATATGATAATCTTATCAAAGCAAACACGATCAAAATAAAGCAGGAGGGAAATATGATTTACACAGTGACATTCAATCCGTCTCTGGACTACATTGTATCGGTGGAAGACTTCAAGCTCGGCCTTACCAACCGCACAAGCTCCGAGCTGATGCTTCCGGGCGGAAAAGGAATCAACGTATCGACCGTACTTGGAAACCTTGGAATTGAGAGCACAGCGCTCGGATTTCTGGCAGGCTTTACCGGAAAAGAAATCGCCGGACGGCTCGACCAGATGGGAATTAAAAACGGCTGCATCTGGCTGGAAGAAGGATATTCCCGCATCAACGTCAAATTAAAGAGCATTGACGGAACTGAGATCAACGGACAGGGACCCGAAATCCCGGAGAAAAAAGTGGAAGAGCTGATGAAACAGCTTTCCGCACTCGGCGAGGGCGACGTTCTCTTCCTCGCAGGCAGCATCCCGTCATCCATGGCAGATGATGCCTATCAGAAAATTATGGAAATGCTCGACGGCAAGGGCATCCGCATCGTCGTAGACGCGACCCGTGATCTGCTGATGAAGGTTCTGCCGTACCACCCGTTCCTCATCAAACCGAACAATCACGAACTCGGCGAGATTTTCGGTGTGGAATTAAAGACAAGAGAGTCGGTTGTTCCGTATGCAAAACAGCTGCAGAAAAAGGGCGCACAGAACGTTCTGGTTTCCATGGCAGGCGAAGGAGCCGTTCTCGTTGCCGCATCCGGTGAGGTCTTTGAAGCTCCGGCCCCGAAAGGAAAGCTTATCAACGGCGTCGGCGCAGGAGACTCGATGGTAGCCGGATTCATGGCAGGCTACATGGAAAAAGAAGATTACCTCCATGCGTTCCATATGGGAATCGCAGCGGGAAGTGCAAGTGCTTTTTCTGAAAACCTTGCAACCCGGGAGGAAATTGCATCTGTCTACGAACAGATTACAAAATAAAAGGGAGGACGTCTCATGAGAATCACAGAGTTGCTGGACATCCGCAGTATTGCGCTGGATGCCGCACCGAAAAGCAAACAGGAAACGCTTGATGCAGCCGTAGCGCTGATGGTCAAAAGCGGAAAGATCACAGACGAAGATGCGTACCGTGCACAGGTTTACGCAAGAGAAGAAGAGAGCACCACAGGAATCGGAGAGGGAATTGCGATTCCGCACGGAAAATGTGATGCAGTAAACAAACCGGGCCTTGCAGCCATGGTGATCCCGAACGGCGTTGATTTTGATTCTCTCGATGGAGAGCCGGTCACCCTGCTGTTCCTCATCGCAGCGCCGAACACAAAAGACAACGTTCACCTCGATGTCTTAAGTAAACTTTCCATGATGCTGATGGATGAAGAGTTCACCAAGAGCCTTCGAAACGCAAGGACACCGGAAGAGTTCCTTGCCATTATCGACCGCGCCGATGAAGAGAAAAAGAGCGTAGATGAGCGTCTTGCAGAGCCGGTGGAAGCAAAAGAAAATCAGGTGAAGATTCTCGCCGTTACTTCCTGCCCGACCGGTATTGCCCACACTTACATGGCAGCCGAGGGAATCGAGAAAGCAGCGAAAGCAAAAGGATGCTTCGTAAAAGTCGAGACACGAGGCTCCGGCGGAGCGAAAAACGTGCTGACTGCACAGGAAATCGCCGATGCGGACTGCATCATCGTTGCAGCCGACGCACAGGTTCCGATGGATCGTTTCGACGGAAAGAAAGTCATTCAGCGCCAGGTATCCGACGGTATCAGCAAAGCAGATGAGCTGATCGAGCTTGCGATGTCCGGAAACGCACCGGTTTACAAGAGCGGCAATGCGCAGACAGCCGCAGCAAGCACGAAGAAGAACAGCGGCGGTATCGGCCACCAGCTGTACACCCAGCTGATGAATGGTGTTTCCCATATGCTTCCGTTCGTTGTCGGCGGCGGTATTCTGATCGCAATCGCATTCCTGATCGACGGACTTCTTGTTGATATGAACTCCCTTGATGCCGCAGCCAGATCAAACTTCGGTACGATTACCCCGGCTGCAGCGATGTTCAAACAGATCGGCGGCGTGGCATTCGGCTTCATGCTCCCGGTTCTTGCAGGCTACATCGCCATGGCAATCGGCGACCGGCCGGCACTTGCCCTTGGTTTTGTCGGCGGTATGATGGCATCGAGCGGAACCTCCGGTTTCCTTGGAGCACTCGTTGCCGGTTTTGCAGCAGGCTACATTATCCTTGGCCTCCGCAAAGCATGTGAGAAACTTCCGGAAGCACTCGAAAAGATTGCGCCGGTTCTGATTTACCCGGTAGTCGGCATCCTTGCGATGGGACTTCTGATGCTCTTCATTGTAGAGCCGATCATGGGAACCGTCAACACGGTACTGAACAATGGTCTTGCTTCCATGGGCGGATCCAGCAAGCTGATCCTTGGCATGATCCTCGGCGGCATGATGGCCATCGACATGGGCGGCCCGTTCAACAAAGCAGCTTACGTATTCGGAACAGCAGCCATCGCAGCAGGAAACTACGACATTATGGCATCCGTTATGATCGGCGGTATGGTTCCTCCGTGTGCGATTGCACTTGCAACCCTGCTGTTCAAAGATAAATTTACAAAAGAAGAAAGAGAATCCGGTCCGACCAACTTCATCATGGGACTCGCCTTCATCACCGAGGGTGCGATTCCATTCGCAGCAGCAGACCCGATCCACGTTCTTCCGGCCTGCATCATCGGCTCTGGCCTCGCAGGTGCGCTCTCCATGGCATTTGGCTGTACCTTAATGGCACCGCACGGCGGCATCTTCGTTGTACCGGTTATGGGAAATGCGCTGCTTTATCTGGTGGCAGTTGTCATCGGAACAGTGGTATCCGCAGTTCTGCTTGGAGTTTTAAAGAAAAAAGTTGCATAAAAGAGTAGAAAAAAGGCAGAAAACAAAGTAAAATAAAAATATCAAAGATCCTATGGGAGGAAAAAATCATGAAAGAATTTAAGTATGTTGTAACAGATCCAGAAGGAATCCACGCTCGTCCGGCAGGAATGCTGGTAAAAGCAGTCAAAGAATTTTCCTGTGATATCAAGATCGCAAAAGACGGAAAAGCCATGAACTGCAAAGCCATCTTCGGCATCATGGGACTGGCTGTAAAACAGGGCGAAGAAGTTACCCTGACCTTCGATGGAGCAGATGAAGATGCTGCATACGAAGCAATCAGCAATTTCATGAAAGAGAACTTGTAATTCTACAGAGCCATGCGGAATGGAAGAAAAAAGTGCGAATCATGCTTGCATGAATGAGTGCTTTTTTCTGGAATTCCATATGGCGAGAAGCCACATCGAAATGGAGCGTAAGCGGAATTGAGATGGGGCTCTGGAGAATTACAATATAGTAATCGGCAGGAGCGTGTTTGAAAAACTTTCTGAAACTAAGAAATCTTTTTTAAACACGCTCCGGCTGTCTGGACAGAAAATTCGGATATCGAGAACAAAGGTGGAGAAAACTTATGCAGATTTATCAGGGAAAAAGCGTATTTTCCGGCATTGCGATCGGAAAGATCCGCGTATACAAAAAGAATGAGCGTCAGGTAAAACGTGTGAAAGTAGAAAATCCGGATGCGGAGATGGCACGGTTTGAGGAAGCAAAGGCAAAAGGAATCGCACAGCTTGGCGTTCTGTATGAAAAAGCATGCAAAGAGGTTGGCGAGGCCAATGCAGCGATCTTCGAGGTACATCAGATGATGATGGAGGACGACGGCTACAACGAGTCCGTCGAGAATATTATCAAGAGCCAGGGCGTCAACGCTGAGTATGCCGTTGCAACGACAGGCGACAACTTTGCGCAGATGTTTTCTGCCATGGACGATGATTACATGAGAGAGCGCGCGGCAGACGTAAAGGATATTTCCGAGCGTCTGATCTCCATCTTAAACGGAGACGACACCGACGCATCCTTAAACGACGAACCGGCGATCATCGTGGCAGATGACCTTGCGCCGTCTGAGACGGTACAGATGGATAAGGACAAAGTTCTTTCTTTTGTTACCGTACACGGTTCTTTAAATTCCCACACCGCTATCCTTGCAAGAACCATGGCGATTCCGGCACTGGTCGGAACACCGCTTCCGCTGGATGAGAGCGTAGACGGAAAGCTCGGCATCGTGGACGGATCCGATGGAACCATCTATGTTGATCCGGACAAGGAGACTCTTGCTGCCATGCAGAAGCGTCGCACCGAGGAGGAGGAAAAGAAAAAACTGCTCCTCACCTTAAAGGGAAAAGAAAATATTACACTGGACGGACAGAAAATTCTGCTGTATGCTAATATTGGAAACATCAAAGACCTTGCGGCTGTCATGCAGAACGACGCGGGCGGCATCGGCCTGTTCCGAAGCGAGTTTATCTATCTTGAGCAGGATCACTATCCAACAGAGGAGGAGCAGTTCCGTATCTACAAACAGGCAGCAGAGACGATGGCGGGAAAACGCGTCATCATCCGTACCCTCGATATCGGTGCCGATAAACAGTGCGATTATTTCGAGATGGAAAAAGAGGAGAATCCGGCACTTGGCTGCCGTGCGATCCGCATCTGCCTGACGCGGCCGGAGATCTTCAAGACACAGCTTCGCGCGCTGTTCCGCGCAAGCGCATATGGAAAAATTGCCATTATGTATCCAATGATCACAAGTGTCGGCGAGGTTAGCCAGATCAAAGCGATTGTGGAGGAAGTAAAAGCTTCTCTCGCTGAGCAGGGCATTGAGTACGGAAATCCAGAGCAGGGTATCATGATCGAGACCCCGGCGGCTGCCATCATCAGCGATGAGCTGGCAAAAGAGGTTGATTTCTTCAGTATCGGAACGAACGACCTCAGTCAGTACACCCTCGCGATCGACCGCCAGAACACAAAGCTGGATCCGTTCTTTGATCCGCATCACCCGGCGATCCTGCGCATGATTCAGATGGTTGTGGAGAATGCACACAAAGCCGGCATCTGGGCCGGTATCTGCGGCGAACTCGGCGCTGACCAGGAGCTGACAAAAGAGTTCCTTGCGATGGGCGTAGATGAACTTTCCGTTTCTCCGGGAAGCATCCTTCCGCTCCGCAAGATCATTCTGGAAACAAACGTGGCAGAATATAAGGCAGGAAAGAAATGTTAACACAGCAGAGACATGAGATAATTTTGAAACTGTTAAAAGAAAAGGGAAGCATCACCGTGACGGAAGTCCGGGATCTTCTCGATACATCGGAGTCCACGGTACGCCGCGATATCACAGCGCTCGACAAGGAGGGCAAGCTGGAAAAGGTATTCGGCGGCGCCGTGGAAGCCGGCCAGAAGGTGACGGCACACGAGTACACCGTTGCACAGAAAAATGAGCTGAACTGCGATGCCAAACGGAAAATCGCAGAATATGCGGCATCCCTCATCGAGCCGGACGATTTCGTCTTTCTCGACGCGGGAACGACAACGGCGCATATGATCGATTTCATCCGGGCAACCTCCGCCGTTTTCGTGACAAACGCCGTTGCCCACGCACAGCGGCTGGCATCACGTGGGTTTAAGGTCATTCTGGTAGGCGGCGAGCTCAAAAGCTCCACAGAAGCCGTCGTCGGAAACCAGGCAATCCGCACGATCCAGGAGTATCATTTCACCAAAGGCTTTTTCGGAACAAATGGCGTAACCCGAAGAAGCGGCTGCACAACCCCGGACGTCAACGAGGCCGTCACCAAAAAGACCGCCATGGAACAGTGCCGCCAGTGCTACGTCCTCTGCGACGCAAGCAAATTTAACAGCATCAGCTCCGTCACCTTCGCAGACTTCGAAAAACCGATTTTTATCACGGACCGGAAAGTTCCCGGGTATGAGAAGAGCAAACATATCATCGTATGCGAGACGGAGCGAAAATAAAAAGCCAACATCTTACACGCACATAAATTGCAAAGCGCCCCGGCCCTGCAGATCATCTGAATGCAGGACCGGGGCGCCGTTTACAGACTTATTCTTTGATTTCCGCCAGCGTTACATCTGGATGATGATACTGCGGACGATGTTTCAAAAATGGAACTTTAAGCAGGGTAGCATTCTTGGGACACCAGTGAAGACAGGCATAACAGGCTGCACAGGAATGTCCTCCATAAAAATACGATGCAGTAACAAAATCTTCTTTTGGCAGACTTCCGTCAGATGTAAAGTTTGTTTTTCGTTCTTTTATAAAAGATATGATAGATTTTAACCGTTCCGGTGCTTTTTTCAGTCGTTCCAGATTTTCCTGCTCTGAGCTGATTAAACAGTTGCCTGGCATCTGCAGATCAAAGACAGCCGACAGGTTTGCACCGCTGCGGGAAAGTGCCTGACTTAGGCTGACAAAAGAATTTCCGCTTTTTCCATTGTTAGAAGTCATGACGACAAAAGTATAGCAGTCAGGATTGACCGTTAACTTCAATAAAAATTCTTTTACAATCCATGGCAGATCGCTCATGTAGGTAGGAAAGACAAAACCGATTATATCGTCTTTGCAGAAAAAATTGCTTTCTGTTTTCTGTTTTATAATATTCTCAACAGGCTGATTCAGCTCTTTTCCAATTTCTTTTGCAGCCCAAAGCGAATTACCAGTTCCGGTAAAATAAAAAATCATAAGTTTTTCCCTCTCTTTTTGAAGTTTATGACGGAGAAAATATTTTTATCCGTTTGCTTTATATTATTTTAAAACTATGATGTTGGGGTCAAAAGCCCCTCTATAGTACCTTGAAAAGTTCATATATTTTGTAGTAAATACAAGCCTAAATGGTTTACTTGCTGTATAATAGAGATATCTTAGTAGGAAAGAAGGCAATCTCTATGTCATTCAAAGAAAATACTTACCAGCAAATGTCATTTACAGATAGTTTTTCTGGATTAACTGCCAGAGAACAAAAAGCATTGGAAAAATCCTGGGCAAAAGTCTTTGCCGATGAAATATTTCCTGCCATTGATGAAAAGCGTTTTTCTGCCTTATACAGCGATAAGGCATCCAGACCGAATACTCCGGTCAACGTGATTGTTGGTGCGCTCATTATCAAAGAGCTTTTTGATTATTCCGATGACGAGATGGTCGAAAATCTTATGCTGGATTTTCGAATTCAGTACGCACTGCACACAACAAGTTTTGAAGAACAGCCTTTGAGTGACAAGACCTTAAGCCGTTTCCGCAAGAGGCGCTATGATTATGAAACACTTCACAACAAGGATCTTTACCATGATTGTGTGAAAGATTTAAGTGCTTCCATTGCAAAACTGATGGGAATCAGCGGTAAAGTCAGACGTATGGATTCCGTGATGATCGAATCCAACGTCCGCAGGCTCAGCCGAATGGAACTGATATACACCTGCATTGTAAAGCTGGCGATGTATGTGAATAAAATCAATGGTTCCGTTCTGTCTGACGATTTAAAACATTATATCGATCCTAACGATTTTAACAGAGTGATTTATCGTCAGCGCAGTACCGATGCAGATGAGCGCATGAAGCAACTCTTAACGGATGCGGATAAACTTCTTGCTCTGTGTGAGTCTGATTACAATGATTCAACAGAGTATGATCTGTTTGTCAGATGCCTGTCAGAACAGACCATTGTTGAAAATGAAAACCGAAGACTCCGCACGAAAGAAGACGGCGGCATGAAATCAACCATGCTGCAGAATCCTTCTGACCCTGAAGCGACATTCCGGAATAAAGCAGGAAAAGAGCATCGAGGATATGCTGCTAATCTTGAAGAATCCGTTGGAGCCAATGGTTCTGTTGTAACAGAGTACCAGTATGAGCAAAACAACCATAGTGACAGTCAGTTTATCCAGGAGCACCTTGCGCAGATGGATAACCAGGAAGAACGGACTGTTATAGTCACGGATGGAGCATATAGTGGAACAGAAAACACACAACTTGCAGCTCATAAAAACGTAGAACTGATTACCACAAGTCTGACGGAGAAACCGGCTCCGGATATCCTTGCTGATTTTGAATTCAACGAAGAGGGAACAAAAGTCCTCCGATGTCCAGCCGGCCATGCACCGAAAAGCTGTTCTTATATGAAACCAAGCAATCAGTGTGCCGTTTCCTCTCTGCATGAGCAGTGTGCCAACTGTCCGTAGCAGGATCAATGCAAGCCGAAGATCTTTAAGAAGGTTGCAAAAATAGTAACATCCAAAGCAGCGCATGAACGTGCGAAAATCCAACGGAACATGAATAGCAAAGAATTCAAAAATTATACAAGGCTGCGTAATGGAGTGGAAACTGTTCCATCGAATATACGCAAGAATTACCACTTGGAAAAGATACCTCGTGGGAAACAGCGGGGCAAGTTCTTTTTCGGTTCCAAGATAGCAGCATTGAATTTCAGAAAACTCTTCAACTATGTGAAGGGTTTAGGACATTACGCTCAAAATCCGGTACTTGTATAAAATCAAGGAAGGGAATACCAGCGTATATCCGAAGAAATCCGGTATTATACTACAAAATATGAATTTTTCAAGGTGCTATAGAAATAGAGGACAAAGTTATTTATGGTTTTGACCCTAACATCATAATATAAAGCGGGGAACAAAAAGAGATGGGATGGATATGATGGATCGGATATCTGCCTACCGGGAACTGATTCGGAAAAATATTGATTACGAGAACTACCCGCCGATCTATAACAAGCAGGAAGTGGATGAACTGATCGATCTGATTGTAGAAACCCTAATGCTGCCGCCGGATGCAGGAACAATTCGGATTGGAGGAAAGGAACGTCCTGTTCCGATTGTAAAAAGCATGTTCCTGAAGCTGGATAAAGATCACATCTGTTATATCCTGAAGTGCCTGCACAATACGGAAAAGAAAAAAGAGTAAAAATGGCCGTATCAAAAAAACAGCCAGCGAAAAAAGGCAGAAAAAGAAAAGCAGCTTGTGGATCATAGCGTTGATTGCTGTTATTTTGCTGATTCTTGTTGGAGTCGTATTTTTGGTACTGCCAAAATTTCGAAAAGAAGCTGCACCGGAAAAACCGGAAACGATCAAGGTGGAAGCTGCAGAGAAAAGCTATGCTGCCGGAAGTAGGATTTCAGAAAAAAATTTCCGCGTATACGGAATATCCGGGAAAAAGAAACAGCTTCTGGATGCAGATACATACAGCGTGTCACCGGCTAAAGTGCCGGCACATGGCCACAGTGTTACCGTAGAGGTTTCCTCCAAGGCATATCCGGATATCAAGGCAGAGATAACAGTGCTTATTGACCGTGATGAAAGTGTTAGGTATAAAATCGGCAGAGAAAATCCAGATGATGTGGAGGCTATCCTGTATTCCAACGGGGATCTAGAAATATCCGGAAAAGGAAGCGTCCGGAATTTCAAATCAGATTCTGCGCCATGGAAGAAATATTCTGTTCAACGGCTGACCTGGATTGATCCGGAGGCAGAAGTGGAAAGCATGGACTACTGGTTTACAGGAAATGACGAATACCTGGAAACATTGTGCCGCATCCCGGATACAGTGAGAAGCATGGTGGAAACATTCAAGAATGCTACGGCGATGACCAGTATGCCGGATATGTCTGGTGCGGTCCGGCTGGAAGATATTACATCCTGCGCAGAAGGGTGTATCGCACTGGAAAAGGCCATGGAACTTCCAGGAAATATAAAACAGGCAAAAAAAGCATTTTACGGTGATACGGCACTGATCGAGGGAGCCGATACAACAGCCTGTATGCAGCTGGAGAACATGGATTCCATGTATTACGGCTGTATGGCTCTGGCATCTGTCCAGATTCCGGACAGTGCGAAAGAACTTTCGAATATCTGCAATGGCTGCGTCAACCTGAAAGAAGTACATATCCCATCGTCTGCACAGAAAATGAACAGCAGTTTTTTCGGATGTACCGCACTGGAATCCATAACCGGTGAAATCCCATCTTCCTGTACGGATAGCGGGAACCTGTTTTCCGGCTGTAAGTTCCTGAGTGGAACACTTACCGTTTCCTGTACATCCAAGACAACCCTTTCAAGCTCGTTTTCGGACGCTGCAACGGCTGGAACAGGACTTACGATCATTTTACGGTACGATGCAGAAAAATCGCAGGAAACGGCCAATACGGGCTTCTACGGGGGAACAAAAAAGTGCAGATGAAATCCTGAACGCATTAAAGGCATCTATGGAAGCCGCATTCAGCAGCGGAAGCCATATTACAATAACAACAAGCAAATAAAACAGAGGGGTGATTAGAATGTAATAAAAATGCAATATGAAAAATAGCAAAAGACTCTTGTAATTACGGAATTGGAAAGGTAATATGATAATATGATCCAAAGAAATAAAAAAGGGGAGAAACCATATGGACATGAAAGAGCTTCGAAAAAATGCAGAAAAAGTAATAGCAGAACGTTTTCCGAATTTCAATTTTTCCACACTGGACTGGGGAGAGCTTGATCCATTCTATCTGGAGCATCCGGAAGAAATACCGATTGAGCATGAGTTTATTGGCTACCGGCAGGATGGTGATGTAGCGGAAGATTACCAGGGAAATCTGTATCTGGTTCTTTGTGATCCAGGAATCCACCCGATCGGAAGTGTATGCATGGAACAGTCCGAACTGGACGATGCCGTAAAACTTGGAAAACGGGAAGATTATACCGGGGAACTTCTGGAAGAAATTCCGGAGTAAAAAGTGAAATAACAAAACAAGGAATCCCGTGTCAAACGTTGACATGGAATTCAAACAGAAAAATCGGTGTCAATGTTTGACACGGACGGAGGAAAAAGTATGAGAAAAAGAATCGCAATGGTACTTCTTGGCCTGAGCCTGGCAGTAGGTACACCGGCCACAACAAATATGTTCCCAACAGTTTCTGCCCAGACAGTACAGGCAGCTGGAAAAACCGGATGGACGCAGGAGTCCGGAACCTGGTATTTTTATAAAGACGGTGTAAAACAGACCGGCTGGCAGACCTGGGACGGAAAAAAATATTATCTGAATGCAGACGGAACCATGAAAGCAAATGAGTGGATGATTGATACGGATGGATCGGTTTACTACTTCCGCAGCTGGGGTGGAGCTTACCTGAACTGCAAGGCAAGAATCAACGGCAGAAGTTATACATTCGGTGCAGACAGTAAGGTACAGGGTTCCCAGTGGGTTGTAAAAGGTGGAAAATGGTATCTGGTGAAAGACGGAAAAATTGCAACGGGCTGGCAGACCTGGGATGGAAATAAATACTACATGAATAGTGATGGAAGTATGCGCTCCAATGAGTGGAGACTGGATGATACAGGGAAAATCCGCTATCTGTGCAGCTGGGGCGGCGCATATAAGAACAGATCTGCCAAAATCAACGGACGCTCCTACACTTTTGATGGTAATGCTAATGTAACCAACATGCAGTGGATCGTGATGGATGGACAGTGGAAACTGGCAAAAGATGGAAAAATTGCAACGGGCTGGCAGACCTGGGACAATAACCGTTACTATCTGAACGCAGACGGAACCATGAAAGCAAATGAATCTTTCACGGACGGGGGAAAAACCTATTTCTTCTGCAGCTGGGGCGGAGCTTATAAAAACTGCTGGCAGACCTGGAACGGAAAAAAATATTACCTGCATGATAACGGTGCAGCCTATCAGAATGAGTGGCTGAAAACCGGAGGAAAATGGTACTGGTTCCAGGCAGACAGCACCATGGCAGTGAACACAAGCTTTACATACAAAGATAACCTGTATTTTGTGGACGGAAACGGAGTTATGCTTTCCGGATGCTGGAAAGAAGAAAACGGAGCAAAATACTATATCCGGAGCTGGGGCGGAGCCTGCAAGGATATGCAGATGAAAATTTCCGGAAAGACATATTATTTCCGATCAGACTGTAAGATGGTAACGGATCAGACGGTAAACGGAAATTACTACGGAAAAGACGGTGCGCTTACAACAAAACCGGAAGCGAAACCAACAGAGACACCAAAGCCAACGGAAACGCCAAAGCCAACGGAAACGCCAAAGCCAACGGAAACGCCAAAGCCGACAGAGACACCGAAGCCGACAGAGACACCGAAGCCGACAGAGACACCGAAGCCAACAGAGACACCGAAGCCAACAGAGACACCAGCAGAAACCGTTTATGCAACAAGCGTAACAATTACACCGAACAGTAATCTGGAATTAACTGAAGTTGGACAGACACTGCAGCTGGCCGCAACCGTATATCCGGAAAATGCAACCAACAAAGCGGTAAAATGGACTTCGGATGATCCGGAAGTAGCAAGTGTAGATGAAAATGGACTTGTAACGGTTCATAAAAAAAATGGTATGCGAAAAGTTATTATCTCAGCTGATGCAATGGGATCTAAGCCAAACGGAGGTGTTGTTGGAAGATACGTAGAAGTAAAAATTAATATCCCATACACCAACGAAGAGGCTCTTGGAATGACCGTTTACGATCAGGAAGTTTCCAGAAAGATTTTCGATCTGGTAAATGAAGAACGTGTCAAAGAAGGACACGCAGCCATGATCTGGGATGATAAGCATTGTTATCCGAGAAGCGTTGCCGCTGCCGGATACCATATCATGAGATCAATCACACAGCCAGGATACGGAACTTCTGATAATCTGGCCCTGCATGGTGGCAGACAGAACGGCTGCGGCGGTGGTCTGTCATATACAGATTCCGATGATCTTGCCCGCCAGATCTTCAACCTTTGGATGTCCTCTCCAGGCCATAAAGCAAACCAGATGGATGATTATAATGCATATGGAGCAATCGCTGTAATGTATGGACAACCGCAGGAGTATAACGGAAGAAAGATTGTGAATTTCTCAGCTGTATTTTCCTTCTCAGATCAAGATTATGATTATGCAACAACCTGGGAACATATGGACGATGGTATGAGTGATGTACTCGGCATGACAGAAAACGATTATTATCAGATTACAAACTACTTTATCCGATAAAAAAGAATCCCCTCTCGTAGACGAATTGCGAGAGGGGATTTGTATGTCGAAGAGGTAGTAAAATAGTCGATGATATGCTATACTGAATCTAATCAGATCAGAACGTGATAGGGGATAGCCTATGTCTCTTGTTGCTCTTTGTAATAATTTAGATTATTTCAGAAAGGCAACCACCGACACTGGTATATCCTTGATTGCTTCTGATTTGATTATAAGCTGCCGGACGAAAAAAGTCAAGCAGTACGGGGGATGCGCAGAACTTTGTGCATCCCTTTTTTAGAAAAAAGGCAGTTATAAAAATGTCATCTTTTTTGAAAAAATGTCATATCTTTTGAAAAAATGTCATGTTTTTTGAGAAAATGTCATGTTTTTCAAAAAAATGTCATATTGCACGTCACAGAAAGGTATGCTATGTTATACTTGCAAAAGAAGGAAAACAGAAGGGACAGCAGGTAGGACAAAAAAATCTTTCAATTGCTCGTGTCAATGATTGACACGGAAAAAAGAAAAATGGGCTTTCATGCATCAGAACATGGTTTTCATGGGCTGGTGTATTTTTTATGCCCATTTTTAGGGGGTGACGCCGTTGCACGGAAAAAGTGGCAACAAAAAGTAAAAAAGGAGAGAGAGGAAAAATGAAAACAAAAGTAATACACGCATTCCTATGGATTCTGGTTTGTATGGTGCTTGGTATTACCTGTTATCAGTGCCGTGATTTAAGGGGTTATGTGATTCTGTCAGGTTCTATGGAACCTGTGATTCCCACAGGATCAGTGGCAGTTGTGGATTCATCGAAGAGGGATGTACGTCCAGGAAATATTGCTACGTTTGAGAGGCACGGGGATCTGGTGACTCACCGGATTTTGTCAAAAACAGAAGAGGGATACCAGACAAAAGGGGATGCAAACACAGATCCGGATTCCGGAACCATTCCGGCAGAAAACATTCGCGGAACATATCTGTTCTGCATTCCATATTTGGGCTACGGATTCATGTGGGCTAAAAACCACATGTTTTTAACCGTAGGTTTTCTGGCGCTGTTTATGCTTCTGGTTTTCTATTTTCCGGAGAAAAGACCTGAACCAAAGGAACGGGAACAGGTAAAAAAAACAAAAAGAAAAAAAGGAGAATTACGATTATGACAAAGAAAAAAGTAGCAGCATTTTTTACAGCAGCAGCACTATGCGGCGCACTGGCCGTTGGATCATCCATGGCATATCTGACAGATCATGATTCTGTAACCAACAAATTTTCTGTAGGTAAAGTAGACATCGTTGGCCATGAGCCGAACTACACACCGGATAATGATGGAAAAACCAACAATATCGTTCCGACCCAGGTAATCAAAAAAGACCCGCAGATCGAAAATGTTGGAAAAAATGATGCTTATGTATATCTGGATGTTTCTATCCCGATTGCAAAGGTGATTACTGTTAATGCTGCAGGTAACCGTTTGAATGGAGGCGTTGCAAAAGATACAGAGCTGTTCTCCATGAACAATGTTTCTAAGAAATGGACTCTGATGTACAACAAGCGTGTAGGAGATAATATGGTTTACACCTACAGCTATAACGAAATACTTGCACCGGGAAAAACAACAGATCCGATCTTTACAAGCCTGACAGCTGCCAATATTGTAGAGGGACAGCTGGATGGAAAAGATCTGAATGTGCCGGTACATTACTATGCAATCCAGGAACTCAACACCGGAGAAGGAACCACGATTCCACAGAAAGCAGCTTCCGCATGGAAAAAATATGAACTGCAGAACCAGGGCCAGGCAGGACAGATCACGACTCCGCAGTCTGACGAAAGCGGAAATAATGGGGTTACAACCGTTGATGGAAACGGAAATGCAGCATCGGATGAAAACAAAACAAATACCCCAGATGATGTTCAGGTTGAGCCGGAACAGGATGGAAACAACACTTTATCATAAGAATACTTTTCAGAACAGTCCGGAAAGCCATCCGGACTGTTCTGAAAAAGAAGGGAAAACAGCATGAAAAAAAAGAAAAAACGAATGCTGTCAATTGCCGGAATGTGCTGCTGCGGTTTTCTTGCAGCAGCCACCGCAATATCGGGATCTTCTGCTTACCAGACGGACCATGATGAAGTAGTAAACATTATCAGGACTGGAAATAACACCATTATTCCGGATGAGGATTTTCCGACACCGACACCGGTTCCATCCAGCGGATCAGTAGTAAAAAAAGTCAGGGCAAAAAATACAGGAGATGTACCTTGCTATGTCCGGGCATATATTACATGCAGTGAACCTGTAAAAGAGTTCACGGGACTTGATACCACAAACTGGTTTAAGGGAAATGATGGCTATTACTATTACAAAAAAGCTGTTCCGGTTGGAGGAACAACAACTTATCTGTTTACGGGGGTTACTGTTGCAGATGAATATGAGCAGGATAACCTGGAAGTAACAGTTTACGAGGAATCCGTTCAGACAACAGATGGTCAGAAGGAATACACTTCTTATCAGGACGCATGGAAACGGTTTGGAGGAGGTGGCCAGTAATGAAAAGGAAAATTGCAATAGCAGCCGGAATTCTGGTCACGGCAGTAAGTACCATCAGTGGATCATATGCTTACTATCAGGACAGCGTTACCGTTACAAACCACATCAGTACCGGTGATGTAAACATTGGAATCCAGGAATACGAAAAAGATGGTGATACGGAAAAAGTTTACGCAGGACCTGCAGATGGAATTGTGCTTCCATCCCAGAGCATTTCAAAGATTCCTCGTATCACGAATTATGCGGAAACCTGCTACATCCGGGTGAAAACCACTTATTCCGGAGAGGCATCGGATTCCGTGTCAAACGTTGACACGGAAAAGCCAGAGGAAGATTCCAAAACGGATGCAGACCCGAATGAAACGCCGGAAGCAACAGAAGAGACAGCACAGGAAACGACAGAAAATGCCGAAACGGAAGTAACACCAGCACCGGAAGAGCCAGAAAAACCGGAAATAACGCCTGAACCTACAGAAACACCTTCGGTGGATCAGGATAAGGAAACGCCTGCGGAGTATGTTCTGAGTGATGAAGAACTGGATGGAATTTCCGATGAATGGGTAAAACAGGGTGAGTATTATTACTATACGCAGCCGTTGAAAAACGGAGAATCCGCAGACTTTTTCCAGAACGTAACGATTCCTGCAGCGTGGACATCAAAAGCACAGGACAGGGTTCTTGGACTTACTGTGACCGCAGAAGCGGTGCAGGCAGCAAACTTTACACCGGATTTTAATTCGGAATCCCCATGGGGCGATACGGAAATTGAACAGTGCGTACATGAGACGGATAACAGCATCACAGAAGTGACAAAACAGTATACCGCTATGTCCGTCACTTATGAAGGGGCTGCCAGAAAGCTGGTGGCTGCGCCGGAAGATTTCTTTAGAAATTTACAGACGGCAATGCCTGGCGATACGATCAGTGATAGTTTTCAGCTTTCCAATACGACAGCAACCAGTGCCGAATTTTTCTTCCATACGGAAACGCCTGGAAATTTAACGGATGAAGAACTTGACCTTTTAAAACAGTTTAAATTGACGATCACGCAAAACGGAAAAACCCTGTATAACGGTGATTTGCAGGCTGCATCCCTGAATCAGGAAATCAGTCTTGGAACACTGGAAACAGGGAAAAATTCGCGGGTACAGTTTACGCTGCAGTTACCGGCAGAACTGAAAAATGCATATGCAAAACGGGAAAGCATGGTAAACTGGATTTTCCGTGTACAGGGTGCTGAAGAACCGGGCAAAAACGAACCGTCCCCTGCCATTTCGCAGACTACGGCACCAAAAACCGGTCTTGCAGATCCATACGTTTTTGTTCCTCTTGGAATTGCGGCGGTAGCGGCTCTTGGAACCGTGAAACTGTCCCGTAAAGAGAAGAAAGAGAGGAGGAAAAAACTGTGAAACGATGGAAAAAGGCACTGTCAGGGCTGCTTATGGCAGCCTTGATGGTAACTGGAATTTCTTTCCCGGAAAATGTTTTTGCTGTCAGCGCAGGCATGGATGGGTTACCATCTGTGGTTGATTCTGGCATTGGAAAAAAGGTAGATACAAACAGCACGATTGACGGAACCTACAATTTTACGCCAGTCATTGGAGCAAACACAAAGGTTTCATTCGGTAGTACAGATGGTACGAAATGGGATAATCAGTTTTGCGTTAATGGTGAAAAATATGCACAGGTGTGTTCGAAATGGTGGCCATTATCAGATATAGGTGATAATGGAAATACCCGTTCTTTTATTCCGTATGAAAGATTAAAAGGAAAGATGTATGCAGAGTATACCAATGTAGGCAATGCTAATGGTTTACCTGTTACCATGCGGATCTGGTTTTTGGACTGGCAGAATACTAATATCAGCGGGTATCCGGGATATGAAGATGTAGACAATGTTGTTGTTTCTGTAGACAATACAAAAGGCGGTGCAACTCCTGTCATTGATATTAAAGGCTTGAAATGGATTAAGGTAAGATTTTCATATTACGATGAAAATGGAAATCCACTTAAGGTTAAGGGACATTTCACTTTATCTGATCTGGACTATTCCCAGGGATTTTATATTGATGGAAAAGTCGATGGCATTTATGTCACGAAGGAAGCTGATGATCGTCTAATCTATGATGCAAGAACGGATGCAATCTGGTCAGCAAAAAAGGGTTCAAATGCAGATGATGGTACTTCACCGGATAACCCGGAAGGATGGGTTACTTACACATATGAAGGCGATTCTCAGACTATGGTCTTTTATAATGGAGGAACCATACAAAATGTGGACGGTCCAGGTAAGGGACTTACCACAGTGCAATCATATCCAAAAGACTTTACATTTACTGGTGGGGATGCCATATTTAATGGATGGAAAGGATCAAGCCGGACCGAGGCAACAGATTGGCACGTATGGAATACTTCTGAGTTTGGTTATACATCAGAAATGGTTATGCATCAGACCAAAAATGTTGACCTTGTCATCAAAAAGGCAGATGAAACAACAGGAGAAGCCCTAAAAGGCGCAGAATTCACTGTTTACAAGATGCAAGGCGGCCAGTGGGTAACGTATACCAAGGCCGAATGGAAAGATGAGTATAAAGCTTATCGAGCATTAAATCTCCATGCAGAAGATTCAGAAGGTGGAAAATTCAAAGTAGTAGAAACCAAAAATCCGACAGGATATACCGGAACCTGGGAACATGAGTTTACAGCAGAAAAAGAAGGTGTTGTTACTTTAACACTGGATGCGACAAATGCCAGAAAAACCGGTCAGATCACAATCACAAAAAC
This sequence comes from Blautia sp. OF09-25XD, assembly GCF_003482095.1. Lineage (NCBI taxonomy): Bacteria > Bacillati > Bacillota > Clostridia > Lachnospirales > Lachnospiraceae > Blautia > Blautia sp. OF09-25XD. The sequence continues at coordinate 360,145 of NZ_QUMG01000001.1, forward strand.
CGGTGAGAATAATAAAAAAACTTTCCGGTGCGGTATTTGAAATCAAAGCTGCAAAGGATATTAAGACAGCCGGAGGCACAACCCTGGTTGCTGCCAATACGGTAGTTGATACCGTAACTACAGATGGCAATGGATCGGCAGCCAGCAAACAACTGGAACTTGGTCAGTACATTGTCAAAGAAAAAACAGCTCCGGATGGATATGTCCTGGATACTACAGAACATGCAGTTACCCTGGATAATAGCCATACCAGCGTCAATGTAGCCGTACAGAACCAGAAAAATGCGATCGTTCTGCAGAAAGTAAGCAAAAACGATGGCACAGTCATGGAAGGTGTTACGTTCCATATCTGGAATGATGACAAGAGCTATGATAAAACGCAGAAAACAGATAGCAATGGACGGATCACGATTGATGGTGTGAAGGATGGAACCTGGCATTACCAGGAAACGGCAACCAAAGATGGATACGTACTGGATAATGCAGTGAAAGATTTCACAGTATCCGACGGAAAAGTCAATGGGCAGTCAAACCTGACAATCACGGTAGAAAATGATTATACAAAACTGGATCTTGCAAAAGTAGATTCCGGTACCGGAGAGAATATTTCCGGAGCGAAACTTTCTCTTCTGGATAGCAATGGCCGTCTGGTAGAAAGCTGGACATCCGGAAGCACACCGCACCGGATCGAAAAACTGAAACCGGGTCAGTATACTTTACGTGAGGATCAGGCCCCGGATTATTATAAACTTGCTGATCCAATTACCTTTACGCTGGAAAGCAAAGCAGATACGCAGACCATCACCATGAAGGATATGCGCTATGCAGACCTTACCATAGTAAAGAAAATTAAAGCAAGCGATATTACCTGGGCGCATGGAAACCCAACCTTTATCTTCACCGTAAAAGGAAAAGATATTAATGGGAAAGACCGTACCTTCCAGAATTATGTAGAGTTCACGGAAAATTACGTAAATTCACATACCGATGGACAGGGATATGTAGAACTTTCTGTCACCTGGAACAAAATCCCGGTAGGAGAGGACTACACAGTAACAGAACAGGATGTGCTGCGGTATCATCTGGTGAACGTTACCGGAACAGAGAATGTAAAGATTTCAAAATTACAGGAACCGGCGAAGGGCGTTGCTCCGGATAAAATTTTCTCCGTACATGCAAATTTAAAGGCGAAACCAACCGGTACATCCATCACATTTGAAAACCAGAAAGATGACTGGGGAACTACAACGCATGATACTTCTGTTAAGAACATCATTCCGTTAAAGTAACCAGCAAAACCGGATTTATACCCGTGTCAATGTTTGACACGGGTATTTCATTAAAGAACAGGGAGGCGTGAAAATGCGAAAAGCTGCTGGGTGTGTCCTGCTGGCAATTTTATGTCTGCTGGGTGCGTCTTATCTTCCACGGATTTTGCAGGAAGCACAAACCGACCGGGAACAGCAGAACCTTATCAGTGGCTATATCCAAAATCCGGATACAACAGATGAAGAAAACACAGAATCAACTACAGATGAGCCGGAAGAGGAAACAGATCCGAATATGGAAAGAATAGTTGATTTTCAGAATTTACAGCAGATCAATCCTGAGATTTTGGCATGGATCACAGTTCCCGGAACACCCATTGATTATCCGGTTGCTTTAGGAGAGGACAACAGTTATTACCTGAACCATACCGTAACAGGAGAAAGCAATATTCTTGGTTCCATTTTTGCAACTGCCGGAACAGATTTCGAAGAAAGCCACATTATTTTATATGGGCATAACATGGCATCCGGGAAAATGTTTGGAAGCCTGAAAAAGTACCATGATAAGGACTTCCGGAACACTTATCCTTATGTATATGTTTATACACCGGAAACTACTTATACCTGTGCGATATACAGCGTATACAGCACCCGGTATGACAGTGATGTTTTTACACTGGGATATAAAGGTGACAGCGAGGAATGGAAACAATGGATTGCAGAAACCGTACAGAATGCGGAATATGACTGTAATATTGCCCCGACCGGAAAGGAGAAAGTTTTTACTTTATCCACCTGCGTAGGTGATGGCTCCAGTCCTTACAGATTGGTTATACACGCCGTTACGGTTGCCCAGAAAGAGGTCGCGAATGCGGAAAAGGAAGCGTCTTAAAGCAAAAGTAAGAGCCAGAATTTGTATGATTTTGGCTTGCCTGCTGCTCTGCGGAACCGGAGTTTCCTTATGGAATGGAAAACGGGCTGAAAAATCCGTGTCAAACATTGACACGGGACAGAAAAGCAGCAAAACGGTGTCAAACATTGACACGGATACGGAAAATCCCAAAGCGGTGTCAAACGTTGACACGAGTACGGAAAAGCCACAAGCGGTGTCAAACGTTGACACGAGTACGGAAAAGCCACAAGCGGTGTCAAACGTTGACACCGATATGGAAACCACAAAACAGGTGTCAAACATTGACACAGATACAGAAGGTATGATTTTAAAGGCTGATCCGGTGGATACGCAGATAGGAATCATATCTGTTTTTTTGCCGTTTTTTTTATCGGCAGTTGGAGTGTATTGATGTTTCTTACTGCAATACGAAAAAAGAGTAAGAAAGATATTGGCTAAGCGCCCGAAGAAAGGATACGTCATGGATGAAAATACATTAAGTATGGCCGAAAAAATGAATCAGCTGTATCAGGAACGAGAAGAGCAATATAAAAAACGTGAAAAGCTGTTCGATGACCGTTCCAAGCAGCTGCAGTCTCTTGCAAATGCATTGGAAAAGCAGAAAAATAGCCAGGAACAGAAAGCAACAGATCTGGATAACCGGGAAAAAGAACTGGACCAGATCCAGGATGCTCTTGCAGCTAAAGTAGAGGACATGGAAAAACAGGAAACTGCTTTAAAAACCTGGGAACAGGAAACAAAAGAATCCCTGGCGAAAGCAAAGCAGGAACAGGAAAATGAGCTGATTAAGAAACGGCAGGAACTGCAAATGGAAAAGCTGCAGGCACAGAACTTAAGTATTGAGCTGCAGGCAGAGAGGGATAACCTTAAGATGATGCAGGAAAATTTAAAACTGTATCCGGATATGTCACTTCCAACGGATAAGGAAACAGAACTGCAGGCGAAAATTGAAACATTGCAGAGCCGTCTTTCCATGGCAGAGAAAGAACGTGATTCCAAAATGGAACAGATGGAAAAATTACAGAAAGATTTTGATGCAAAGGAAGATGAACTTGCGAACCTGCAGTTAAAAGCAGAAGATAGCAGCACTGATCCGGAAGTAGAAGAAAAGTTGCGAAAACGGAATGGAGAACTCCAAGGAAAAGTCATTGAACTAAATAAGCAGGTAAAATCTTTGCAGAGAGATCTGGATGATCAGGCAAAAGACAAGGAAGAATTACAGAGACAGCTGGAAGAAAACAGTAATCAGCCGGAAAGCCACGATTTAAGTGCAGAAGAACTGCAGAATTACTTGCTGACACTGCCAGAGTTCGAAAATGTGACAACCCGCCATAATACGGATGGAATTATTGTAGATGCGGTATGTGGCGAAAAGAATTATCATTTCCGCTTTGATTCCCTTCCATGCTATGAAATCAGTGTTCCACGCCGCGAAACCAAGAACTTAAAAGAAGTCATCTACCAGATGAACGCAGAAATGCCGGAATATAAGGCATCTTATGATGAATACGAAAAAGCGGCAGTTCTGACCGGATGGTATGACAGAAGAATTTCGGCAGAGGAGCTGGTAGAACTTGCAGTAGATGCATCACGGAATTTCAAGTAAAGGAGATCGGCCATGGAAAGTATAAAGTCATTTTTGGGAAATCCATATTACTTGATGACCGCGGTGCTTGCGATCGCAGCGTTTGGTTTTGCAGCAACAGCTGTAATCAGTTTAATACAAGAGCGAAAACAGAAAAAGGAAGAAACTCAAGAAGAGCCGTTGGAAAAAAAGCTTGGGGTTGATACCAAAAAGCTGAAAAATGTTTTAAATGTTCCAGATTTAAAACGAAAAAAGAATATACCTGTCATAGAAGAGGAAAAAACGGAAAATGCGCCGGAAGAACTTCCGAATGATAAAGAAGAAGTTCCCGTGTCAAACATTGACACGGAACCGGAAGTGTTAAACCCGGCTGATGTGGCAGAATTTAAAAGCCGGATGATAGAACATTTCCGGCGAAAAGACACACTGCAGCAATCCCTTTTAGAATTGCAGGAAATTTATGAAAATGGTCCGATTCTGGAAAGGATTGAAAAGGCACTTACGTACAGCCAGCGCAGCCGTTACCGGGATTTTGAGACAACCCTTGACATTTTATTTGAGGGCATGGATGCAGAAACCCTGCGGGATGATTTACTGCGGATGGAAGTTCTGCGATACCGGAGGCTGCCTTACCGTCAAGAAAATACAACTGGCAATCTGGTATAAGGAGGGCAAACATGAATCAGATTAGAATCCAGGGTGTTTGCACCTGCGTCCCACAATTTTCCTATGAAAAAGACAGGAGAGGGAGATCAGTTCCAACATGCCGGTACATCTTGGCCGTGCAGCGACCGAAAAGTTCTTATTCCGATTACATGTACTGTGTCGCCTTTGGAGAACGGGCAATGATAACATTTCAGAGAATAAAAAAAGGAACGACAGTGTTTGTCCAGGGACATCTTCATACAGAGGAAGGCCGGGATGCCAACAATCAAAAAGTATATTTCGTTACTGTGACAGTAGATTATCAGCAAATAATTGAAAAACAAGAATTTAATGGACTGGAATTGTGTACTGGATTGCCCCAGTTTCCGGTTCTGAAACAGGAAGAAAAAGGAGGAAAATAGAGAATGCCGATTCAGTATATTATCCCGATTATAGCGATGGTAGGATGTGTTATTGCATTTTTAATTGGAAGATTTCACAAACATGATGATGATGATGACGATTAAAAAATGTCGTGTGAAGGATTGACACGAAAGAACAAACGAAAATAAGGCCTGCACCAAAATTTGGTGCGGGCTATTTTTAGATCAAAAAGAGGTAAAAGATATGAAAAAGCCAATCGAAGTAAAAAAGAAACTGAAAAAAGTCACGGAATATACGGCTTGCTTTGCGTTTTTGATGTTCCTGCAGGGAGTAGGTGCGCCAATGGTTTTTGCAGATGCAACGGCCGCAATAAATGCGAAATTTGAAATTTTATGGAATCTGATCAGCGCTGTGGTACAATCTGTGGGTGGTGTTATTTTATTATGGCACGCATTTGAATTTGGAGCTTCCATGCAGGCACAGGAAGGCGGAGGTGCTATTACAAGATCTTTAAAAGGGATTGGCGGTGCGTTAGTTATGCTGGTTGCTCCGGTAATTACAACTGCTCTGAAGGGATAATGAAAAGGGAGGGAATATCCTCCTTTTTCTTATGGAGAAAATATGATAAATGAGATATTAGATTTTTTCAAAACGGTTTTTGCGGGAAGTGGTTTCTTTTCCCTTGGGTGCAATGTTTGGAATTCATTAATTGCATATGCGTTTGATATGCTGCAAACGAGTCCACAAAGTTTGGCAGGTGGTGAACTTTGGGATGAAGCATACCGGATTTTCCAGGCACTACAGATTCTAGGTGCGACACTTGTAAGTGTTTTCTTTATGGTTAATTTTTTCAAAGAAACAACGGATATTAAACACGGAATGACCATGGAAGCAAGCATCCAGTTTTTTATCAAGCTGGCACTTGTGGATGCTGTTTTTTTAAATCTCACGAATATACTCGTTTTTTTGATTGAAATTGAACAAGCATTTTTTGGTATTATTGTTCCGGAAGATGCCGCTTCACTGGTTATAAGAGTAGGGGATGACTGGGAAATGAGTGGATCCGGACTTATTTTTGGAAATCTGTTTGGCATTGTGTTTTTCTTTATCTGCCTGGGTGGCGCAGTTCTTACATTATGGACGGTTTATAGGGTTTTCCTTAAATTGTTTTTTTATATGGCTGTTGCACCACTTGCACTTTCCACTTATGCAGGCCCACATGAAATTGGACATACTGGATCAAGCTGGGTCCGTACATTTCTTTGTGCATTGTTTGAAATGACAGGAATCATGCTAATGATGCGACTTGGAACAATTTTAATAAATGCCGGTGGGCTGTTCCCTACTGCATCAGAAGATATATTGGGCGGAATGTTGGGATCACAAGGATGGGAAGGACTTCAAGCTATTCTTGGTATCCTTATTATAACGGGATCAGTATCTGATACGGATGCGATGATTCGAAGAGCATTTGGATTTTAATAGTAGGAAGGACATAGCTTATGGTAAACATGAATGAAGATTTTGGTGCATATAAGGATAGCATCTGGAAAGGACTTACAGCAAGAGAGTTAGGTGTGATGGCCGTTTCTGCTGTCTCCTGTGGTATTATCATTATCTTGTTGTATTTTATACTTGGATGGAACTTATATATATCATTTTTGATTGGAACTGCTGTTGCTGCAGCTATCATTTTCAGTCAGGTATGGAAGTCACGTAGCGGGCTTTCTGCAATAGAGTTTTACCGGGCAAGAAAATACAGAAAGTCCACAGCCAAACTTGTTTGGAAAAGTGACGAATATAACCAGGCAAGAAAAAATTATTTGAAAAAAGAAAAATAATGATCGGGAAAAATCCCGACTTTTTTATATACTTGGAAAGGATGGAACAGAATGGGATTTTTTTCGAATGAGGAATTTATCCGATATAAAAAATGTACACAGCCAGTTTACCAGACACCGGCCAGTATTCAACAAATGCTGGATATTGCAGGTGTACACGAAAATGGAATATTTGAAATAGAACCGAATAACGGGGCAGGGAAAAAGCGGAGAAAATTTGATCGTGTGTATTCTTTTTCAGACTTAAACTATGTGGATCAGGACAAGCAGCAAAAAGACGGCATCCTGTTTCAACTACGGAAATTTCTAAATTCCATGGACACAGATTTCAAGATCACAATACAGTGTGAACCACGGGACGTAACAAATTTCCAGAAATCTCTGTTGCAGGATGAAAATAAAAGTGAGTATCCAGAGCTGGCCCGCTACAATAACGAAATGATTAAAAAATCTCTTGAAAAGGGACAGGAAAACGTTCGAAAACAGCGTTATTTGACTGTGAGTGCAAATTGCCGGTCAATAGAAGAAGCGGAAGGATGGTTTGATACATTCGAGCATACAGCACTTCCAATCTTTCATGCAATGGGTTCGGAATTGGTTCCTTTAAACGCTGTGCAGCGGTTTCAGAAAATCAGAAATTACTTTTTCACAGATGATGGAGAGGAAAGTTTTATTCTCCCGTTTCAGGATATGGTACAGGCCGGAAGAGATTTTCGCAATTCAATCCTTCCACATTCTGTGCGGAATCACAAAAGCTACATGGAATTTGATGAAGAGTGTATGCGGATTCTTTTTGCTGCGGTTCTGCCAACCAGATTGAATGAAGAAAAGTTGATTTTTGAACTGACAGATTTTCCGTTTTATACCTGCCTTACCATAGATACGGCATATATCCCACGGGAAGTGTTACGTGGAAAAATCAGCAACACGAATTTCTACAATGAAAATGCGATCGGGCAGGAAGTACAGGCCAATGCAAGTATGGGTAACTTCTATAGTGAGCCGTCCTATGCAAAGAAAAAGAAGCAGGCCAATCTGAAAAAATATATGGATCAGATCGAGGAAGATGATGAAAATGGCTTCTATGTAGGAATCCTGTTGGCAGTGCGTGGAGCAAATAAAGAGGAACTGGATGCAAACACGGCAGAAGTCAGACGCCGCTGCCGGAAACATTCTATACAGATTGTTCCTTACTACGATCAGCAAATTCAGGCACTGAATACGTTGCTTCCGATCGGAGCGAGGCGTGTAAATAATATGCGTTCCGTCCTGACAAGTTCTTATCTGGCATTCCAGCCATTCTATTCCTGGGATCTGATCCAGCCTGGCGGAACATGGTATGGTATAAATAAAAAAACCAGAAATCCGATCATTGGAAACCGAAAGACATTGAAAAACAGTAATGGTGTTATTTTTGGCCACACTGGTTCTGGAAAGTCCATGCTGCTGAAAATTACGGAAATCGGACAAACATTGATTAACAGTACAGATGATATTTTCCTGATTGATCCGCAGAATGAGATGAAGGGAATCACCCAGAGATTCCGCGGTCAGTATTTTGATCTTTCTGATCCGGATCTGCGCCTGAACCCTCTTGAGATTCCGGAATCTTTGCTGCAAAAGAATGCAAAGGGCCGTGAAGAATATATCCTTTCCCAGCTGCAGTATATGGAAGCATTTCTGTACAGTATCATGACCGGTATACGTCCAAACGGTATCCATAAATCGTTGATTTACCGGTGCGTTGAGGAATTATATCAGAATACGTTTTCAAAAAAGAAACCGATATCCCCGGTGCTTTCTGATTTGGAAGCAATTTTCCAGAAACAGCGGGAACCGGAAGCGCGTGATTTGTATGGATCACTGGAGGCTTATACAAAGCATAGCTTTTTGACATTGGAAGGACAAAGTACACTGTCTACCAGCAGCCGGTTTGTTGCATTTGGAATGAAAAATATCCCTGAATTGATGTGGGAACCGCTGATGATAACAATCATGCATGTTTTAACGCAGCGTTTTTCCTACAACGTTGAACAGCAAAGGGCAACGCATTTTATCGTTGACGAGGCTCAATATGTCTGCCGCCATGAGACAAGTTGTAATGAGCTGGAAAAGGCGTATCTGACGTACCGTAAACTTGGTGGTATCTGTACGATCTGTCTGCAGAACGTTTCAGCAGCAACGGCCAACCGGAAAATTATGGAGATTGTATCAAACTCCGATTTCAAGGTGCTGCTTGACCAGGCCGGTGATGATCGGAACGAATTGCTGCAGATTATGGAGTTATCACAGAAAGAGTTTGAAGCGCTTTCTGATCCGACACCGGGCCAGAGTTTGATTGTCTGGGGCGGGCATATTTTGCAGTGTGATTCGACGATTAGCCGGGACAATCCGCTGTATCATTTCTACAGTACAAACTTCCATGAAGCCGCTGCCGAAAATCGGAACGTATTTTACAGCCAGGAAGCGGATCAAGATGAACATGAAGATGATCTGGAATCCGTGTCAAAGATTGACACGGATGAAAACAGAGACTCGGTGTCAACATTTGACACTGATCCAGACAAAGAGTCTGTTGAGCTTTTAAATGGCGAAGTAGAAGAGCCAATCAGTGAAGAAGAGCTGTTCATGTACCATAAAGTACAAGAAGCTGACGAATGTGATGAATGGCTGGATTGCTATGGTGCCGGAATTTTATGCGGTGTTTCCAATAAACAGGCAGAAGAGATACTGGAATCTCTTGTGAAAAAAGGATATATCGAAAAGATCCAAGGTTGTTACCGTATGCCGGAAAACTAAAGGAAGGATAACGCATGACACCAAAAGACAAGCACACGGAAGTTGCATGGCAGGCAAAACAGCGGGAAGTTAAAACAGGATCTGTGGAAAAGACGGTACACAGTGCTACTTCTGCAATCTATACTGCGTCAGAGATACGATCTGTTATGAGCCACTCTGAAACGCAGGAAATAACAGGAAACCATATTACGCGGGAACAACAGCTGCAAAATATGCGTCTGGCGACGCAGAAATATTTGCAGCCGGAAAATCAAGTAAATACACAAAGTATCTTGCCGGAAAACACTGGACATACGGAACAGGCTGCTGTACAACCGGAAATCCTGTGGCATAAGAATGAATCAAATTATGTACCGGAACAGCCTGTATATAATGGCTCCAGTGAAAAATATGAGGCGAAAGCTGCACAGTTCCATGCACCTGTTTCAGAGACGTATAAAATACCAGAAAAACCGGACAGACAAGTTGCCCGGGAACAGCAGTTGAAAAGTATACGACTGGCAACACAGAAATATGTGCAAACAGAAGCGGGACGTTCCCATGCAGAAGAGAAGCAACAAACAACCCATTTTATTTTAAAAAGTACAGGTTCAGAACGGGAAGATAATATTGAGGCTGCATCAGAGAATCGGATTCAGGAAAATCACGGTAAAAAATATGCTGCAGCCAAGATGAGAGCTTCCATCCCGAATACTGAACAGCTGGAAATGTCGGAAAATAATGACATAAAAGAAGAAAAACGACAAAGTATGCGTCTGGCCATGTGGAAATATCTGCGGCGGCAAGATACAGAAAACACACAGGGCATTGGAATAGAGGAGAAGCGAAACGGAAATCCGTTGTCTGGAAAACCGACACTTTTTCAACAAGAAGAGGAAGAAAGTAATACGGATGAGAGAGAAAAAAAGAAGGATTTCAGCCGAAAATATACGATTGGCAGGATACAATCATCCACAGTACAAGATTCTAAAGGGGAAGAATTATCATCCAACCAGAGTAAAACTTTCAGACAGCAGCATCAAAGTTTGAATACTGCATCCATGCTGCATGGTATGACAGCAGCGAATGTAGAAAAAGAGGTTGAAGATGATGAGCCGGATTCCCAGAATGATTTAAAAAAATCAAAAACACTTATATATCTGGCAAAATTAAAAAAGAATCGAAAAAAAGAAAAAATCACGAGTAAAAATACTTCGGAAGATAGTGAAATTTCAGAAGAATCTTCAACAGAAGAGGAAAAGGAAACTCTTGGTGAAGATGAGGAGAAAACGTCCAATCAGAAGAAGGAAATAAAAAATAAGGAACATACAGAAGAAACATCTGAAAAGAATCCGGCAGAAGATAAAAATAGGCAGGAAATAAAACCGTCCCAGGCGGCAGAGGAATGGAATAAAGAAATGGATCATGCTGAGGAAGAGGACTCAGAGGATGATTCCGGAAGTGAAAAACGGAAAGCCAAAAAGAAAAATCGGAAAGAAAGTGATACAGAAAAGTCAGGAAAGAATGAAAAAGATTCTAATGACCGCAGAGGAAAAAAGGATGAAAAAAGTTCTCGTAAAGAGGGAAAAATTAGAACATCCTTAAAATGGTTTCGGAGAACAAAGAACTTCCATACAACCGTTCAATCCCTCCGGTTATCCGGGAACGAAGAAGAGATAAAAAAAAGGGCTGATTATCAACAGCGGATGCTACTTCGGCATGGAGTCATTAATACGGCGAAAATATCCGCAGGCATCATTAAAATTATAGCATCCAATGTTTTATTGCTGCTTCCGATTATTTCGCTTTTTCTTCTTTTGAGTCTTCTGTTTCTTGGGGTAAAGGCTGAACGTCAAAGTGCTTCTTCCGCTTATGATGGAGCCTGTTATCTGGCGGCAAAATATGAATCCGGCGGAAACCCGGATCAGGTTGGTGGCGATGGCGGAAATGCATGTGGTGAATTTCAGTTCGATAATCGTTATGAGCTTGGGCCGTTTGTTCGGTGGTGCTATGAAAAAGATCCAACTACATATGGTCCGTTTGAACCATATCTTGGCATGACCACAGAACTAAAAAATAACGCCGGATTTTACGGGGCATGGCATTCGATCTGCATAGAACATAAGATTGCATTTGAGGCAGCCCAGTGCGAATACGTCTATACACAAACACTGCAGCCACTTCTTACATCACTGACAGAATATTATGGTTTTGATTTTACAAACGCGTCTGATGCTTTGAAAGGCTGCGTTCTTTCTTTTGGCAACAGAGATGGAAAATATGTTGTAAGCCTGAAAAGATATTTTGATGGAACAACATCTGCATCAACGGACCGGGAAATTATTGAAAGGGCATATGATGCCATGATCGCCCGCAGACCGAACGTATCCAGGTGGAGCTATGAGAAAGCGGATTGCCTGGCGCAGCTTGATGGGACGCTTGACATTTATGCACCATCCGAAAATGGTGCCGGTGGGATTGACTGGTCCTGGAAAAAAAGCATAGGTGCCGGAGAGTCCGGAAATGCTGCCGTGCAGGCAGCTCTGAATGCTGTAGGAAGTGGTTATTCCCAAAGCAGAAGAGATGATCCGGGATGGTATGATTGTTCTTCCCTGGTTTACCGGAGTTATGCTGCAGCTGGTATTACTTATCTGAATGGAATGGATGCAGCAAGCGAAGCAGAATGCCTGGTAAACAAAGGAATGACTGTCAGCTATAGTGAACTGCAGCCGGGAGACTTGATCTTTTATTCTTATTCGGCCAACGGAAAATACAGGAATATATCCCATGTTGCCATATATCTTGGAAATGGTGAAATGGTTCATGCTGCAGATGAATCCAGAGGGGTATGTAAACAGGCAATGTCACAATCAAATCTTTCGCCGCAATTATATTGTCGGCCACAATAGTAGAAGGAAAATAAGATGGATAAATATGAATACATAGTGAATCTTGCAGAAAAAACAGCTAAAAGGGTTTCACAGAACCGGGAATCCTGGATGAAGTTCCTGACCTCCGCTGCACGGATTTATAAATATCCGTTTAAAGAACAGCTTCTGATTTATGCACAGAATCCGGATGCAACAGCGTGTGCTTCCATCGAGATATGGAATAAACGTATGAACTGCTGGGTAAATAAAGGATCTTCAGGAATTGCACTTCCGGATGATACTGCAACATACGGTCATAAGCTTAAATATGTATTTGATGTTTCGAATGTTCATGCTGTAAAGCCAAATGGACGTTATCCGAAGGCGTGGAAACTGCGGGAAGAGCATAAAAGTGATGTACTGCATAGGCTCGAACAAATATATGGCAGTACAGACAGCACAAAACCCTTTGAAGAAAGAATTATTGAAATTTCAGATCAGCTCGCGGCGGATGCCTATACAGAACTTCAAATTGATTATCCGGATTTACAGGATAGGATAGGATTTGATAAACTGAGCGAACAGGACTTTGCTCTTTGCTTAAAAAAACTTATATCGGAAAGTGTTTCTTTTACAATTTTATCGGCCTGTGGAATAGAAATTTCCGATCATGAATTTTCATTTGATTATATCAATCAGTTTGTTTCTATTAAAACATTGTCAGTATTAGGAACAAAAATTAATGATTCTTCCAGAGGTGTTCTTGCAGAAATCGGAAAAACAGTACGCATTTATGATAAACTTCGCGAGAAAGAACAGGAAAAAGAAATCTCCAAAAAAGAACTTGCAAATGCACCACAACCGCGATATAATGCTTTAAAGCGTGAAAGTTTGCAAGAGGGTAATTCCAAAGATAAAGATAATATTGAAGGAGGAAAACAAAATGGACCTGGAATACGAACAGATGGGAGATTATCTGATTCCGAAACTGAAAGCAAATCCGGAACCGGAGGGAATGGTAACGAAATACGGACTTCTGAGGGACAAATTTCTGAGGGAGAGATACGATGGGGCGAGAACAGCAATGTTTCTGGAAGGAACGCTGAAAGCACATCTTCTCGAGATTCAGGAACAGGCAAGAGAGAGGATGGAAGTCCTGACATCCCAGATGGCGGAGAAAGAAGGAGTAAACGAACAGCTCAAAGCACAGGATCAGATGCTTTGGGTGAAGAAGATGAACAGCATCCAGAGCCGGGCGGAGGAAGTCGTACTGAAAGAACTGATTTACAGCCGACCAATTTTGTAAAACCAGAGGAATCATACACACAATTAAGTCTGTTTCCATCAGCAGAGGAACAGAGAGGATCAATTACAGCAGCGGAAGCAAGTAAAAAATATACTATGCCCGCTGCTTTCTATTTGCCGGAAACCGATCTTGAAGTAATCATCCGAAGTGGTGGCGGGCAAAAAGATAGCCGGAAACGGATTTACGCCAAATATACCGAAGGAAAAAGTACCGATGAAATAATTGCTTTCCTGAAAAAAGAATATGGTCAGGTCGGCAAAGGTTTTGAATTACACGGTCATCCAATATCTGTATGGTTTGATGAAAACGGAATGACTGCCGGTTATGGTATGCAGGCAGCGGAATCTGTAGTTACAACATTAAGCTGGGATCAAATCGAAAAGTACATTCACGCCATGATTACGTATGGCTTGTATATGGATGCGAACGAGGCAGCACTCGTAGACAAAACAGAGATGGAGAGGGTATCTTATCAGATCGGCTATTTTCTCCGTGATTGGATAGATGATGTACCGGAAGAACTTAACAGTATAGAAAAAATAGAAACTCTTCTTTCTACGCATGAAGGAAGAGAACAGCTGGAAAGCTTTTTGGAAGATGTCGATGCACGGATTTCCTATGGAGAATTAAAGCCGAAAACTGTGAAATCTCCAGGATATCTATTATCCGAAATCGCGGATCTTGACAGGGAGAGAATTCATTTTCCACTTCATGATACGGTAGATGTCAGACAGGAAGATTTCATCACACAGGACGAAATCGACTATGCCCTTTGCATTGGAAGTGGTTTTGCAGATGGAAAATTTCGAATCTACGAATATTTCATGGACCTGCATAACCAGAAAGAAAATGCAGACTTTCTGAAAAAAGAATATGGGATTGGTGGCCAATCCGGTGCGTTACCTGGCAATAGTAGTTCCAACAGTGAACATGATGCGAAAGGTATTCTCCTGGAGAAAGGAAGCCTTTTAAATCCATATACAAAAGTCCTTTTAAATTGGAATGTCGTAGAAGAAAGAATCTGCGAGCTGATTTATGCAGACAAATACTTTTCACCACAGGAAAAAGAAGAGTATAAGAATTATAAAAAAGAACAGGAAAAAAAGGCAAAAGAAGCCGAAATTACCCGGCTGAATAACGGAATCCGGTTAGAGTGCAAACAGGAGATCGAAAAACAGATTGCCGAAAAATACAATGGATTTTCCGTTCCACAAAATACGGTATCTGAAATTGTAGAAAAATACGGCATAGACTGTGTACAATTTGTTTTGGCCAATACCATTGTGCAGGCATGGAAGGAAGGTCGGTTTTCTCTAAGAAACAAAGAATGGGCGAGTTCCATCCTTACAGAAGGAGAATGGAGCAATACACTGATCTTAAACACCCACCCAACTATTTTGGATGGATTTACAAACCAAGTCAGAAACCTGCAGCATGAAAAACTGCAGCATGAAAAAGAACAGGTAGTACAGGAACAGCTTACACTGGATGGCCATCTCTGCATTCTGATTGACCAGTGGGAATCTGGAAACGTTAAATATCTGATCGGAAATTGTGTTGATGATCCGGACTTTTATTATGTTCAGTGTAAAAATCGAGTCTTTGAATTTGACCATAAGCCAGATAAAGTTGAAGTAGAGGACTATTATATCGACATTCTTGCTGAAGAAGACATTGATCGACATGAAGCGGAAGTTGGTGCCAAACTTGATGGGGAAGAACTGCAACGGTTATCCTGGCAGGTGGTACATGAGGCAGATGATGCGTTTGGAAATCCAACAAAATGGAGCGCAAGGCTTTTTTCGGATGTCTTTTTGTGGATCAACAAAGGAAATGCCGTATATTCCATTTATGATGCAGAAGGTTATCCGCCATTGGAAACTTTTGAATCTTTGGAAGATGCCATGGCATGGGCCGATGAACTTGCTGCAGATGGAAGAGACATTGAAAATTCTATTCCAGACGAAACGACGCCAGATACCGAAGAAAAACAAGAAGAAAGTAAAGCTGCACCGGATAAAAGTGCAGCTTCCAATTTTCAGATCAGTGATGACCATTTGGGGGAAGGATCTCCAAAAGAGAAATTCAGAAGGAATCTTGCTGCCATTGTGCTGCTTAACCGGATCGAATCGGAAAACAGATACGCTACAGCAGAAGAACAGCAGGTTCTCAGTCAATATATTGGATGGGGTGGACTGGCGGATGCCTTTGACGAAAGCAAACCAAACTGGTCTGAAGAATATCAGCAATTAAAGGCTGCATTATCGCCGGATGAATACCGTATGGCCAGGGAAAGCACTTTAAACGCACATTATACCAGTCCAGTGATTATCCGGCAAATTTACAGTGCTTTGGAACGAATGGGTTTTTCCAAAGGAAACGTTCTGGAACCGGCAATGGGAGTTGGAAACTTTTTGGGCATGATGCCGGACTCCATGAAAGAAAGCAACTTATATGGAGTTGAACTGGACAGTATTTCCGGACGGATTGCCAAACAGCTGTATCCACATGCCAACATACAGATATGTGGTTTTGAAAAAACTACATATCCAGATAACTTTTTTGATCTTGCCATTGGAAATGTTCCGTTTGGACAATACAAGGTGGTAGATAAGAAATACGATCGGAACAAATTCCTGATCCATGATTACTTCTTTGCAAAAACACTGGATAAAGTACGTCCCGGTGGTATTGTTGCCTTTATCACAAGCAAAGGAACACTGGACAAGTCCAATCCGGAAGTGCGGAAATACCTGGCACAACGGGCCGAGTTACTTGGTGCTGTCAGGCTTCCAAATAAAGCCTTTAAATCGAATGCAGGAACAGAAGTAACATCCGATATTTTGTTTTTGAAAAAACGGGATCATATGATTGTTTCTGATCCGGATTGGGTCTATCTTGGAAAAGATGGATCAGACATTACCATGAACAATTATTTTGTTGAACATCCAGAACAAATTGTTGGAAAAATGGAAATGGTATCCGGTCCTTATGGAATGGAAAGTACCTGCACAGCAGATGATTCGCAACCGTTTGAAGAACAATTACAGGAGTCTCTGCAAAATATCAATGGAGAATTTGATGCGATTGATCCGGAAGAGATTCTTACGGAGGACTTAGAAGAGCTACTTTCTGCAGATCCGAACGTCAAAAATTATAGCTTTACGGTTGTTGGAAAGGAAATTTATTACCGGGAAAATTCTGTTATGCGTCCTGTTGACGTTTCGGCCACAGCAAAAGAGCGGATCAAGGGAATGATCGGCATCCGGGATTGTACTCGTGCGTTAATTAATTTGCAGCTGAATGAGTATTCCGATGCAGACATTAAACAAAAGCAGGAAGAACTGAGTGCGTTGTATGATGGATATACAGCAAAATTCGGTATACTGAATTCGCGTGCAAACAGAATCGCATTTGATCAGGATTCCAGTTATTCTCTGATTTGCTCATTAGAAAACCTTGATGAAGAAGGAAATTTCAAGGAAAAGGCTGCTATATTCCAAAAGCGTACAATTAAGCAGGAGAAAGTTGTTACAAGCGTTGACACAGCCAGTGAAGCATTGACCGTATCTCTTTCAGAAAAGGCTGTTGTTGATCTTCCGTATATGAGTGAACTTTCCGGAAAAGATACCAAAGAAATTGTGGAAGAACTTCGCGGTGTCATATTTGAAGACCCAATCACCGGAAAATGGGAGACTGCAGATGAATATTTAAGCGGTAATGTCCGGGAAAAACTCAAAATTGCAACATCTTACGCAGAAACAAAACCTGAGTTTAGCATTAATGTGCAGGCACTTAAACAGATACAGCCCCAAAATCTCGATGCCTCAGAGATAGAGATCAGGATTGGTGCCACATGGATTGATCCGAAGTATATAGATGACTTCATGGGGGAAGTCTTTCAAACACCACATTATCTATTAGATCCTGGTACTGTAAAAACAAGTTTTTCGAATATAACAAGTACATGGAACATTGCCGGAAAAAATGCTGAAACTTCCCGCTCTTTTGCAAATACCACATTTGGAACCACAAGAGTAACTGCGTATAAGTTGCTGGAAGATACCTTAAATTTGAAAGACATAAAAATTTATGATACCTTTGATGAAAGGAGGGTACTGAATAAGGAAGAAACGACTATTGCAAGTCAAAAGCAGGAAAACATAAAAGAAGCGTTTAAAGACTGGATATTCCGTGATCCGGAACGAAGACAGAAGATTGTAGAAACGTATAACGAACTATTCAATTCTGTTCGTCCACGGGAATATGAAGGCTCTCATTTGACATTTCCTGGCATGACGCCAGATATTGAATTAAAGCCGCACCAGAAAAATGCAATAGCCCATATTTTATACGGCAACAATACATTACTTGCCCAGTGTGTTGGTGCTGGAAAGACATTTGAAATGATTGCTGCAGCGATGGAGAGCAAAAGACTCGGTTTATGCCAGAAATCATTATTTGTTGTCCCAAATCACCTCGTAGAACAATGGGCTTCTGATTTCCTACGGTTATATCCGGGGGCAAACATCCTTGCGGCCCGGAAAAAAGATTTTGAACCGGCAAACCGGCAAAAATTCTGTTCCAGAATTGCTACCGGAGATTATGATGCAGTTATTATCGGACATAGCCAGTTTGAAAAAATACCTCTTTCCGATGAACGACAAAAAAAATACAATCATACAGCAGATTGATGAGATCGAAAAAGGACTTCGTGAAATAAAAGCAGAGAATGACGAACGTTTTACCATTAAACAGATGGAAAAGACCAAAAAGAGTCTGGAAACGCGTCTTGCCAAGCTTTATGACCAAACCAGAAAAGATCAAGTTGTAAATTTTGAAGAACTCGGTATAGACAGGCTGTTTGTGGATGAAAGCCATAACTATAAGAATCTGTTTTTGTATACCAAAATGCGCAATGTGGCAGGTATCCCGCAGACAGAAGCCCAGAAGTCCTCAGACATGTTTGCAAAATGCCAATATATGGATGAACTAACCGGCGGCAAAGGTATCACCTTTGCTACCGGAACGCCGATTTCCAACAGTATGACAGAGCTGTATACAAATATGCGTTATCTGCAGTACGGCACACTGAAAAGATTGGGAATGACACAATTTGATTCCTGGGCAGCATCATTTGGTGAAACACAAACAGCGATTGAGTTAGCTCCAGAGGGGGTTGGTTACCGTACAAAAAGAAGGTTTTCTCGCTTTTTCAATCTTCCTGAGCTAATTTCAGTATTCAAAGAAGCGGCCGACATTAAAACTGCAGATATGCTGAATCTTCCTGTTCCGGAGGCTCAATACGAAAATGTAGTTCTGAAACCAAGCGAATACCAGAAAGAAATGGTTGCATCGCTTGCTAATCGCGCTGAAGCAGTCAGAAACCAGCTTGTGTCACCTTATCAAGACAACATGTTGAGGATAACAAACGACGGCCGGAAACTTGCTCTCGATCAGCGTCTGATAAACGAAATGCTACCTGCGAATGAAAATTCAAAAGTTGCAGTGTGTGCCGAAAAATCTTATCATATCTGGGAAGAAACCACTTCAGAAAGATCTACACAGCTTATTTTTTGTGATTTATCTACGCCAAGGAAAAATAGGGATGAATCTTTTAGCGTATATGATGAGTTAAAGTCTCTCCTTATGAAAAAGGGTGTGCCGGAAGATGAGATTGCATTTATTCATGACGCCAATACAGATCAGAAAAAAGCTGAATTATTTGCTAAAGTCCGTAGCGGACAGGTTCGTTTTCTGATCGGATCTACTTCTAAAATGGGTGCTGGAACAAACGTGCAGGATCGTTTGATTGCGTTGCACCATCTTGATGTACCGTGGCGTCCATCCGATGTAGGACGGATTTTGCGGACATTCAAAATAAAAAAGAATGTGGAGGTAACAGACAATGGCAAAATCATTATTTGAGGAACTGGGCGGCAAATACGAAAGGCAAGGGGATTATTTGATACCGTGCTTAACTGTACCCGCCGAAGAAGAACAGGCAATAGGCATCTGGGGGCAACGGCATTTAGATTATCTAAAACAGTACCGTAAAGTTACATACACCAATCTTCTTACAAGCGGCAGGCTAAACGCCTACCTTGCCGACATCAACAGACAGGCACAGGAACGCTTTGAAAGGCTCATAGAGGGTATGAAACAGGCACAGGGCATAACGGAACAGCTAAAGGCAGAAAACGCCTTAGAATGGACAGGATGCCTCAATAACATAAGGGCTTGTGCGAGGGAGATTGTGGAAAAGGAAATTATTTTTGCATAAACAGATGATTAGTGGCAGGGGGAAATCCTGCCGCTTTTTCTGCTTTAGTTTGTCAGCTTGACAAATAAAGGGTTAAGGAATATAATTAGATTCAGTATTATACAAGGAGTTAATAAATATGCGGCAAGGTATTCTTAAATAAACTGTCAATTTGATAGTGGGAACAAAAAGTAGCAGTCCCGTTTCACTTTTAATATGGGGCTTAGTTTTTTGTACCCAGTTTAAGAATACTTTTATCATGTAATTTTATATGCCCGAAAACATATAAGTGTTTTGGGGCTATTGGAGTTATTTACCCAGTGATAGGAGTATTTATCACTGGGTATTTTTATGCCCTTTTTTGGGTGTTGATAGGAGGAAAATCACATGAAAATAATTAACTTAGGCATTCTGGCTCACGTTGACGCAGGAAAGACAACATTAACGGAAAGTTTATTGTATACCAGTGGTGCAATTGCAGAACTAGGGAGCGTAGATGAAGGCACAACAAGGACAGATACAATGAATTTGGAGCGTCAAAGGGGAATCACTATCCAGACAGCAGTGACATCTTTTCAGTGGGAGGATGTAAAAGTCAACATTATAGATACGCCAGGCCATATGGATTTTTTGGCGGAAGTATACCGTTCTTTATCCGTATTAGACGGAGCAGTATTATTAGTTTCTGCAAAGGATGGCATACAGGCACAGACCCGTATACTGTTTCATGCACTACAGATAATGAAGATTCCGACAATTTTTTTCATCAATAAAATTGACCAAGAGGGGATTGATTTGCCAATGGTATATCGGGAAATGAAAGCAAAGCTTTCTTCGGAAATTATAGTGAAGCAAAAGGTTGGGCAGCATCCCCATATAAATGTAACGGACAATGACGATATGGAACAGTGGGATGCGGTAATTATGGGAAACGATGAACTATTAGAGAAATATATGTCAGGGAAACCGTTTAAAATGTCAGAACTGGAACAGGAAGAAAACAGGAGATTCCAAAACGGAACGTTATTTCCCGTTTATCACGGAAGCGCTAAAAACAATCTGGGGATTCGGCAGCTTATAGAAGTAATTGCCAGTAAATTTTATTCATCAACGCCTGAAGGTCAATCTGAACTATGCGGGCAGGTTTTTAAGATTGAATATTCAGAGAAAAGGCGGCGTTTTGTTTATGTGCGTATATATAGCGGAACATTGCATTTGAGGGATGTTATTAGAATATCTGAAAAAGAGAAAATAAAAATCACAGAGATGTGTGTTCCGACAAACGGTGAATTATATTCATCCGATACAGCCTGCTCTGGTGATATTGTAATTTTACCAAATGATGTTTTGCAGCTAAACAGTATTTTGGGGAACGAAATACTGTTGCCGCAGAGAAAATTTATTGAAAATCCTCTCCCTATGCTCCAAACAACGATTGCAGTAAAGAAATCTGAACAGCGGGAAATATTGCTTGGGGCACTTACAGAAATTTCAGATGGCGACCCTCTTTTAAAATATTATGTGGATACTACAACGCATGAGATTATACTTTCTTTTTTGGGGAATGTGCAGATGGAAGTCATTTGTGCCATCCTTGAGGAAAAATATCATGTGGAGGCAGAAATAAAAGAGCCTACTGTTATATATATGGAAAGACCGCTTAGAAAAGCAGAATATACCATCCACATAGAAGTCCCGCCAAATCCTTTCTGGGCTTCTGTCGGGTTGTCCATAGAGCCGCTCCCTATTGGAAGCGGAGTGCAGTATGAAAGCAGAGTTTCACTTGGATATTTAAATCAATCGTTCCAAAATGCGGTTATGGAGGGGGTTCTTTATGGCTGCGAGCAGGGGCTGTATGGATGGAAAGTGACAGACTGTAAAATCTGTTTTGAATATGGATTGTATTATAGTCCTGTAAGTACCCCCGCAGACTTTCGGCTGCTTTCCCCTATCGTATTGGAGCAGGCTTTAAAAAAAGCAGGGACAGAACTATTAGAGCCATATCTCCACTTTGAAATTTATGCACCGCAGGAATATCTCTCACGGGCGTATCATGATGCTCCAAGGTATTGTGCAGATATTGTAAGTACTCAGATAAAGAATGACGAGGTCATTCTGAAAGGAGAAATCCCTGCTAGATGTATTCAAGAATACAGGAACGATTTAACTTATTTCACAAATGGGCAGGGAGTCTGCTTGACAGAGTTAAAAGGATACCAGCCAGCTATTGGTAAATTTATTTGCCAACCCCGCCGCCCGAATAGCCGTATAGATAAGGTTCGGCATATGTTCCACAAGTTAGCTTAACAGCTTGCAAAAGTCATATAAAATGAGATTTGAAAGGATTAGAGACTAATTATGATGAAATGCGAATGGATATTGTGTCCTGTTTGTGGGAGCAAAACCCGTAATAAAATTAGGAAGGACACTGTTTTGGAGAATTATCCCCTTTATTGTCCAAAATGCAGACAAGAAAGATTGATTAAAGTTGACAACTTGAAGATAACTGTCATCAAAGAGCCAGACGCTTAAGACGCAGAGCCGATGAAATTGTGGAACAATTCACGAATCATCGGCTCTTTTTGTTTCGTATTTGAAAGAACAAACTCACCAAATAAAAAAAACGATATTCGGGTGGGTTATTTTGTTATACCCTAAATTACCCTCTGAATTTGTTTTTAAATTTGGAGGGATTTTTTTATGTCCTTTTTTCGGGCAGTTATCTATCTGCTCATACGAAGCAAAATTTATCAATACATAGCATATCAGAGAACGGCAGGAAACCAGTTAAAAAAATTTCTGCCAGTGCAACGGTACTTCTCACCTTGAAAGTAGAAGTACAATCTCCATACAATAGAATTACTATTTCCTATAACCGTAAAGGTCACAGAGCCTTTGCGGTTTTTCTTTTGTCGATTTTTGTTGGAAAGTGCCGTAGGGCTGTTTCTGATATGCGGTGTCGTTCTCCGCCTCTCCATCTGGATTTTTTACATTTCAAAAATTCAGATGGGAGGTATTTATGGTGAAATATGCACCAAGAAAGGTATATATCAGAGAAAGTGGCGGCTATGTGGAATTATCCTACACGGAGTTCTGCCGTTGCAGGGAATCCGACCAGACCTATATGGACAAGCTGTTTATCCCCATTCAAGGCTGTCTGCTTGAAGTCGTGAGGGAGCAATACACAGACTTCTACCGTGACAAGGAACGGTGGCGTTATCTGCAAAAATTAGATACAAAGAATAGACTGCTATCTCTCGACGGATTTACGGACAGCGAGGGGAATCCTCTGGACTTTATCACTGATGAAGCGGTGGACATTGCAGAAACCGTTGTCAATGCGGTCATGGTGGACAGGCTGAAAGCCGCCCTGCCTTTGCTGTCGGATAGTGAACAGGAGCTGATACAGGCAATCTTTTTTGACGGACTTTCCGAGCGTGAAGTCGGGGCGAGGTTGGGCATAACCCAGAGCGTTGTAAACAAACGCAAAGCCAGAATCCTAATAAAACTAAGAAAGATAATAGAAAATTAAAATTTAAGGCGTTCAGCCCCCTTGTTTTTTCCTTTGGGAAGATGAGGGGGCTTTTCTCTGCCCTCTCAATCAATTCTGATTGGAGGAAGTAAGAATGGCATACAACCACGGACGGGAGGACAGGAAATGGCGTATCTGGAAAGAAGCGGAGGAAAAGCTGCTGCGTGAGTGCGGCGTTGATGAAGCGACCATTGAGCAGATACGCATGGCGGACAGGGCAGACTTCAATTCCAACAGGCGGTTTTACCGATGGACGAATGACGTTGCGGAATATCTTGAGGACATGGCAGGCAGGGAGCGGCAGGCGGAAGTGGGTACGGTTGCGGAGTTACTGGAAGAGATTGAGAGCGAAAATCTCTATCAAGTATTAGTCACGGTGGACGGGCGTACCTTGAAAATCGTCCTGCTGAAAATGCAGGGGTATTCCACAAAGGAGATTGCCCCGCTTGTGCATTTGACGACTGGTGCCATCTATGCGAGGTTAGACCATCTGCGGAAGAAGCTGCGGAAAATTTTATAGCTTCTAAAACAGCCTGCCATCCTGCGGGCTACTGGGTGAGGGATGGAAATCCCCTCACTCATTTTTTGCAGGAGGACAACAGGATGGCATACAGGGTTAAGGCATACACGCTTCGGGAGGAATCCACGGAAAGCGGCACAAGGTATTTTATCAGCTTTAAGGACGGGCAGGGCAAATCCCACGAGTTGGAAGTGTCGGAACAGTTCTTTATGGAGTTTCGGCAGATGGAGCGCAGGAACAGGAATCTTTTCTAATGGGACGAGCGGCACAGGGAGTTTAACGAGGTATGGGACGAAACCCTTTACAGACGGGCGTTGCGTGTGCCTAAGAGCCTTGATGAACGCATGGTTGAGGAAGAACGGAATGAAACGCTCTATAAGGCGGTTGGGAGCCTTCCAGAGATACAAAGGCGGCGTTTCCTGCTCTACTACGAGTATGAGTTCAATTTTTACCAAATCGCCGCTATGGAGCATTGCACCGCTTCGGCAATACAGAAATCTGTTGCGATTGCAAAGGAGAAAGTAAAGGCGGAAATTGAAGAAATATCTCCAACCGTGACCGACACCGCCCGAAAAAGAAATCTGTTTTTTATTTGTGTGGGATTGGCGGCATTACATACTCTCACTTTTTTCCGTGGGAGTAAATCTATTTTTAAGGAGGTCAACGCCTATGTGCAACGAAAACAAAGACACCGCCCGAAAGGAGGAAAGCCATGCAGAAGTTACAGACAGTCAACGCCGAAACGCTCCTTTATGAACCGCTTGAGAAACCATCCTTTGTGGTGGACAGCCTTATCCCGACAGGCTTATCGCTGTTCTGCGGCTCACAGAAGATAGGCAAAAGCTGGCTCATGCTGAAGCTATGCTTATGCGTGTCGCAGGGAATCCCTTTATGGGATATGCCGACAATGGAGGGCGATGTGCTTTACCTCTGCCTTGAGGACACGTTCTGCCGCATACAGGACAGGTTATTTCGTTTGACGGACGAAGCAAGCGGGCGGCTCCACTTTGCCGTGGCAAGCTGCAAGCTGTCAGACGGTCTTATCGTGCAGCTTGAAGATTATCTGAAAGATTACCCAGACAGCAGGCTCATTGTCATTGATACCTTGCAGAAAGTCCGTACAGCTTCAAAAGACAATGCCTATGCAAGCGACTATGGGGACATCTCCCTCATCAAAGACTTTGCCGACAGGCACTCTCTGGCGGTCATTGTCGTACACCACATCCGAAAGCAGAATGACAGCGACGTGTTCAACAAGGTGTCTGGGACGACAGGATTAACGGGGAGTGCGGACGCTACCTTTGTTCTGGAAAAGGAGAAACGTGCGTCTGACACCGCCAAGCTGTATGTGACGGGCAGGGACACGCCTTATCAGGAATACACGCTGCGTTTCCGTGATTGCCGTTGGGAGCTTGTGGAGCGGAAAACGCAGGAGCAGCTTGCGAAAGAAACGATACCAGATGTCCTTTTTCGGTTGGTGGATTTTATGAGGGATAAGGAAGAATGGATAGGCACGGCAACGGAACTGTTAGCCGCTATGGGGGAAACGGAAACCATACCCACGGTGATTACGAAATGGCTGAATGAATACCGCACCACATTTTTAAGCGAGAACCGTATCTGCTACCAGTACAGCCGCAGGAAAGACGGCAGGCGGATTGCCCTTGCAAGGAGGGCGGGTGACAGCGGTGATGGTGGTGACAGCGATATTAGGATACCCCCCTGTTACTGTCATTGACGCTTAAAGCCATGTAAAGCTGGCGGCTCTGCTGCGGGTGACAGCAGTGACGGTGGTGACAGTGATTTTAGGATACCCTGCCGCTGTCATCCCTACGGGAGAACACCCCGTAAACGCAAAATGCAGGCGTGAGATTTACTCGCCCTTTTCGGTCGTGTAAAACCACCCCTGCGGTCAGAAAAATCATTCCGATTTTTCCGACTGCGTTTACAGGGTGTAACACACTACACTTTGCCCTGCAAAGTCGTGTGCCAGACGTTCCCTCTGGACTCCCTTAAGGCAGGGCTGTGCCCTGCTATCCTACGCCTTACGGCTTCGGATAAAAGAATGGCGGCATGACGGTGACGGCTCTTGCGAGGGGGGTATCCCAAAAACACCGTCATCATCGACATGACCGTCATGCAGGGGGTGAGGGTGACAGTTGCGGCAGTCGGCAGGGGGTATCCCAAAACTGCTGTCACCACCGTCACCGCTGTCACCCCAAAGGACGGTCACCCGCCGAAAGAAAGGAGGAATCCGCCTATGCCTTATGCAATCCTGCGTTTCCAGAAACGAAAAGCGGGCGGCGTTGCGGCTTGTGAACGCCACAACGAGCGGAAGAAAGAAGCCTACAAAAGCAACCCAGATATAGATATGGAACGCTCTAAAAACAATTACCATCTCATAGCACCACCAAAGTACACCTACAAGAAAGAGATTAACCGCATGGTAGCCGAAGCGGGGTGCAGGACAAGGAAAGACAGCGTGATGATGGTGGAAACGCTCATCACAGCTTCACCAGAATTTATGAACCAGTTACCGCCCGAAGAACAAAAAGCGTATTTCCAGACGGCTCTTGACTTCATTTCGGAGCGTGTTGGAAAGCAGAATATCCTCTCCGCTGTCGTCCATATGGACGAGAGAACGCCCCATATGCACCTCTGCTTTGTGCCGATTACGCCAGACAATAAGCTGTCAGCGAAAGCTATCTTAGGCAACCAGAAATCATTATCCGAGTGGCAGACCGCCTACCATGAGCGGATGTCCTCACGGTGGAATCAGCTTGAACGGGGGCAGTCCTCAATGGAAACCAAGCGGAAACACGTCCCCACATGGCTCTATAAATTAGGCGGCAGGCTTGATAAACAGTATGAAGAAATCGTGTCTGCCCTATCCGACATCAACGCCTTTAACGCAGGGAAGAAAAGGGATAAAGCGTTAGATTTACTCTCTGCATGGCTGCCAGACGTGGAGAAATTCTCTAAGGAAATCGGGAAACAGCAGGCGTATATCGACAGTTTGAAAGAGAGAATTGGGCAGGAATCAGACTATGCGGGGCGTATGCGTGATGAAAAGTACGAGCAGGAACTAAAGGTGCAGAAAGCGAATCAGAAGATATTTGAATTGCAGAGAACCAACGAGCAGATGGGGCGGCTGCTGTCAAAAATACCGCCCGAAGTGTTGGAAGAATTGCAGAAAAATCATAGAAGCAGAGCGAAAGAAAGGTAGATATGTGAATGAAGAAACAGGATTTTAAGGTGTTAAAGACCAAAGACTTGTACCCGTTCCCCGACAATCCGTTTCATGTGGCAGAAGATGAAACACTGTCAGAGTTAGCGGAAAGCATCAAGGAATTTGGCATTGTCACGCCGATAATCACACGCCCGAAAGAGGACGGGGACGGTTATGAAGTGATTGCAGGACAGCGGCGTGTCCGTGCTTCTGAACTTGCAGGGATAAATACCGTGCCTGCGTTTGTCCTGCCCTTAGACCGTGACCGAGCCATCATCACCCTTGTAGACAGCAATTTGCAGCGTGAGAATATCCTGCCATCGGAGCGGGCGTTTGCTTACAAGATGAAATCCGAAGCCATGAAGCGGCAGGGTTTCCGCACAGACTTAACCTCGTCACAAGTTGTGACGAAGTTGCGGACGGACGACAAGGTGGCACAGGGCTTCGGCGTGGGCAGGATGACCGTGCAGCGTTTTATCCGCCTGACGGAACTGATACCGCCGATTTTGCAGATGGTGGACGAGGGGAAAATCGCCCTCACGCCTGCGGTGGAACTGTCCTTCTTGAAGAAAGACGAGCAGGAAAACCTCTTTGCCACGATGGAGAGCGAAGAAGCAACGCCCTCACTCTCACAGGCACAGCGGATGAAACAGTTAAGCCAGAGCGGGCGGCTTGACATGGATACGATATTTGCGATTATGACGGAGGAAAAGGGCAACCAGAAAGAAACCTTGAAAATCAACACAAGCAAGCTGAAAAAATACTTTCCGAAGAACACAACGCCGAAGCAGATGGAGGAAACCATCATCAAACTTTTGGAGCGTGAGTTGCAGAGGAAACGCAACCGTGACAGCCGCTAATCTTCTTTTTTCGGGAAGTAAATACAGAGAGTTGAGGTATGGAGAATGAGAGAAATCCAGTATGAAATCGTAAAGGAAATCGCAGTATTGTCTACGGGCGACAGTGGCTACACAAAGGAAATCAATCTCATTTCATGGAATGGGAAAGAGCCGAAGTATGACATCCGCAGCTTTTCCCCGAACCGTGAAAAGTGCGGCAAGGGAATCACGCTGAACGCTGATGAAGCGGCGGCACTCCTTAAAGCATTACAGAAAGAATTAAACAGCGAGGATTAATGGTATCTGATTGGCAGGGCGGGGACATTTCCAAACTCTTCCCTGCCCTGTCTGGAAAGGAAGATTTAAGTATGGGCGAGGATAAGAAAGCAGATAAAAAGAGAAAGCGTATCGTGCCAAAAGCACCAGTGCAGATGATAATCAGCCGTGAATATGTCGGCACACAGACCGTTACAGAAGCGTTTGTCCCGATTATCTCCGAGGATATTCGGAAGAAGATTGCCGAGGGCGACACCTTCGACAATGAGGGGCTGTCCGCTTAGAATGTACGCAATGGGACATGAAAACAGATAGGACAGATACGGAGGTTTTACAGTATGGCAGGAATCAAAGAAGAAAAGAAAATCTATTTAGTCGGCATTTATTGCCGCTTATCTAAAGACGATGGTACGGATAACGAGAGTGCGAGCATTGCGACACAGAAATCCATCCTCACGGATTATGTGAAAAAGCAGGGATGGCACATAGCAAAAACGTATGTGGACGATGGTTATTCTGGTACAAATTTCCAAAGACCAAGTTTCCAGAATATGATAAAAGACATTGAAAGCGGTCTGATAAACTGCGTGATTACGAAAGATTTATCCCGTCTGGGGAGAAACTATCTTGATTGTGGGTTATATCTGGAAGTTTTCTTCCCAGAGCATAACGTGAGGTATATAGCGGTCAATGACGGCGTAGATACCTTGAATAAATCTGCTATGGACATCACGCCTTTCCGCAACATTTTAAACGAAATGTATGCCGCTGACATATCTGTTAAGATAAAATCGGCATATCGGGCGAGGTTTCAACAGGGGAAATTCATGGGAACTACCGCCCCTTATGGCTATATCAAAGACCCTGCCGACCACAACCATCTGCTGATAGATGATAAAGTGGCACATGTTGTAAAAGAGATATTCGACCTTGCATTAAAAGGGAATGGAGTTGCCAAAATTTGCAGACATCTTAATAAACAGCATATCCTACGCCCTGCCGCTTATGCGGCGGAGCGTGGCGAAACAGGCTTTGAACGTCATTTTGAGGGGAACGAGGACAAACGCTATATTTGGAGTGGGAACAGCGTGAGGAGCATTTTAAGAAGCCCGATATATGCGGGAAATCTTGTAGGCTACAAACGGATTGCCGCCAATATGAAAAGCAAGAAACGCCCCTCTAAGCTGCCCGAAGAATGGGAAGTGATACCCAATACCCATGAGGGAATAGTCACGCAGGAGGAATTTGATATTGTCCAACAGCTTATTACAAGTCGTAGGCTTCCACAGAACAAGGGAGGATTTGTAAATATTTTTGCAGGCGTTATCAAGTGTGTGGACTGCGGATGTGCTCTGCGGGCAATGAACGTACACAGGAGGAAACGCCCAGAGATTATCGACTGTGTACAGTATTCATGTAATAATTATGCAAGAAACGGAAGAAGCGAGTGTAGTGCCCACAATATAGAAGCAAGGGATTTATTCAATGCCGTTCTTGCCGACATCAACTGTTTTGCGGATATGGCAGTGAATGATGAAAAGGCGGTCAGGGCCATAGAAAAGCGGCTCACGGAAACAGACCAGAGCAGGGCGAAAGCATTAGAGAAAGAACGTAAGAAGCTGAACAAACGCCTTGCGGAACTGGACAGGCTGTTTTCCTCTCTCTACGAGGATAAGGTCATGGAGCGTATTACCGAGCGGAATTTTGAGATGATGTCGGGGAAATACCAGAAAGAGCAGCTTGAAATTGAAGCAAGGCTGAAAGAGGTGACGGAAACTCTTAATGAAAGCTACGAGAAATCACGGGGAATCCGTGACTTCCTCGCCCTTATCCGAAATTATCAAGGCTTAAAAGAACTGGATGCAACAGTTATAAACGCACTCATAGACAAGATACTTGTTTCGGAGCGTGAGAAGATGGCAGACGGAACAGTGAAGCAGGAAATCAAGATTTACTATAAATTCATCGGCTTTGTCGATGAATTACATATCATACCTACAAAACGGTGGGCAGCAATGCCCGCTAAAAATTGTACGGTGTGCGGCGTTGAATATGTCCCGGGCTCTGGTGCATCAAGGTATTGTCCTGCTTGTGCCAAGAAGATACGGAGGGAGAAATCAAACGAGAGCAAACGCAGGAGCAGAGAACAGAAAAGGATAGCATGTATGAACTGTCCGCAAAAAATGACCGACTGACATTGAACAGCAGGAAGGACGTATTTTAAGGCAGGGAAACCGGAACCGCAAGGTAAAAATATTCCGTTATGTTACAGAAGGAACATTTGATGCTTATTCCTGGCAGCTGATCGAAAACAAGCAAAAATTCATCAGCCAGATCATGACAAGCAAATCGCCGGTCCGTAGCTGTGAAGATGTAGACGAATCCGCTCTATCCTATGCGGAAGTAAAGGCTCTTGCAACCGGAAATCCATATATCAAAGAAAAAATGGATCTTGACATTCAGGTATCACGTTTAAGACTGTTAAAAGCAAACTATACAAGTCAAAAATACCGGATGGAAGATAATATTGTTCAGCATTATCCACGCCAAATCGTTATGGTGAAAGAACTAATCGAAAAACTTGAACAGGATATAGCTCTCTATGAACAAAATGCTGCCACAAGCAAAGATAAGTTCCATATGCAGGTTGGATCAGGTGTGTATGACACAAGAAAGGATGCAGGAAACGCTATCATAAAATTTTTTCAAACTGATGCGGATGGAACTGCCAAAATCGGAACATATCTCGGATTTTCAATGAATATAGCATTCGATTCCTTTAATAGAAAATTCGTTTTGAGACTTAAGGGAGCTATGAACCACCCTGTTGAGATTGGTCCTGATCCAGTTGGAAATATTATTCGATTGAACAATGTTTTGAAAACCATGCCGGATAAGCTTGCCGAAGCCAAAGACAGACTTGAAACCTTAACTAATCAATTAGAATCAGCGAAAATAGAAGTAACGAAACCATTCCAACAGGAAGAAGAACTCGCTGAAAAGCTAAAGCGACTGGCAGAACTGAATGCGCTCCTGAACATGGATGAGAAAGGAACAGATGCTCTTATACTGGAAGATGATGAACAACCTGCAATAGTAAACTCCGACATGGCAGTTACGCCAATCACATCCGTGAAAACAAAACCAATGCTAAAGAAAAAAGTGGTTGGACTATGCTTATAAGAAAATGGGGAGGATTTCAATGGAAATAACAGAAATAGAATGCAAAATCCTACGGATAAAAGCCGGAGCTATTTTAATTCTTGGGATGCAGCTAGGAAGTGAGCTGCAGCTTGATACGGAAGAAAAACGAGAGGATGTTCTGATGCAACTGGTGGCTATGCAGCGGCTTGTCGAAAAAGCCGAATATTCCCCAGATCTTGCATTTGAATATTTCGGTTATTCGGAACAAAAACGGCAGCTTTACAAGAAGGTTGTTGACTACATGATTGATGTTTCGAAATAAAAAAGGTGTTAAAAAGAAAAAAAGGTCGCTAAGGGAAATTTCATCTTTCTCTTACGACATTTTTTGTTGGAGGCATTTATGAGTAAAAGAAAATTTTCAAAAAAAGAGGTTGCCATAAGCATAGCGGCGGCCGCTCTTGCAATAGCAACGGTTGGAGGCGCGGTCGCTATCCATAAAGATTCCAGCAACTCAAATACTGGACATTCTATTACCGTGGAGCAATCAGACTACAGTAAAAAAAAGGAAGAGGCAATCCAGCAGATTCAGGATGCCGTAAAAGACTTATCGGATGACCAGCAATCCGAAATTGACTCTTATATCAAACAGAATATTGAAAACATCCAAAAAGCTGAGTCTGAACGTACCATAGAAAGCACGCTGCAGGAAACACTCGATTACATAGACCAAAGAAGTTTGAGTGAAAAAGAAGAGCAACGAAAAGAAACACAGACAACGGAAACATCTTCTTCCAGTGAAAGGGAGGTTACTTCTTCCTCTGTATCAGAAGAAGATAAATACCATATCCTTGGGGAAGATTATATTTATGAAAATAACGACTATCTTCCAGTTATCAATCAAAGTAACTGGATCTATATGTCTGATGAAGAGAAAGACGATTGGCTGAAGAAATGCACACCGGTAAAAGAAGATTCCGCCCACTCTATCACAGCCATATGTACAGACGCTTATGGTTACAATAAAAGCTGGTTTCTTCCCTGCAGACTGCATAAATGGATCACGGAAAACAATATCACAGCAACGGAAGGTGAATATCTGGCCTATGGAACCTATAAACCAAGTAAGGAAACATTCTATCTCGTACTGAATGACAGTAACCGAACCGTAACTCTGGTTACATACAACAAAAATTCCCAGGACTTTTCCTTTGAATTTGCCGGCATGACAGAGAGTGAGGTACTGGAAATGAAGAAAATGGATGCAAATACATCAGACACCACAGGGCACCAGGAAGATTCCAATAATACTTCTGATGCCGGTGATGCACCACTTTCTGAATCTGCCTTAAATGAAATGGAGAAAAATGCAGAACAAAATCAATAAAATCAAACATACCGGCGTATATGTTCTGGTTGTAGATGATTACTTATACAAAACCGGAGACATATTTGGCGAGTGGGTTTTTCTTCCCATGGATTCACCGGCAATCTCAAAATATGATGATACTTACGTTATTATTAAGTATGATTTAAGTGACATTACAAATCAGACACAGAAAAACTGGATTCAAAAGCAAATCGAGCAAAATAAACATAATATTTCGCGCCTCAATAACATCTTAATAGCGTATATGGAGAACGAAAACTGGAATTCATAGTCTCCAAGGAAAACTGATACTTATAAATTTTCCGAAAAAGGTAGCCTAATTTTGAGGCTGCCTTTTTTGAACCACAAATCAAAAAAAAGAAGAAGTAAAAACATGAAAATACAACGAGATGGGAAAGAATATACCTTGACGGCCGAAGAAGTTATGGAAGCCCACGAAGAATTTGTTACCAGTTTTATGGTTGCCGAATTGGAAAATTCATATGATGTACCACATAAATATTCGAAAGATCTCGCAAAAGAGGCATATGATATGTATGCTGACAGCAGTATTTATTCCGAATATGATTGCATCGAACGTGTTGCAAAGGACTATCAGGATCGCTGTAAAGAACCTACTGTTACAATAACTTGGTCAGAGTGTAACGATTTTGAAGATGGCGAGGTTATTCCGATCGCAGAAGCAAATAAAAGGTTTGAATTAATTGATGCCGATATTCGAGAACAATATGGCGGCCACTATTATGAAAAGACAAAATTCCTGTTGAATTATAATATGGGGAAAGAAAATTTTTCCTATGAAGGCCGCCAGGATTTCGGTGATTATGAGGGTTCCTTGATCGATCACCTTCATAATATGGCACTTATGTATGCATATGATTCTGAGTATTATGATTCGGTGGCATCCAGTAATACACCGGAACTTGCAGAGAAAATCCGTACCAATGGACTGTTTCTTTTAAATAAGCTGGTGCTGTATTTGAGAGCACATGAAGAAATTTCCGATAAATCAGTAACAGTGCATGTTCTGTTTGACAAGCCATCTGTAGAGATAGAATCATGGAAGGAAAAATACTTGATAGATTTCGATAACTATGTATCCGACTGCAGATACTGCCTTAATTCTGGTTTGAATTTACCCGATGAACCGATGTTAAAAGATTACGATCCAGCTTTAATTGCAGAAAGGCAAAAAATAGAGGAAGAACTTAAGCAGGAAGCTGCTGCTGCGGGAATGACGGTAGAGGAATATGCTGCAAATGATTTTATTTCTCCAAAGCAGCAAACAACGAATAAGAAAGCCACAAAAAAACAGCCAACCCTTTAACCTATGTTCAGCAATCTATCCCCGGCTTCTTGCATATACCTAATTTTCTGTTATTATAAAAGTGAGAAAAAATGAAAGAGGCGAAAGAAATATGAAATTTGATATTAATGCATTAATTCAAAAACAAAAAAGACCAATCAAAGATAAAAAACAGCTTTCTGCTGAACTGAAAAAAACTATTGAGCAAGAAGAAGATCCTCGGATTCAAAAACATAAAATTAATGCCTTGAAAAAGGGTTATACTCCAGAAGAAGCGGAGAAAATTGCTAGTATTTGCCGATCATACTATAAGTCTATTGACAAAATGCAAGCGGAACTTTCTGAGAAATCCATGAAAATTCACGAGATTTTTAACGAGCAATCTGTAAAGAAAGGATCATGGCAGCAAAAATACTTGACAGATTTTGATAAATATGTATCCAAATGTAGATACTGCCTTAATTCTGGTTTAGATTTGCCTGATGAGCCGCTATTTACAGATTATGTTCCGGATTTAATTCCTGTAGAGGAAGAACTTAATCAGGAATCTGCTGCCGCAGGAATGACGTTAGAAGAATATATCAAAAAAGAATATCTTTTCAAATAATATTTTCAAAAGGCAAAAAACAGTAAACAAGCATACAAAATGTTCCCAAAAACGCCCAATCATTTAAGACTGCTAAGCAGTCTTTTTTATTACAAAAAAGGAGAAAGAAACTATGGATATAGATACATTAATTGAGCGACAAGAAGTACTGGTTGAAAATCAAAAACAGCTTTTATCTGCGATGGTGTCTACACTTGACCTAATGAAAGCAGAAAAATTACGTCAAGAAATAGATCAGGAAATAGCATTTGATGAACCAAATAAGACTGTTGAGCAAGAAGAAGATCCTCGGGTCCAAAAGCATAAAATTATTGCCTTGAAAAATGGTTATACCCCGGAAGACGTGGAAGAAGTTGCGAGTATTTACCGATCATACTATGAATCTCTTGATGAAATCGAGGCAGATCTCGCTGCAGAAGGTAAGCCAAGTAATGGATCTGACTATGAATTACGAGCTGAAAATGTACGTGCGCTTCGCGATCAGGACTTATCATATATTGACCACAAATATGAAGAGCAGCGCAAACAGAAGTCACGTCCTACGCAGCATCCACTGAAACGTCCCAAAAAAACGATGAGTAAAATTTGACTTGTAGAAAAGAGGAAACCATATGTCAGAGTCACTGGGCCCCCGGAAAAAGGATTGGGATTTTTCATCCACATTAAAAACTCTTCTGGATCGTCATACTCTCGAACTTTCCAACGAAGAATTAGAGGAAATCAATCTATACCTTTTAAATCAAAGAGAACACGCGATCACTTTATACTCTCAGCAATTATATGGAATGAAACGTACAGCCAATCGTTTATCCAACACTTCAACATCCTTTCAGGATCAGTTACAACACATGAACTAAAAAGAAAGAAGGGTTCTTATGTCACAAGAAATTGAAAATAATTTTGAAGAACGAAAGAAAGACTGGGACTTGACCGGGCTTTTGGGCGATGTTATTCGAAGGTACATATATCAACTGACTAATGATGAGCTTAATGAAATCAACTTGGAAAAAGCTTCTGGAATGCCAGATGAAGAGATTAAAAATGGAATCAAACTCCCTTTGGCTACTATGCAGCAACGCCGTGAAACATGGGGTTCTCAAAGTAAATTAGATGTACAAGAGCCTATGATTTTTATATTGCAAAGTACAGTAGAAAAGTTGTCCGTCGGAGACAAAATCCCATTATCAGACGCAGATAGCTTTTTGATTCACCAAGAATCCGGTGTTCTTAATTATGAACTTCATTATTTGATGAATGGTACGCCGCAGGAGTATAATGCATTCCTTGATCTTTCTAAAGTTAAAGTGGCCGACACGTTAATGGATGGCGTTACGCACAGCACTCCACCTGCTTTATCGGATTACCTTGAGCGGCATCAACAATTAAACGATACAGAACTTGGAGCCAAACGATTGCAGAAGTTAAATTGTGATTCAAAAAATGTATCTTATGCAAATGCTCTACTTTCCTATGTAAGAGAAGCAAGGGAATGTTTAAATTCTGGAAAACAACTTCCACAGCGGCCAACCAGAAGTTCTATTACTCTTGAAAAGCCAAACGAAGAAGTTGCAGTTCCGCTTTCCGAACAAACTCCAGAAGAAACTGCTGTCCTTGATCTTAATTCTGCACCTGAAATTAGTATCCCTTCATCCAACAATGAAGAAGTTATGCAGCATCAAAACACCACTCCGGAAAGTCCGGAGGCAGAACATCAACAAGCAAAAATGGAAAATCTTATGGATATATCTCTTCCATTGGTTGATCAGGAACCATTTCAAGAGATACTACAGGCTCTTCTGAAAAATGATATGTCTCAAGCAGCTAATCTGTTGCAATATCTCGGAAGTCATCTGGATAAATTACAAGAAGAGCATCAGAAAATGCAAGTAGAATTCCGGGAACTCAAAGAACAGGTAAATTCTATTGACGAAAGATTTTTTAATGATTCTGACAGTGTTGATACTGTACAGAATAATCTTGATCAGAGTGAAAAACTCATAACACTTAACAAGTCCCGCCTTGCCAATGTTGTTCTGCAGACTAAGAGTAAATTAAAAACTGCTGGAAAAAATGCGCTTTTATCGTTTGCTGAAAAAATTCATGTTCCAAAAGCTTTGGCTTCGTTGCAAAAGGGAATGCAGCATACGCAGGATTCTCTCGATGTACTATTCCAGCGGCTGAACGATGCAAAGCAGGCCGTACAAGATGTTTCCAATAGTGTAAAAAACGTTGGCCGGGCATTGACCGGAAAAGAACTTCTTGAATATGTCCCGTGGGACCCAGAAAAGGGTAAGATTGCTTCTGTCCAGCGTAAGATTTACGCTATGGAGCGTACATTGGGTAATTTGCAGGAAAGAACAAATACATTACTTTCTAAAATGCAACGTCCTGAGCAGAAACCCGAGAAGCAGGTAAAAAAGACAACTAAAAAGGTTATTTAAAGGAGGTATTAAAAATGGCAGCTGAAGATGCAGGTGGAAGTGGTGACCTTGCTATCTTGGTCAACACAGAAATGATTGTTCTTAAAGGGGCTGTTAAAGCAGCAGCTTCCGCAGGTAGTGTAACCGGAAAGGTAGTAAATAAAGCTCTGCTTTCTCCCTTCCGACTGATTCAATTTTGTATGAAACTACATAAGCAACATATAATCTCCACGTCAGACTTCAAAAGTTTTACACAATTCATGAAAGCCTGTGATGGAGATTATATTATCGCAAATCTCCCCACACGCGATCCGGAACAGTTGGATAAACTCATGGATTCCATGACAGAGGTTGGAATTACCTACTGTCTCCTTCCTGATCTGGATATTCAGGATTCCTGCCAGCAAATTGCCATACGTGGAAAAGACGTTGCAAAATGGCAGGCATTATACGAATCTTATGTAACAAACCAGCTCGATCTTGGTGGTCCACTGGATTTTGAAGAGTTGAAAGCTCTTACTTCCGGAAATTATAAAATCAAAAGTCTTGCACTCGGAGATGCTTCGGAAGATAATGAGCAACTAGAGCAATTCCTGGATATATTGGACGAACGTGGCGTGAACTATTCTGTTCTTCCGGATCTTAAATATGGAGATAATCACATCCAGATTGCCGTTGCGAATCAATCTCTGCAACAATTCGCAGCAGCTATTAAAGCATATTTAGAAGAATTTCCGGATGCAGCTAAAAATTTGGTAGAAGATATAACTGAACAAGAATATTTTGATTCTGGCCGTATGTCAGAGGAAGATTATATGAAAACAGCTTCGCCGGAAATAAAGGAAAAAACCGATCCAAAAAATTGGCAGAAAGGAAAAAATCTGAATGCACAGTCTTTTGAGCAAGCCCTGGCTGGGAAAGAAGTCGATCGTTATGAAACCTTAAAGAACCGACCAGGGTTAATCGAACGATATATTCCTTCTCAAAGAGTAGCTGCCAGAAGAGAAGATGAAATTGCGCTGCAGACAGGTGACCGAGAATATGTTCGTATTCAGGAAGCTCTTTCCGTTGACAATGGTAAGGGCTTTATTATTTTTCTTGATCCGGAAAAAAATTATAATGTCTATCGTCCGGATGAAAAAGGGATTCTTCAGACTCCTTCCGGCAGTCTGTCTGGAAAAGAATTTTCCAAGTATACAGAACAATCTGACGAAACACATCGTTTAGATTATATTCCGTATGCAGAAACTGAAACTCCGTCCGAAGCTCCTCAAAAGCAATCATCAAAAGCAAAATCTATGGAAAAAACTGTTTCACAAAGCTCTCCAGATGTTTCTACTCAAGAAGCAGCTTTTCCCGTTACCATTAATTGTAGTCTTGTTGATGATATTATGGATGACAAGACTTTTATTTCTCGTATTCCTGGTTCTAAATTGCATATCAAACTTCCTCTTTTTTCCATTGCTGATGACGGAAAAACTCTTGTTTCAGCAATTGATCCACAAAAGGAATATGAAATTTTTAAAAATGATTCACCAACATCGAATCCTTTATTGAATATGAAAGGAGCGCAAATACTACCTTATTATGATCCAGTTCGACGCAAAAACATAACAAAACAGTTCGGCCAGAATCAAAATAAGATTTTAAAGTTTTCTCAAAATCCTGCTTCTAAACACAAGCCTAAATCTTCCCCTATAAGGAAAAAAGACTTAAAGCTTTAATATAAGGAGAAAAAATGATAAAGAAAAAAAAGATTCCAATTAAAAGTCTTGTGCTTATTCTTATTTTGGTCGAATTAATCTGCCTTGTATTTGCAGGTATTTTGGGTGAACCTGGTAATGATATAAATCTTAAAACAGCGTCATGGATGAATCATCCATGGCGCTGTTTTAATCAGTACACATTGATTAGTCTTGGATGTGGTCTGACCGGATGGGTATTTTTTCTTGCGTTTTATTTGGATACGCATCGCAACACACATTCAGACATCGAACATGGTTCTGCAGAATGGGATGATCCGGACACTGCAAATAAACGCATGGCCGATCTTAAGCATCCGGAAAATAACCGCATTCTTTCCAAACACGTAAATCAGGCTTTATCCGGTTCGAAATCCTTTCCAAATAATAATATGATTGTTGTCGGTGCTCCTGGTACCGGTAAATCATTATTTGTGATTGCTCCAAATATTTTAAAATGTATTTCTTCCTATTTATTCATGGACCCTAAAGGTGAACTTGTGGAAAAATATGGAAACTATTTGCAAAAGAACGGTTATCAGATCCGTGTTTTGAACTTAAAAAACATGGAATCTTCTGATCGATACAATCCTTTTGTTTATATCCGAACAGAAGATGATATTCCACGATTGATTATGAATATTTTCAAGTCTGTGGAACCCCCGGATGCCCAAAAAGGCGACCCTTTCTGGGATGATGGTTGCGCTCTTTATCTGCAGTCTCTCTTTTATTTCGTGTGGGCTGTATCTGTACCAGATAAAAAAAAGATTTTTGCAGAAGCCGGTTTAAAATGGGAACCTGTATATGCTACGCAAACTTTAAATCAAGTAACAAAGCTCATGCAGCTGGAAAGTAAAAAAGTACCACCTCGCTCTGAGGATGAAGAAGAGTCCACAGAATTATCTTTATTAATGGATGCATTAGCAGATATGTATCCAGATCATCCAGCTGTCAGAGATTATCGTAAATTAAAAGAAGGTGCGCCCGAAACAGTTGCTTCCGTTCTTTTAATTTTAAATGGAAAATTCAAGTTCTTTTATTCGAAATCTATTCAGCGCATTTTTGAAGCAGATGATATGAACTTATGGGAACTTGGAACCGGTTGGCACAGGGATGGAAAAAGTAAAGTAGCATTATTTCTAGTCCTAAAAGAAAACGATAGCAGCTACAATTTTGTGGGAAATATGCTTTATCAACAGCTGTTCGATGAACTTTTGGTAGAAGCAGATCAGAATTACCATGGTGTTCTTCCTATTCGTGTTGAGTGTTGGATGGACGAGTTTGGCAACGGGTTACGGCCGGAAGGTTTTGAACATTTAATCACAACCCTTCGATCTCGTAACATTGCTGTCATGCTGTTCCTGCAATCAATTAGTCAGCTGCAAACCATGTACAAGGGTGACGGATGGAAAGTATTCATGGATTCCTGTGCTGTATTTTTATTTCTTGGTTCCGGCCGTGGTGCGTATGACACCCAGGAAACTATCAGTAAAATGTTGGGTGCTGCCACAATCGAAAAGGCATCCGGTAGTGTTTCATACGGTCAAAACGGAAGCAGCAGCACAAGCTACGATCGCCTGCAGCGTTCGCTTATGGATGCAAATGAAGTTGCACAAATGGATAAAGACAGTTGCATCATTCTTCCATTTGCAAGTAAACCAATCATCGACAAAAAATATAAGCCATTCCATGATCCCTCTTATTTGAAGGCAAAAAAATATGGACCTTATACCCATCCAGTTGAAATTTTCCGTGATAAAAACGGAAACCTGCATACAGTAAATCACCAGGAGAAATTTTATTTTCCGGATGAAGGTCTTCAAGCAAAAATACGCGATGATCTAAAAGAAGGGAAATCTTCCGGCATGTTATTCGAACTCAGCGAAGATGAATTTTGTTCTCTGGATCTGGATGATCCGAAACTGAATGGCCCGCAAGGAAATCTTTTTTTGCTTCAACAGTTAAAGAAATTGGAAGATGATAGTGCCACTTTAAAATTACAGAATGCTGTCAACGAAAAAATGAATTCTGTAATTTATGATACGTCAGACAACACATCCTCCTTGGAGGCAGATGAAGAATCTGCCGCAGAAACCATTTCTGTTTATGATGTGCGTCAATCTTGGGATCTTTCCGGGAATCTGGAAGATGTTATCCGAAGATATATACTCGAACTTTCCGAAGATGAAGTATCAAACATCACAGAAGCTATGAATCGGCATATCCCGGAAAAGAAGATCAAAGATTGTTTAACTCTTCCACCGGAAAAATTATGTCTTATGCTGCAGTTTTATATGAAACAAGCAAACTAAAGTAACTTAGAGAGGAAGTATACCTTATGGCCGAAGAGAAAAAAAACAGATCAGAGGAACTAGAAAGTCTGGATAAGAAAATCAATGAGATTATTAATGGATGGAATCAAAATCCGGAAGAGATTGTTGAATTTTTACAGTTCTCCAGCAAATTTTCTTACGCTTATTCACCACGCAACATGATGCTCATTGCTCAACAGCAAAGAGGAGCTTTACTCTGTAAATCCTTTAAAGCCTGGAAAGAACTTGGTTACTCTGTAAAAAAAGGTGAGCATGGAATGGAAGTGTACGTCCATACACCGATCACTATTTTAAAAACAGATGATGGAGATATTCCTTATAGTAAAGCATCCAAAGAACAGCAGGCCGCTTATGATGTCGGAGAAATAGAAGGAGAGAAACTTTCGTATTTCAAAAAAGGATATACATTTGATATTACGCAGACAAACTTTCCTCCGGAAAAATATCCAAAGCTTCTTGACCGTGGAATTCCATCTGAATTTCACAGAAGCTGCACAAATATATTAAAAGAATACTGTGAAGAGAATCTTGGGCTTAAAGTTTTTCTGCAAGACCAGGAACAAAATATTAAAGGAGTTTCCCTTTATGGCTATCACAGTCCGTCAGAACACGAAATTCATATTGCTTCAACTTTACAGGATACCGCTGCTTTCTCAACATTAACACATGAATTCGGACACGCTCTTGCACATGGATCTGTCGAAGAATCTCTGAATACAAATTTGCATCAAAAAGAATTTGAAGCTGATGTTATGAGTATTATGTTTTGTCAACACTATGGGCTTGAAATAACCGACGAAAGAAAGAGTCATCTTTCTGGTCATTACAAAGATTGGAAAAAATCCGATCCGAACAATTTTCATCCGGATAAAAGTATGCGGAAAATGTTTGACTTATTTAGGGAACACTCAACTGTCCTGGATCAAAAAATAGTTAAAGCTTTTCCAGAGCTTGCAACAAAATTACTTCCGCAAGAACTAGAAGTGAATTCAGAAAAAAAGAAAGTTGTAAATAAAACTGCTAAGAGAAAACCAAAGAAAAAGAAAACACCAAGACTGTAAATACGATTTTTTATGAAGAAGAAAAATAGATGCGCAGACGAATTTCCATCCAGCAGTATCAGAAAATACATCGGCTATCCAGATAGTGCGTATATACATTTTGATGAAGTTGGTGCAGTGCTTTTTATTTTTCGAGCAAATCCTTCTTTGAAAGAATTGGATGGATTCGAAAAAAAATTTGAAATTCGAATTACAGAATTTTCAAAAATCATGTTTATCTCTTTTCGCTTTGGATCTTCTGACTGGTGCAGCATCTCATATTCTCCATACTTAGACACATGGCAGAGCAAACAATTTATTTTTCCGAATTGTAAGTACGGAATAAATTTATTCATAGCACTTTTCGATACATCAACCGGAAAAATATTAAGGGCCAGGATGCTCGATCTTCCGTGCCTCTTTTCAAAAAAAATACGCTCTGCCATTGTACTGCAGGCACTGCAGCCATTCAATAAAGAGAAATATATTAAAGTTATTAAGCAGTTTACTTTTTTTCATTCGCAAGAAGAAATTGCAGTGCAAAGCAAATTATCATCACGCTGCACAGTCCATTATCGTGCATCACAGACTGTCCCTATACAAAAATAATGAATTATTTTCACACCACACATTTCAAAATAATCAGAAAAATGCAGAATCACTATTCTGTGTTTCATAAAAAATTAAAAGTGAGGTAACTAAAATGGAAAGAAAAAAAAACTCAGGCAACAACAGCAAAGTTAAAAAAGGTTCAGACCGAAATCAAAAAGACAAAGGATAAACTCAATAAACTTATGGCAGAAGAGGAACGTTTGACTGTTCAGTATCAGACAGAAAGTTACGAAGAGACTTTAGCTTATTTGAAGTCTGCAAGCAAAAATGGAAAGCCAGATCTTGAAGAGATGTGGAAGTTTTTGCAGAGCACTTATTCTCCTGAGTTGAAAAATTCAGTTTCACAATCGACCGGAAATTCTGCACCTTCAGAAGAATCAACTGATGACGTAGAAGAAAATTCTGAAACAGAAGAAACATCCAGCACTGTTCCGGAACAAAAAATTTCTCATTATGATTCAAATGATCTTGAGTTTTTAGCTGACTAATTTTTTGCGGGACATCCTTTTGGGGTGAGGACGTCCCGTTTTTCAAATAGAATCGAGGTAGCAAATGGAAAGCAAAAATTATCATTTCAATGTGAGCAATCCCGAATTGATTTCAAAAATTGAACGCTTCAATGAATATGGATTTGCAAACCGAACTGATTTTTTTCTTGAAGCAATAAAAGCATATGACACAATTTTCACTCCAGAAAATTCTTTGAAAAAACTCATCACAGACGCAGTGATGGATGGAATTGTTGGAGCATTGAACATAGAAACAAACACAACTGATGATGGTGATAAAACAAATTTTGAAGACAGTGATG
Organism: Blautia sp. OF09-25XD; assembly: GCF_003482095.1. Classification (NCBI taxonomy): domain Bacteria; kingdom Bacillati; phylum Bacillota; class Clostridia; order Lachnospirales; family Lachnospiraceae; genus Blautia; species Blautia sp. OF09-25XD. Next base: position 403,795 of record NZ_QUMG01000001.1, read on the forward strand.
AAGATTATCTCATCTACATTAAGTAAGAATTGTAAAAATTTACATTACCTTATACCTACGCTCGATATAAAATCGAGCAAAAGGGGTCTTAGGGGACTCCCTAACAAGATGCAAATTGTTTACAATTTGCGTATCTTGCTAATTAAGAAATAGGAATGTGTTTCTTATGGTCGTAAAACGTCCATGAGCCTGCAGCCCCAGTGTTTATGCGGCTTTCCGGGATTTTCATAAAAAACGCATTTTTCTCCACAAAAAGCCCATGGTCATAAAACGTCCATGGATATTTTTGTCATGGTCGTAAAACGTCCATGGGCTTTTTTTTAATTGATTTGTCTCGAAAATTTTTATCACCGAGTACAGAAAAGAGGAAAGTATTGATGGAAAAAGAAAATAAAAAAGCAACTGCCTCTGAGAAACTGACGAAGGTAGTTGCCATTCGAATTTCTCAAACTGATTATGATATTTTTTTAGAAAAAGCAAAAATGGAAAATCCGGAATCCACAAAAATAAATATTTCAAAATACTTATGCAGCGTTTTACACGATTCCACAATTTCAAATTTTCATTTTTAAAAAAGAATTTTCGTCAAGTCGAACAGGCCTTACTCAATATTGACAGCAAACTTTTGCAGATCGAAAAAAATTCGGCAGGATCTTTTTATCCGGAAGAAATGTTGGAAAAAATCTCTGAATGTAAACGGCAGCTTGAAAAATTAGAGTTTGATTTTCAAAAATTGGAAGAGGAGATTTCAAAATGGCAATCACCAAACTGAGTCATGTCAAAGAACGGAAATCCGGAAATCCTAACGCAGGACTCTATAATTGCATTGATTATATTTTGAATCCTGACAAAACAGAAGAGCGTTATATCGGAGGAAACGCGGGTTCCACTACACAGGAAGTATATAACCGGATGATGGCAACAAAACAAGAATTTCGCAAATTGGATGGCCGACAATGTTATCACTTCATTATTAGTTTCGCACCAGGCGAAACGGATGCTATCACCTGCTTCAATATTGCTCAGGATTTTTGTGAAAAATATCTCGCCGGAAAATATGAATACGTTTTTTCTGTCCATACAGATCACGCGCATATGCACGCTCACATAGTTTTTAATTCTGTCAGTTTAGTAGACGGAGTAAAGTATCATTATTCAGATGGACAGTGGAAGAGTAACATTCAACCGATAACGGATCAGCTTTGCGAAAAATATGGACTGAAAAAATTGACTTACGTTCCAGGAAAAAGAAAAGGCGTTGATTATGGAACATGGAGGGAAAAGAAAGATCCATCCGGAAGTCAACGATTACGTGAAGCTATTGACATGGCAATAGCGCAATCTGATTCCTACGATGATTTTCTTTCTATAATGAGGAAGTCATATCAAGTAAAAATTGGGTTTTCACAAAAATGGAATTCTGAATATCTTTCATTTAAAGATTTTAAAACTCCGGCCGGACGATACCGTAGAAATTACGTTCTTGGAAAATCATACACTGTCGCAAGTATTCAAAAGCGCATTTCATTAAATAAGATGGAAATTCCAGAATCATTAAAACGACTGCCACCACATATTCGAGGTTTTGAATCTTCCATCGGCTCTGGTTTTCGTTCAGCAAATGGTTTATACCTTACGCAGCATCAAAAACGTTATATGATTCCATACTGGAGGTTAAAAAATTCCGAACGCACAGTTACTAGTGGCACAGGGAACATTCGAGAATATTCAAAAGAGGCTGATAGAAATTTGCGTGACCTGCAAACCGTGCAAGATAATAAAATTCGAACCGTTCAGGATTTGTCCTCCCGCTTGGATGAATTGAATCAAATGACCGATTCCATTCGAAGAGAACTTCGTGCAATACAGTCTAGCCGTGAAGATTCAGAAACAGAGAATGTCATTTCCGAATATCTTTCCATTCAAAGTGCATTTGCGAATGCCGCTGTTCCTATTGAAATGGAAGGGAAATTTGAAAACCGATTGGATGAGATCGAAGAAAACTATCCGATCGAAGAATTGATACACCAAAAAGAATCTAATAGTAAAAAAGAAAAACAACTACAGAAAGAAATCAAAAATTTGCAACAGGCATCCAGACGTTTATCAAAATTAAAAAAGATCCAAAAGAGATAAAGAGGAGTAGTGAAAATGGCTTTCCAAAAATATTCTGAAGAAAAACGTAATGAAATTTTAGATTCTCAACAGGAAAAAAATGCGCGTGGAAAAATAAGTTTATTACTGAATTTGGGATTTCCCAAAGATTGGATTGAAAAAATGCTTCCTTATATAAATGAGGATACTACATCATGGCAATTACGCATGATCAGTCTTTTCGATCAAGATCCGGAAGATCTCGTAGCCATGTTGGAAGATTCCGTAAAAAATTCTTCTGTAGAAATTTTTCAGTCTATTCGGAAGAAATATTATATTGAAAAAAAAAGCAGTGCAGATATTGAACAGATTCAAAAATCAATGGAGCAATACGTTCCATTGATTCATAACCAACTAGACGCTTACAACGAAATGTCCGCTTTGTTGCAGCAGCAATTTGCCGTCCAGCAAGAGAAAGATGATCTACATAAATCTAAAGGTGACCTGCAAGAAAGAATAAATGCTATGCAGAAGGAGCATGAAAAAATTTCCATTGAGAAGGAAGATATTTTTCATCAGCTGCAGGATTCAGAGAAAGAAAAAATTTCCATTCAGCAACAACTCGTTGATGCGACTGAATCGCTGCAGAAATCTCAGGGAACTGCAGCTTCTTATGAAAAACAAATTGCTATTCTGAATAATAGAATTGATGAACTTGAAAAGCAGTTGGAAGTATATCAAGCTAAAGAAAATGAAATTGCCCAGGAAGAAGAGAAGCAGCTTGAACACATTCCCGTTAAACGTCGAATAATCTGGTCATCTTTTTTTCATGACTCTAAAATAAAACGCAAAGAAGAACTAGACATTCAAGAACAGGCTGAACGTGAGAGACTTGCAAAGGAATACATTTATGATCCATCCCATTCTGAAGAACAGGCTGCGCTTTTTCTCGATGCAGCAGGAACAGAAGAGTGGACCTTAGAAGATCTTCGAACACTTGCTGCACAATCAGATATTGACAGCATGAAAATATTACAGCGTAAAATAGAACAGCTGCATAAAGCTTCACAGAAAAAAAAAATAATAAATAGCTTTCTTCCACATTTACAGTTGTTGTTTTATTTTGAGGAAAATGATAAAATTAATATAGTTCCATTACTACGGAGGTGATTTAAAAATGTCAGTATCATATTTTAATACAAACGAATATGAATTAATGAATAAAGATAATATTGTTGCAACTGTAAGCTGTACAAGAGATGAATTTAATGACTTATATTTTGAAATTCATCATATATTTTCACAATTACCAATTGGTTTCAAAACATTTAAAGACTGGATCGAAAATCGTAGAGCACCTAGCAATCGCCAGCACATTGAAAAATTGCTTAAGCGTTGCAACTGTTATGATTTAGAAGGCTTCCTTCAAGTTACACATGCTGCAACTTTAAATGATACGTTTTGGGTTCGTCCAGCAAAGAGTCATCTTTCCTGGAATAATGTTTCGTTATTCCAAAATCCTTTCGATGACGTTGTTGCTCGGATAGCCTTTGAAGGTGGTTTATATGGTGAACATTTTTCAACAGCTTCCCCTGAATTTTCTACTGATGGAACTTTTGCAAAGTGTTGGACTCGTTTAGACAATCAAATTTTCCTCATGAAAAGAGGGTCTGAAGGTGGTGCGAATGCTGGGCTTGAGCCATACAGTGAGATGTATGCTTCACAACTAGCCGCTGTATTTTGTCCAGACTCCGTTCCATACGATGTTGTAAATTACCATGAAAAAAAAGCCTCTAAATGTCCGCTTTTTACAAATGAGCAATATGGTTTCGCTCCAACTTATAAATGCATCGGAGTAGAAGCCGGTATTGCCCAAACCCTGCAATACTTTTCTTCTATTGGTAGCGAAAACGCTTTTCGTAGAATGCTAGTTTTAGATGCCCTTATAGTCAACACTGACCGTCACAAAGGAAATTATGGAATATTATTTCAAACTGATACTCTTCAACCGATAAAAATGGCACCTGTATTCGATCACAATCAAAGTTTATTACCATACGCAATGGAAGATGATTTTCGTGATCTCGATTCCTATTTGAGCGAAAAAATTCCACGAATCGGTACAGACTTTTCAGAAACTGCAGCCATGGTAATGACTCCAGATATAAGATCAGATCTAAGAAATTTACAGGACTTTGAATTTTCTGATTCATCAAACGGTTTACCAAAATGGAGAGTAACTGAATTAAACAAATTAATAGTCCATCAATCAAGATCTATCCTTAAATCAAAAAAAATATATATGTCTCCCGATCAACCTAAAAAGAAAAATATTAAAAAATCAACTCCTCGTCTATGAAAAAAATCCGTGTCAATAATTGACACGGATTTTAAAGTTAATGTGATTATGATAGCTCTCTATTCATTATAGTTTACGTGGTTTCTTTCTTGATGTAGTCTTGAGATTTGGTTTGGAAGTATTGCAGTTTTCATTAAGTAATTGTTTTATCTCTGGCCGTGGAGTATTGGAAACTATCGAAAGTCGTTTTAAATACGTTGCTGCATTCAAATAAAGTACATCATTTTGTTTTGAAGAAGCTCCCGTATAAAGTACCAAACGGCTTTTCACCTTTCCAAAATTTTCATCTATATATTCCAAAAAATCAGTGTTTCTTAAATGCTTTGTTTGATCTATTACGATCTGATTAGAGTATTTTACTTCAAACAGATAGCTTTCTCCTTTTTGCTTATCAACCAGTATCATATCAGCTTCAACATGCTGGTTGTTGTTTCTCAAGGTGATGCTTAATTGTGATACGTAATAACGATCCAGATCAATCTTTTGGAATGTTTTATATGTTTCCGCAAGAATTATATTTTCAAGTAAAATTCCTTTTACGAAATGATCTGCTCTTAAAATAAATAAATTTCTGTCAGCTATACCACAAGTATCCTTCCACATAGAATCATCCGCCAAATTTTTGATCAAAGCAGTTGAATGGGCATATATCATACCTGGTTGCATAAAAATTTCTAAATCTTCAGAACGTTCCCCACTATTCAATGAAATATATGATGGAATTTCGAGAAATAGTTCGAGTTCCAACAAGTAATTCTTTAGTTCATCCAGATGTCGCTTACTTAAAGACGTTTGCATTTCATCCAAATCCTTAATTCCCAAAGCATTCTTGGTTGCCTGATTGGCTTCTTCCGTGTTAATTAGTGACACATAAGATGGTTCTTGAATATTATGGATCGTAGAATACAGCGGGGCACTTTTAAAACACTTGTTAACTGCTTTGACCGTAGTGTAATAGCTGAACTTATTAATCATTTTATTCAAAACAGATTTCAATTCATTCTGTTCGTACAACTCAGTTATTGCAGCTCCATACCTTCTTGCATCTTCGCTTTTCTCCAATGAATGTAAAATATTTCCAACAATAGCGGTATTTTGATATTCTTCGCTGGCCTGCAATGTTTTATATGGACTTTTTGTTAATGTTCCTCCGTATTCAATATATTCATCTACGGAATCATTTTCGATAAGTTTTGAAAACTCCGCAAAAGGAATATAGGATGTATGTATCATTTGAATCCTATCATATAAAATATCGGATTGCGCAAGCATAATTCCCAATGAGTCCGTTCCAGCGATAACGATTTTAGCTCCTTTTGCTGCAAAATAATCTGAAAAAGTATTTCCATATTTTTGAAAGTCTGTAACTTCCGTTATTTCATCTAGGAAAAAGTTGCGAACGCCTTTATCGTATAAATCTTCCATTGCCTGCCGCAATTCAAGCATATCACATTCCCGTAGGCAAAGAATATATACTGTTTTTTCTTTGTCTTTATCCGATAGTTCTGATATATACTGATACATCATTACTGTTTTTCCGGTTCTTCGTAGGCCATATAAAGCACAAATCTTTCCAGGATATTCATGCTGCATGAAACCTTTCAATTGATTATAACAATCCCTTTTCCGAACATATGAAGTGGCGATTTGGTTTCCCATAATAATATTAATATTTTTTTCATACATAAATTGCGCCTCCATTTCTTCATTGACTTATTTTATATTCTCGGAACAAGCGGTCAAGCGTACATCTACTTATTTTCAATTCTTTTGCAATCTGCGTTTTCGTTGCCTGTCGGGTCATATAACGATTATAGTATTCTTCGATTCCAGGAACAACGATTTTGTTTCTTCCTTTGTAGCGTCCTTCTTTTTTGGCAATGGCTATTCCTTCCCGCTGCCGTTCCAGAATCATTTCTCGCTCAAACTCTGCAATGGCTGCCATCATGGTGAGCTGCAAACGTCCTGTCGGTGTCGATGTATCAAAGTTTTCTTTGAGACTTACGAACTTTGCTCCAGTATTCTCGATTCTTTTCATGATACTTAAGAGATCATATGCAGTCCGGCCGAGTCTGGAAAATTCTTCCACATATACGACATCATCTTCACGAATGAACCCCAGCATTTCCTGAAGTTTAGGTCTTTTCATCGTTTTACCGGATGCCTTCTCAATAAACCACTTATCAATATTATATTTTCCCAGTGCCTCTCGTTGCCTGGCTTCATTTTGTTCAACCGTTGATACTCTTACATAAGCAATATTCTTACCTTTACTCATTTTTTCCTCTTTGTACAAATAACTTCTTAGATATGGTCTACATTTTGTTCAATAATTGAATCTCTGACTTTATTTTAACATTTTATTGTCCATTTGACAATGTATAAAAACGTACACCCTATTTAGATATTTTTATTGTGACATCACATCTTCCCTTACAGCTTTTTCAAGAAGCTGACGAACATATTCAGGACAGCTGCTCTTACCGGATTCCCAGTTTTCCAAAGTTCGCACAGGAATATTATACTGCCTGGAGAATTCAGCTCTTGATTCAGAAAGCATCTCTCTTATTTCCATTTTTTCTTCCTCATTTGATATTACATATACTTTGCCATTGTGCTCCGCCAAAAGAATCCGTCATACAACCACTCAAGATCGTTTTTAAAAGTTGGCACATCGTGATGGTCTAATTCGGCAACGAATTTTACGTATTCATAGCTATAACCGTTTTTTTTGTAATACGTCAGCAGCGAGTTTATAGCTGTACAAAAAGTCTGCTTTATCAGCAACAGGATCTTCATCATCCCAACTCCACTCATCTTTTTCTTTCTCTTCATCTGTCATGGTGTCGTTTGCCTTTTTGTAAAAGAGAGAGAAAGCATATTTTTCTTCAGCCGGCAGATCTTCCATTTGCATCAAATGAGCCTTTCCCCAGGCATCATCAAAAATTTTTTTAAACTTTGACTTGAGTGGCATAGGAGTTTTATGCTTATACTGATTTATCGTGTCATCAATAATGAGCGCTAAATCCATATCAATGGGAAGTTGTTCTGTAACCAGATATACGCTTTTTTCATCGCAAACAATATAGAAGGTATCATTTTCAGTTTTTAACTATGCTCAGCAAGAAGTCCCCGACTTCTAAAGTGGGGGATGAATTGCGTCCGTCATAAAATATTGAAATACAGGATAAGAAGCGTTATAATAAAATCAGTCGAAGAAAAAAAGAAAGGCTGAACATATATGGAATTAGACAATAATGCACATTCGGTATTTTTGCTGTATTACCATCTTGTCCTTGTTGTCAAATACCGCAGGCAGGTCTTTGATGAAACGGTTTCCGAACGTTCAAAGGAAATCTTTGTGTATATTGCACCGAAGTATAACATTATGTTGCAGGAATGGAATTATGATAAAGATCATGTCCAGATTTTATTTCGGGCGCACCCAAATTCAGAAATCAGCAAATTCATAAATGCATATAAAAGTGCAAGCAGCAGACTCCTGAAAAAAGAATTTCCGCAGATACGGCAGAAACTGTGGAAAGAATGTTTCTGGAGCCAGAGTTTCTGCCTGCTTACAACAGGCGGCGCACCAATAGAAGTCATCAGAAAATATATTGAGTCACAGGGAGAAAAAAGCCGCAAAAGGGGCAGGTCTTATGGCAAACAAAGCATATAAATTCAGGATATATCCGAACAGGGAACAAAAAACACTGTTTGCCAAAACGTTTGGCTGTGTACGGTTCATCTATAATAAAATGCTGGATGATAAAATCAAATATTACGAGAAAACGAAAAAGAAACGGAACAATACCCCGGCGCAGTACAAAAAAGAATTTCCGTGGCTGAAAGAGGTTGACAGTCTAGCCCTTGCAAATGCACAGATGAATCTGCAAAAGGCATATAATAACTTCTTCCGGGATCCGAAAGTTGGATTTCCGAAATTCAAATCCAGACATAAAACCCGCGCTTCTTATACAACGAATAACCAGAAGGGCACGGTAGCCCTTGAAAATGGGCACCTGAAGCTTCCAAAAGCAGGGTATGTGAAGGTCAAACAGCACAGAGCGATACCGGAAGATTACCGGATCAAATCGGTCACCATCAGTCAAAATCCGGGCGGGGACTATTATGCAAGCGTTCTGTTCGAGTACGAAAACCAAGTACAAAAACAGCCCATGCATCAATTTCTTGGTTTGGATTTTTCCATGCAGGAACTGTACAGGGACAGTGAAGGCAGAGAACCGGAATATCCGGGATATTACAGAAAAGCGGAACAGAAATTAAAGAGAGAACAACGAAAGCTCTCAAAAATGCAGAAAGGTTCCAAAAACCGTGGAAAGCAGCGGATCCGGGTTGCCAGAATGCATGAGAAAGTAGCGGCCCAGCGCAGAGATTTTTTACACAAACAATCGCGAAAGATTGCAGATGCGTATGATTGCGTCTGTATAGAAGATCTCGATATGAAAGCAATGTCACAGGCGCTGCACTTTGGCAAATCCGTTTTGGATAACGGCTGGGGGATATTTGTGAATTTCCTGAAGTACAAAATGGAAGAACAGGGAAAACAGCTGGTGAAAGTAGGCCGTTTCTTTGCAAGCAGCCAGCTGTGCAGTGTATGCGGGTATAAGAATACCGAAACGAAGGATCTGCGAATCCGTGCATGGATCTGTCCGAAATGCGGTACACACCATGACAGGGATGTCAATGCTGCAGTCAATATCCGGAATGAGGGTATGCGTCTTATGTACAGCCTGCAGTGACAGGAATATAGAAAAAACCGTGGGGCACACGGGGATAGCTCGCTTATGCTTGACACAGTGGTGTCATCGAACGAGAACCGACGGTTCGCTTTTTGCGAAAGGAAGCCCCCGCCTCTGTAGGCGGGGGAGGATGTCAGTTCGCCCGGCGCGAACGTTATTCTTAAAGGTGAAAGTCCTAAGTGCGCCTGTTAGCGGGAAGCACATAGCCAACAAGGCAAGGGTGTCCATTGTGAGATGGAATCTGAAGGAAGCCTGAGGCAAACCATTGGTCCGACGGACAGAAATCATGTATAAGGCTTACAGTTCGGATAAGACTGCTGAACAAGTTGAAGTCCAATAGCTA